>SVOG01000055.1 GCA_015066525.1 Oscillospiraceae bacterium | reverse complement strand
GCCTCGCATTTTCACAAGAAATCAATTAGCACATTTTTCTGTAACTAAAAACTCCTTGCAAGTGCCAATCGCATTAATTAGCACTTCGGTTGCAGTTTCAGTATTCATCTTTATTGCAAAGATGTCAATACCTATAGCTACACCCAGAGCAGTAATGAATTTCCAATCAATACTGATATTGAAATTCATAGCCTTGCCTCCTTTCTGGGACGCGCCCAAAAATAATATTGGTAGACTCTCTGCTCCTTTCAAATTCATCTTATCACAAACATACAACAAATGCAACAATGAATGACTTCCGAACGCTAAGAGGAGTTGCGACTGCAACTCCTCATTTTTTTGTAATTATCTCAATTTTGGTAATGACAACAGTTCGCGTGCACGAACATTGATATAGTTTTCAATCGCGGTCAAGCGTTCTTCGGGAAGATTGATTGAAGGATGCCTTGCGAATTTGAAATCGACAATCTTTCGGAGTTGATTGCGCTGCTTCGTTCCCATGACCTCTCGGCACACGTCCTCAAACGAAAGCCTGTACGGAGTCGTTCTGGTCTTTGCATACTCGGCGAGATTCTTGAAATCGTCAGGCATACCGAAATTGAAAAGAGATAATCCGTTATCAAAAATCGGAGCGGGGGCAATGACCTTACCGCTGTGATTATCACGCAGCAGTCCGAAGTTGCCGAAATGCCTGTCCTCGTTATAAATCAGTGCATCAAACACAAGCATACTGTTTACCTGCTCGCGGAAATCCTTACCGTACTCATCATAAATATCAAGTGCGGCTTTGAGCGTGCCCTCCTTCATCAGCCTGCCGACAGGCACGAATGCCGTGTCAATATCGGTAAATAGCTTGCACTTTGAGGCAAGAATGCCCTTCCAGTTTTCAAGGTCATAATGAACGGCGTTAAGCCCCATCACTTCTGCAATCTGGGAAGCGTAGTATTCGCTGTACGGCTCGTTACCCGCGTTGACTGCGCCCTCTGTTCCGCCTTTATAAAGGTAAATGCCGTCGTCCTCAACGAAACGCCACGCCTTGCGGAGCATACCGTTTGTGGTAAACTCGGGAGAAGTTGAAAACGCCTCGTTTCCCGTGCCAACGCCCGTATAAGCAACAAGCGAAAGCGCTTCTGAAAAGCGATTTTCATAAAGGTTGTAGTCGGCATACTTACCATCAAAATCGCTCTTTACAACCCAGTAACTGTCGTTGAGCGACAAGCCCATACATACGTCAATGATACCCTTGGTGTTGTTAACGCTGAGCCCGAAGGATTTGAGAATCTCATCAACAAACTGGCGATTTTTTGGAATAACTCTGTGCTCCAACCACTTTACTATGCCATCATCGGTAAGCTTCAGGTCAATCGGAAACAGAGCTTTTTTACTTTCATTAACGTTTGTAATAGTAGCCTTCAAGCCTTCAAGCGATTTGGTTTCAAGCGTAAACTCGATAAGTGGCTCATCGTATAGCTTTAAGATATAGTTATTGTTCACGGTATCACTCCTTTCGTCTAAAATTACGCTGACATCCTTGTCAAGCGCCTGAGAAATTTTGATTAACATATCCAGCGAGAGATTTTGCGCTCCGCTTTCAATTCTGCAAATGTTGGAACGCTGCGTTCCTATCATCTCCGCAAGCTGCGCCTGCGATATTCCTTTTTCAAGCCGAGCCTGCGTCAGCTTTGATATAATGCTCTGCCGCATTTTAACGATGTTGTCGTCAGTCAAATCTCTCATCTCCTTAATATTATTCACCTTATGTTATCATATATGATAACATTTGTCAAATAAAAAAGGAGTTGTGTGTACAACTCCCCATTCATTATTCGCAATAAATTCTAATTGCTTTGCTGACAAATTCTGCTGTACCGTCAGCGTATTTGTCTATGTTGTCTTTGAGTCGGTCATCGGCAACGTACATCTGTCCGAGGCCTTTGAGGATTTCATCGGTGCAGGTGTAATAGTTTTCAGTTATGTATTCCTGTAGCTTTTTTACGAGTGCCTGCGCTTCGGCTGAGATTGGCTCTGCGCCGCTTTGCATCAGCTCTGCGAAATCACGGAAGATATATTCAAGCCCTGCATTAATATCCGCAAAGCGTTCTTTGGAATAATCCTTTGTCTTCTCGTTAAACTCTGCATACGCTTCGGTATTGCCCCAGCGTTCTTTTACTTCTTTTTCAAAATTCATAAAATACCTCTGCAACTATAAAAGTGATTTTAAGTAAATACTAACTTCGTTATCGTTCCTGTTTTTGAAAATATAATTATCCGTTTCAAAGCCAAGGCTTTCGTGTAGCTTTATGCTTGCATTGTTATTCGTTCTGATTTGCTGACAGACAATCGTGAAGCCCTCTTCCCGTGCTATATCCATCGCTAATTTCATCGCCTCAGTTCCATAGCCACGCTTCCTGTACTCTACAAAAATATCCGGTCCGATTGAAATGACGGAAGCAGAGTGTTCATAAAGTGAAACTATACCGACGCACGACGCCCCATTCAGCACGACTAACATCTTGAAATACTTATTTTCATACAATTCCGAATCAGACCGCGCGATCAAATTATTTGCATCTTCAACAGACATATTATACTTTTCTGCAAGCAATTCTATATTATCAACAGATATCGGTCTTAATTCTATCATCGTTTCTCTCCGTAAATCAAAACTTATCGCGCTAACAGTTTTAGAAATCTTTTATCGTTCATCTGCTCGTTTGTTAAGTATTCGCCATCGAAGAAAAGGGCATAATTTGTAATCGGCGTCGGTGCGTTTTGCGCAGCCGTTTTATCGGTTATATGAATCGCTTTGAACGGCACGCCCTGTTCCTTTGCTGTCTTTTCAACAATCGGAACGTACTTTGCGTTAAACGGGCATTGACTCGTGTAGTAAAGCACGTAACCGCCATCGTCAATATGCGGATGCTTTGCACATTCTTTGAATTGCGGCTTTTCCGCTCCCTTTTCAAACGGTAAATACCAAAGCTGAATACCGTTATCCGCCTCGTCGCAAACCTCAAAACCTTTGTATTTCAAATATTTCGGGTCGGCAAGAAACGGCTTTTTCTTTGCGGAAGACAAAACACACAAGCCCTTCTTTCCCTTGCTTTTGCTGTCCTCAATACATTCGCCGAGCAGGTCGTTTGAATAACCGTGTCCCTTAAACGAGCCGGAAACCCAGAGACAATTAATGAACATATAGCCGTCCGCTTCAATCGGATTCCACGCATTTTCGGCAGGGATATATTCAATAAAGCATTTGCCTCGCTCGGTGCTTTTGAGAAAAACAAGACCGTCGTCAAACCGCTCGGAAAGCCACGCCTTTTTTGACGCAACCTGAACGTCGTTATTGTTTGAAATCGCACAGCAGATATGCTCGCTTTCAATGTTTTCTTTTGTTACTCTTATATATTCCATAATGTGCCTCACTAACTCCCGAGCTTTTATTCATTATACCATAACAAGAGGCAACTCTCAATAACACTTTTCAAAGTTGTGGAATAGTGATATAATAGCGAAAAGAGGTATTGATATGAAGAAACAAACAAAGATTTTTGTTGCGATTCTGGTTACCGTTATTGCGGCGTTGGGGATTGCAACGAGAATATATGCTAACGATTATTACCGTGCAGCTGACATTGATAAGTACATAATGAGTAGTAATGGCGTAACGGTTTCGCAAATTGACGAGGGATATTTCTTTGACGGTCCCGGCGAGGACAAGGCGCTGATATTCTACCCCGGCGCAAAGGTTGAAGAAACTGCGTACGCTCCGATGATGAAATCGCTTGCCGAACAGGGTGTTGACTGCTTTCTGATAAAAATGCCGATGAAACTCGCAATTCTCGGTGCAAACAAAGCAGACAAAATCCGTGAGAAATATGATTACGATAATTATTATCTTGCAGGGCATTCGCTCGGCGGAGCTATGGCAGCGAATTATGCAAGCGAGCACCTGAACGATTATTCGGGATTATTCCTACTTGCCGCATATCCGACAAAGGATTTGACCGCTGCAAACTTCCCAGTTGTATTCATCTATGGAGATAACGACAAGGTACTAAATCGTGAAAAGCTTGAAGTCGGCTTTACGCTTGTACCTTCCGATTACAAAAAGGTCGAAATCGCAGGCGGTAATCACGCGCAGTTCGGCGCCTACGGCGCACAAGACGGTGACGATACGGCAACGATAACACCCGAAGAACAATGGAAGATAACCGTTGATACAATACTTGAAAACCTATAAATACAAATGTATAGTACAATTCAAAGTGACAAAAAAGATTTTCCAAAGTGACAAAATGGCACTTTAAAATAATTGCAAATACCACAATAAGTTTTTGCAAATTTAATCCAAAGTGCAAATATTGCACTTTGGAGAAAACGGCAAGCGCAACGGCGAATGGGAAATTCTCATTGAAACAGAATAGACATAGCAAAACCGAACTCGTCATGAGTTCGGTTTCTTACATTATGCGTTCTTTTTCTTTTTGAGAAATGTAAACAGTATCAGCAGATAGCAAATTGTTTTCGGCAGCATAAGGGCACCGAGAATCGGCACGGCATCTGCACCGACAACAACGGGGATATAGAATAAAAACGAAAGCGTTACATAAAGCCAAATGAACCGAAAACATCTATCGTCTTTTCTGAATTTGAAATACAGAATAACGATAAGGATTCCAAGAATCGCAAACGGAATGTTGCGTAGGATGCCCCACAGAAGCGGTGAGTTGTTGCTTAGCCACTCGTTTTGCGGGAACAGGCACAGCGCAATTCTGATTGCAGACAAGCCCCATATACTCAAGGTTACACCTTTGCGCTCCTGAACATCATAGTTATTAAGGAAAATATAATACATAAGGATATAGAATACCGTCATAGTAATTGAGGTAATCAGTTTGCCTGCCCCGAGCGCTGCCGAAAAATCCTTATTAACAAAGTAATTCAACACTCTCGGCACAAGATGAAAAGCATCGCCGCATCCGAGCACAAACGCTGCTGCACCCATTAGCCTTTGAAGTTTACTGCTTGCTTTTGCAAGAATATAAACGCCGATACCAATGGCTATAATCAAATATGCAATATCAAAAAACGACTCACCGTATTTCATTCCAAAACCTCCGCAAAAACTATTCCCTTAAAATATAGCACATTTTAAGGGAAAGTTAAAGATATTGAGGGAATATGATATTTACTAATCCTCATCATCCCACGATGAAGTAATATGCAATTCGCCGGAATCCATATCCATTGCCATATCATCCGACAACTTCATTGCCATATCACCATCGTCAAAATCAAATAACCAACCCATGCTAATCCTCCATAGCGTCTTTGAAAGCAATTATCTTATAAAAGTATTCATTTACCTCATAAGAATCTTAAATCTATCATATAAATGCATATACAAATTGCATACACTTAAAAGTGGTAAAATTCTGTATGTCTTAAGCATACAATAGCATTCATACATCAGCTTGTCAACAAAAAACAGCCGGTAGGATACCGTTAAGCTATCCTATCGGCTTTTGTTATGAACGGTGCGTTTCGAGCAGGACCGCGTGGGCGATGCCGGGGATTGCCTGCCCCTGTTTCGTTGAGGTTGGACTCATCAGCGCGCCCGTCGCTACAAAGAGAACTTTGTGCAGTTCGCCGCGGCGCATTCTCCCCAGAATATGCGAGCACAGCACCGACGCGCTGCAGCCGCAGCCCGAGCCGCCCGAATTAACATCCTGTTTTTTGAGGTCAAAAATCATCAGCCCGCAATCGTTGTGCACGCTCTGAATATTGCGGTGGTACTCAATCTCGAGCAGTTCGTGCAACAGTTCCGTACCCGTATACCCCAAATCGCCCGTGAGTATCAGGTCGTAATCCTCCGCACCCGTTTGTGTATCCGTCAAAAAGTCATTTATCGTCCTCGCCGCAGCAGGTGCCATGGCGGCGCCCATATTGTTGGCGTCTTTGATGCCGAGGTCGGTGATGGTGCCGATTTGGATGGCGGTGATTTGAATGGCGTCGGCGGAGGTATCGGGGGTGCGCTGCTCCACGACGCAACTGCCCGCTCCCGTAACCGTCCACTGCGCCGTGGGCGGGCGCTGGCCGCCGTACTCAAGCGGGAAGCGGAACTGTCTTTCGCTTGAGCAGAAATGGCTCGACGCACCGCCGACGCAGCAGCGCGCGCCGCCGTCGACGAGCATCGCACAGCTTGCGAGGGTGAGCGCCATCGTCGAGCAGGCGCCGTACATCCCGACGAACGGAATCTGCAAATCCTTCAGCGCAAACGCCGAGCCGACGCACTGGTCGAGCAAATCCCCCGTCATCACAAAATCAACGTCGCTCGGGCTCTTATTCGCATGACTGAGCGCACGGATAATCGAGTCGTGGAGCATCGCCGACTCGGCAAGTTCGAACGACTCCTTGCCCATCGTCGTGTCCTCAAAAATCATATCGAAATCGTTTCTGAGCGGTCCCTCGCCCTCCTTTTTGCCGACAACGCCCGCGCTGCCCGCAATCACCGGAGGAGAATCAAAAAATACTGTCTTTCCCTTAAAAAACATAAAAAACACCTCGCTTTTAGTATGAGCGGGGTGCTTTGTTTTATTGATTGATTTTAATATAATTTTTCGCCGTTTTCAATATCCATAATCTGGTCGATGCGGCGCTGGTGGCGGCCGCCTTCAAACTCCGTATGGAGGAAAACATCCACGAGTTCGAGTGCTTCACCGACGCCCGTAATCCTGGCGCCAAGGCAGAGGCAGTTGGCGTCGTTGTGCAGGCGGGTATACTTCGCGCCGAAATAGTCGCTGCAAGCCGCCGCGCGGATGCCCTTCACCTTATTGGCAGCCATCGAGATGCCGATTCCCGTGCCGCAGACGAGAATCGCCTTGTCGCACTCGCCCGACACGACTTTGTCGCACGCCTTCTGCGCCGAGATGGCATAGTCCACCGATTCCGGCGTGTAGCAGCCGACATCTGTATAGTCGATATTGTTTTCTTCAAGAAATTTGCGGATTTCCTCCTTGAGCGGAAATCCTGCGTGGTCTGAGCCGAGTGCAATCATATTTTTCTCCTTTCAACCGGAAAAGTTTTGAGTTTTGAGCGTTGAGTTTTGAGAAGCGCTGCTATGACGATGCTCAAAACTTGCGAGCAAAGCGAGCCTCTCAAATCTCAAAACTGCTTTAGCTTTAGTTCGCGCTCCGCCTGGGACTGACGCAGATAGGTCGGCATCAGGGCGACGGGGGTGACGGGTGCGTGATGCAGCGCTGCTTTCGCGACGGAGGCGGCATTCTGGTACACCGCGTCGCCTTCGGGCAAAACCGTATTTTTAAGCCCGATATTCTCATAGCAGAGCGCTGCGCCGTCGCCTGCGATCATAACCTCGTCAAAGGCTTTCACCTCTTCCCTCAAATCCTCGAGCGCGATGGCGCGGTCGGGTGTGAGGCGGGTGCAGACGCCGTCTTTTATCGCGAAAAGCGCGTTGTAAAACTGCATACGCCTTGCGTCCATCACGGCGCAGACGACGCAGTTTCGGTCGATGAAATTATAAGCAATCGCCTCGAGTGTCGAGACGGGGATGCAGGGGGTGTTATGCTCAAAAGCGAGCCCCTTCACCGTCGCCACACCGATTCTCACGCCCGTAAATGAGCCGGGACCGGCGGTAATGGCAATCGCGTCGAGGGCGGCAAAATCCGTGCCGTCCATCACGCGCTGAATCATCGGGAGCAGGGTTTCGCTGTGGGTCAGCCCCGTATTCTTAAATTCACTTTTAATAATGTTGTCCCCGTCAGAGAGCGCCGCCGAGGCGGTCTTAGCCGAGGCATCCACGGAAAGAATCTTCATATGCTTTGCTGAAATTCAGCCTTGGTATAAATTTTGAATTGTCGCTCGGTTTCGCCGCGCTTTTCGATTCGGACAATCAGCGCGTCGTCGGGGAGCGCGCCGAAAATATTTTCGCTCCATTCGCACAGCACGTAGGCGCCGCTGTCGAGCGCATCGAAAAATCCGACGGATTCGAGGTCGTCCCAGCCGTCCACACGGTACATATCGTAGTGCATCACGCGGGCATTTTCCCCGCCGTAATCGTTGCAGATAGCGAAGGTCGGCGACGAGACCTCGGCGGTAATACCGAGCCCCTGTACGAAACCGCGCGTAAAGGCGGTTTTTCCCGCGCCGAGTTCACCGAGAAAACCGATGACCGTGCCGCGCGCAAGGGACTGCGCGAGTGCGGCGGCTTTTTCCTCCGTCTCAGCGGCGGAATGAGTGATATATTCCGTCATCAGAACAGTCCTACGGTGTTGCCGTTTTCGTCGATGTCGATATTGTAAGCGGCGGGTGATTTGGACAGTCCGGGCATGGTCATAATATTACCCGCCTGGCATACGAGGAAGCCCGCGCCGTTTGAGAGATTCGCAGCCGTAATCGTAATCTTGAAGTTCTCGGGTCTGCCGAGGAGTTTCGGATTATCCGAGAGGCTGTACTGCGTCTTGGCGATACACACGGGCATCTTGTCCGCGCCGAGTTTGACGAAACCGTCGATAGCGGCTCTCGTCTCCTTCGGGAAGTGGACGCCGTCCGCGCCGTAAATCTCCTTTGCAATCGTTCTGATTTTGTCGTAAACGGGCATATCGAGGTCGTAGAGGTGGTGGAAATTGTTTTCCTTCTCGCACGCAGCGACAACCTTCTCAGCGAGGTCGGTGCCGCCTGCTCCGCCCTCGGCAAAGCACTTGGTGACGGCGAATTCTGCGCCCTTTTCGCGGCAGAATTTCTCCACATAATCAATTTCGGACGCGGTGTCCTTCTTAAAGTGGTTGATTGCCACAACAACGGGCACGCCGTATTTTTTCAGATTTTCAATATGAGCGCCGAGGTTCACGCTGCCGCGCTTGAGCGCCTCGAGGTTCTCCTTCGTCAGCTCCTCCTTGGGCACGCCGCCGTTATATTTCATCGAGCGGACAGTGGCAACAAGCACGATGCGGAGGGTTTCAGTCCGGCGAAACGGCACTTGATGTCGAGGAATTTCTCCGCGCCGAGGTCGGAGCCGAAGCCTGCCTCGGTAATCGCATAGTCGCCGAGTTTCAGCGCAATCTTCGTCGCGCGCACCGAGTTACAACCGTGGGCGATATTCGCAAACGGACCGCCGTGCATAATCACGGGGGTATTCTCGAGCGTCTGCACGAGATTCGGCTTAATCGCGTCCTTGAGAAGGACGGTCATCGCACCGTCCGCTTTAATATCGCGGCAGTAAACCGGACTGCCGTCGAAGCGGTAAGCGACGAGGATATTGCCGAGCCTTCTCTTCAAATCGAATACGTCGTCCGCCAGGCAGAGGATTGCCATCACTTCGCTGGCAACCGTGATGCAGAAATGGTCCTCACGCGGGATACCGTTCAGTTTGCCGCCGAGGGAGCAAACGATATTGCGCAGCGCGCGGTCGTTCATATCGAGGCAGCGCTTGACGAGAATCTGCCTCTGGTCGATATTCTGCTCGTTACCCTGCTGGATATGGTTATCGAGCATCGCGCACATTAAATTATTTGCCGAGGTAATGGCGTGCATATCGCCCGTAAAGTGAAGGTTAATATCCTCCATCGGCACCACCTGGGAGTAGCCGCCGCCCGCGGCGCCGCCCTTGATACCGAATACGGGGCCGAGCGAAGGCTCGCGCAGTGCGACAACGGCGTTCTTGCCGATTTTGTTCATCGCCTGACCGAGACCGATGGAAACGGTGGTCTTGCCCTCACCCGCGGGGGTGGGATTCACGGCGGTGACGAGAATCAGCTTGCCGTCCGGCTTGTCCTTCAGTTTGTCAAAGACAGCCTCGCCCAGCTTCGCCTTATAGTGGCCGTAGGGCTCGATGTCGTCCTGGGAAATCCCGATTTGCTCGGCAATTTCGCCGATTTTTTTCATTTTGGCAGCCTGTGCTATTTCAATATCCGTCAGCATAGTCATTACCCCTCCAAATTTGATACATTCATTATACCATACCGCAAAAAATAATTAAATAATAAAATTAAATAAGATATTGAAAAACGGATGTCAAAATAATATAATATATGTACAAATTTAGGCTCAAGGCTCAAGGCTCAAGGGATGGGTGAGCTGCGCTCACACTCATTGTATTGCGGACGAGCAATGCTCGTCCCTACATAGTCGTTGTACAACAATCGTAGGGAGCGGCGACCTCGACGCTCCGCAAGTCGCTTACCTCAAAGGGCAGGAAAGGAGAAGTAATGAAAAATTCAATACAGAAGGAAAAGTCTGTTTCTCAGTTTATCAAGGATACGGATTTCGTTACCCTCTTTTCGGCAATCATCGCGTCGCTCTACGGGCTCGCGCTCGTGTACAGCGCAACGCACGCTTCCCTCTCAGGCGGCAGGATTATCTCGTCGGACGTGAGGAGTATGTTCGTATCGGTGATGATGGGACTGATTATCGCCGTGGCGGTGTCGAATATCGACTACGAGATTATCTCGAAACTCTGGCCGATTATCGCGGCGGGGTGCGTGGGACTGATGATATTCACCTTCTTCTTCGGCGTGGCGCCGTCGGCAAGGCAGGACGCGAAGTCGTGGCTCGACCTCAAGATATTCTATTTCCAGCCGTCGGAGCTGCTGAAGGTCGGCTTCATCATCTCGTTCAGTTACCACCTCGACCTCGTCAAGGACAACATTAACCGGCTGAAAACGATTATCCCGCTCGTCATTCACGGCGCCGTCCCCATCGGACTGGTGATGCTCACGGGTGACGCGGGCTCGGCGCTCATCTTTATGATTATGTTCATCGGGATGCTCTTTTTCGCGCGGGTCAACATCGGCTATTTCGTCGCCGGTATCTGCGCGATTATCGTCGGTTTCGTCATCGCGTGGCGGCTCGGCATCATCGGCGGTATCCAGCGCCAGAGAATTGTGGCGCTCTTCTACCCCGAGCAGTACAAGGACGTTATGTATCAGCAGACAAACGGCAAGATTGCGCTCGGCTCGGGCGGACTCTTCGGTCAGGGATACCTCAAGGGCGATATGACCCAAAGCGGTATGGTACCCGAAAACCAAAACGATATGATTCTCTCCGTAGCGGGCGAGGAATTCGGATTCGTCGGCGCGGCGGCGGTCGTGCTGATTCTCGGATTTCTGATACTCAGAGTGATGCAGACGGCAATGCACGCGAGGGATAACGAGGGTTATCTGATGTGCAGCGGCATCGCGGTGATGCTTTTCGCGCAGGTGCTCGTCAATATCGGTATGGAGCTTTCGCTCCTGCCGTGTATCGGTATCACGCTTCCGCTCTTCTCAGCGGGCGGCTCGTCGTCGCTGTGTATCTACTTAGCGCTCGGCATCGCCTTCTCGGTCTACCGCTTCTCGCAGGCGCCCGAGGAAACGCTTTTCTATACGAAGTAAAAAAGCCCCGTTGGGGGCTTTTTTAGGTGTTAGGTTTTAGGTGATAGGTGTTAGTAGCGGAGCGTCGGGGTCGCCGCTCCCTACATAATCGGTTACTCGGCTGCGCCTCAGGGAATTGTAGGGAGCGATGAGATTCCCCTGTGAGGGGAAATGTCACCGCAGGTGACAAAAGGGTGAGGCGCCCGCTCCAAGGGCACATCGCTCCGCGGGTCGCCGCTCCCTACGATTGTTGCACAACGACTATGTAGGGACGAGCATTGCTCGTCCGCCATATCATCGGGTGTGAGCGCAGCTCACCCATCCCTTGAGTCTTGAGCCTTGAGCCTGCCGGGCAACAAAAAGGCTCCCCATCCGGGGAGCCTGTCATATAGTGCTTATTCTACTGTAAGCGCGGGGATGAAGTTATCCGCGTCCTTTTCATAGGTGACGGTAACGGTGTCGCCCTTCTTGAGCAGGATAACGTTCATCGCATCGGCGGCTTTGATATAGTAATACTTGCCGTCGATTTGGAGGTAATAGACGGTATTGCCATCGTTTACCGTGGTCTTGATGTCGGTGATTTCGCCCTTCTTGGTGAGGCGTTTCTCCGTCTCGTCCTCCTCCTCGGTTTGAGCCGTATCGTTCTTATCGTCGACCTGATAGTCCGCCGCGTCAGCGTCAGCGTCCACCATACCCTTGTCTTTCAGCGCGTTGATATAATTCTCAACCGCTGCGTTGAGTGCCTTGACGTCCGTTTTCTCAACGTCTACCAGACCGGTACCGACGACGGTTTTATCGTCGAGTTTTACGAGCGCGTAGCCCTTGATATTGTAGCCGTCGTCATAAAGCGACATAAAGTAAGTCGGCTGCCCTTCAATATCGAGAAGGATGGGGAATATCGCCTGGTAGCCGTAGTTTTGAACAGCGCCCTTTGCCGATTCGACAGCGGAATACTCCGTCGCGCCGCCGTTCTTATAGTAACGCGTTTCCTTCGTACGCTGATTGCAGAGAATGAAACCGAAGTTCGAGCTGTCGCTCTCGGTCGAGGTGATACCCGTGTAGACCCATACGTCGTCGTCGAGCGCGATATTGCCCGAGCCGTTCGAGGCGATGTTGACATCGTTCTGGAAGATAATCGAGTTCCAGAAACCGCCCGCGAGTTTACCGTAGTAATTATACTGCTGCAGCACGAGATTCTCGTTATAAACGACGTCAATCCAGTTCAGATTCTTATCCGTCTTGACGGTGTCGATGCTGTAATACTTGCTCTCGCCCGTGAGCGCGTCAGTGATGATAACGCCCTTGACATCCGTACCGCCGAAGAGACCGATTTTCTTATCGAGCGTCGGGGTAATCCAGTAGGGATGCGCGTTGTCGTCAATCTCAAAATTCGGCGTGTCAAGAATGGCTGTCGGGTACTGGAAGCGCAGATGTCTGAGCAGTTTTTCGTTAAAGAGTTCGGTCGGCGAATACTTGATACCTTCGCCGAATTTCTCCATACAGTCAATCGGCTCAACCTCCTGAGATACGAGGTCGATGAGCATATAGGCGGGCAGTCCGTTTTTCGTATTATTCAACCATTTCATCACATTAGCGTACTCAAAATACGCCACGCGAACGGGTCTGCCCTTATAGTTAATCTGGGTTGAATTCTGAGTGACGACGTACTGGCTCTTGTACTGGTCGAGTTTACCGAGCTTCTGGTCGGCAAGAATTTTTGCCGTAGCCGCATCCAGACGCGGCACTTCGTCGTACTGAATCTGCGCAAAATCCTCGGCAAAATCGCTGCTCTCGACCGTCATCAGCCTACTGTAAGACTTCGCGCGAAACAGCGTCGCACCCGTGAGGTATCCGACCACCATCACCGCGATAATCACCGCAATGATAATCATCGGGATTTTTGCCTGTTTCTTCGCGTATTCCTGGCGCTCAATCTTGCGGCGCGCGCCTATCAGCAGGAAGAACACCGCACAAAATACGACGATAATACCGATGATAAAGGTGTAAAATTCCGTCGTCTTGAAGTTCATCGCGGGGAACATCACATAGTATCCCACCGCGCCGATGACGGCGGTAATCAGGCACGAAAGCAGAATCTTCAACCCGAGCTGCGGCGGTTTCACCACAACCTCCACCTCATCCTTATTCGGCCATTTGAACTTCGCCTTGAAGTTTTCAATCACTTCGTCGGCATCATAATCCATATTCGGAATCTGGTCAGCCATAATCAATCTCCTTTAGTATTAATATGCTAATTATACTATAATTTCAAAGGATAATCAATATATTTTTAACCCGCCGCTATGCGTCCGTCAGGGTGCCGTCCTGCGCTGCCCAGCGGAGAATCATTTTCGGCGTATCGGTCGCGTCGTATTCGCCAGCCTTGATAAAATACCGCTCGAGCGCCTCCTCCTTTATAAACTCGTGCAGGGCGACCATCTCGCCGACGGTCAGCGTCGGACAGGCGCTGTCGGGTAAACGCATCTCACAGGATTGATACATCGGTGAGGAAACAACCTCATCGAATTTTCGTTTCAGGATTCGCAAATGCGCAGCAGTGTCCTCATTTTCTTCTTCTGTTTCTTTT
>SVOG01000054.1 GCA_015066525.1 Oscillospiraceae bacterium | reverse complement strand
TGGAACGCTTGAGCAAAAACGCGAGCGCCGTCGGCACGAGGTCAATCGCCGTCACGCCGTACTCCTCAATCACGCTAAAAAATTTCAGCAGATTCAGAATGCTGCCGAGGATGACGACCGAACTGCCCTTGACCATATTCGCATAGTAGCGGCGCAGTCCGTGGGAATGATTCAGCGGGGACGGAATCAGCTCGACATTGTCCTCCTCCATCTCCACGCCGTACATAACGTTCTCGGCAAGAGCGATGTCGTTTTGATGCGTGAGAACAATGCCCTTTTCCTTGCCCGTGGTGCCCGTGCTGAACAGGATTTCGCTTACTTCATCCCCTGCGGGCAGGGTGTAATCCGTCAGCGGCGCGCACGCCATTCCCTCCTCGGCAAGGGCGGTGATGTCCGCGCCGCATTTGCCGTTTGAAATCACGAGGGCAGCGTTCACCGTCGCAGCGAGCGCCTCGATTTTTTCCGCGGCGGAGTTATGCTCCATCGGAACGAACACCGCGCCGATAAGCTGAATCGCAAGCTCGAGCGCGAGATAGTCCACCGTCTGGCACGCCTCGATGACGACCGCATCGCCTTTCTTCACACCCTTTTGGGTGAGGCAGGCGGCAAAGCGCTCGATTTTATCCCGATATTCGCGGTAGGTAACCTTCGTGTTATCATCCGCCAGACATAGTTTATCAGGGTGTCCGAGGGCACCCTGAATCACTGCTTCAACGATTGATTTTACCATTATGAAAGCTCCTGAATCATATCCCACATTGCAGATACCGACTCAAAATACTGAGGCTGGATATACTCCATCGATACCGAAATATCGTACATATCCTCAATCTCGGAAATAATCTCGACGACCGATACCGAGTCGAGCAGACCCTTTTCATAGAGCTTGTCCTCGTTTTCAAAGTCGATGCCGGGGAAATTCTCCTTGAGCATAGCGAGTAATTCGTCCATAATATTTCTCCTTTATATTAAAATTCCTGATAGATAAAACTGCCGGCGTCGTAGCCCGGTCCGTAAATGCCGAATACCAGCACGATAAAGACACCGAGCAAAATCAAAATCCAGCGCAGGATAAAACTGTTTTCCGTAATCAGTTTACGGCGCACCTCGTATTTCTCCTGCAGAATATCGCCGATGAGGAGCACAAAAATTGCCATCACGACGACAAAAATATTCTCGAGATTCAGCCCGTAGGACACGAGCTGCGCGGAGCCGAGATAACGCAGTCCGAAGCCCGCGTTGAATATATTGCGAAAGATGCCGACGGAATCGGCGAGACGGTTGGCGCGGAAAAACACCCTGCCGACGCAACACAGCATAAAGGTGCGCGCCATCTGGAAGAGGGCGAAACTCCACGACTCCGTATTTATCTTAAACCACTTGGTGAGTTTCGCGTTCGTGTCCTCAAAAATCTTGCTGCTGATGAGCAGGAAGGCGTGGAACATTCCCCACGCGACATATTTCCACGAGGAGCCGTGCCACAGACCCGTGACGACCCACACGACGAATATCGGGAAACAGCTGGCGAAGAGTTCGCCCGCTTTCTTATGTCCCTTCTTCTTGGCGGATTTCTTCACACCCTTGACGAAGCCGCTCATCGACACGGGGAAATAGACGTAGTCCTTGAACCACTCCTGCAGCGAGATATGCCACCTGCGCCAGAATTCGAGCATCGTGCGCGAGAAATAGGGATGGTTGAAGTTCTCGGCGAGTTTGATGCCAAAGAGTTCGGCAACGCCCGAAACGATGTCAATACAACCCGAGAAATCGCAGTAAATCTGAATCGAATACGCCACCGTGGCGAGGATTAAGATAACGCCGTGGTAATCCTTGAAATTCCCGTAAATCGTATCGACGAAAAAGCCGAGGCGGTCGGCGATGACGAGTTTCTTAAAGAAACCCCAGATAATCAGCATCACGCCGCTCTGGATATAATACGGGTCGAACCGAACGCCGTCCTTAATCTGGTCATTAAACTTATTGAAGCGGTCAATCGGACCCTGCACCACGTGGGGGAAGAAGGTCAGATAGGTCGCGTAATTGATGATATCTTTCTCGTAGTGATAGCGCTTCCAGTAAATATCGAGCATATAGCTCAGCGCCATAAAGGTATAAAATGAGATGCCGACGGGGAGCGCGAATTTTACAATCTCGAACTGCTTGTCGAGTCCGACAAGGCGGCTCACGGCATTCGCATTTTTAATGAGGAAGGACGAATACTTGCACACCACGAGCAGTGCAATCGGCACGAGCATCGAGAGATTGAGCACAATTTTGGCGTGCTTCTTCGCCCGCTCGCGGATTGCCTTTTTCTCGGGCATATCCTTCGCTGCGGCGAGCCTTCCGTCCGCCTCCTGATAGATTTTGCCCATCCACAGTCCCGACAGGAAGCTGACGACAAGCGTGGTCAGAAGGTACGGCAGATACTGCGTGCCCGCCAGGCAGTAAAAAATGATACTGCCAATCAGTAAAACATATTTCTGCAATCGTTTCGGGCAGATGTAGTAAACCACTAATACCGCAAGCGAAAAGAGCAGAAAACTGACGGTCTGATAACTCATATCTTTCTCCTGTTATTTCTCCACTGTCAAGGTCACGCCGAAGTATTTATAGCGGCTGAACACCGTGCGCTTGCCGTCCTTGCGGTAGGCAATCGCGGTATAGGTGTACTCCGTGTCGGGCGTGGCTGAATCGGTATAGGTAAGTTTATCTGCGCCGCAGTCGGCGACAAGTTCCCACTTGCTGTCCCTGCCCTGTTTTCTGTAAATCCGGTAGCCGTCCGCGCTGTCATCGCATTTCACGCTGAGTTCCACCCTGCCCTTTTCTTCCGAGGCAGCGGCAATCTTCGGCGCGGGGAAGGCATTATCAATCCGAAGCGAGAATTCCTCGTCGAGATAGTACGGGCGCATCATCTTCTTATATTCCGAAAGCGCCTTTTCCCAGCTTTTCTTCGCCTTAAAGGAGGCGTCGCTTCGCTTATCCTTAAAGCCGTAATTTTCCATCAGATATTCGGCGATATACTGCGTCGTCTTGGCGCCGCCGTGGATATTCGGATGGTTATCGTTATAGTAATCACACGTCAGGTCGAGTCCGATGGAATCCATCAAATCCCTATCAATCATATCGAGGACGGGATAGCCCGCATTTTTGACATACTCCTCGGCGAAATTCACGTGCTGCAGAATCTTCATACTCTTACCCGCCGTCGGGAAGGTGATGAATACCGCTTTCGTCCGATTCGCCTTGAGCTGCTGAATCAATCGGCTGAGGCAGCCCTCAATCTTTGCGGTATAGGCATCGTCGGCGGCAACCTTTGCCGTCTGCTTATAGAGTTTCTCAATATTGCGCTTCTGATACTTATACTGCTTATAGTGCGGCGCGCCCTTCACGCCGTCGAGTTCCTTATGGAAATCCGTGCCGTCCCAGTCGCTCCACTTCTCGTGATAGCGTACCATCGGGACGAAGTACTCGCTGTTTTCCATATACTTCATATCCGCCTCATCGAGCAGGTATTTCGTGAGCTGAATTTTATTGAGGGAAAACGGCATATAGTCGAGTATTGCATGGAAGCCGTAAAGCTGGTCCTGCTCGAAATACTCGCACACCGTGCCGAGATTAAAGACATACACGGCGTTCGGCTGCGTCTTGACCGCCTCGGTATAGAGATACTCCGCGGCGTAAATCGGCTGGTGCGGGGTCGCAAGGGTAAACGCGGTCATACCGTAGTTTTCCCACGCCATCATAATATTGAAATTCGCATAAGAGGTGCTTGAGCCGATGAACACGGCGTCGAGGGAATCGTCCTGCTCCTTATAGTACCCGCTGACGAGCGAATAGCATCGGTCGTCCTCGGGCTGTACGAAGATGGTGGAAATGCTGTCAAATATCAGCACGAACACCATCAGCAGTCCGACGGCACTCAAAAAGAATTTGAGATTGCGCTTGGCTCTTTCTTTCTTTTCCATACAACTACCCATAATATGATATAATAATATAAAAATTATATATAAAGCCCCCTCAAATGTCAAGAAAAGACAAAGAAATTATGAATTATTTGTAAATTTTTCAGATTTTGATGATATTTTTTGTGGATTATTTATATTGATTAAAATTACTAAAAAATTATAATTAATAGTGAGTTATTATATGCAATCGGGGGTATCATGATGAAAATGATTATCAACGGCGCGCATACCGCGTCCTCCAACCGGATCGAACTTCCCGTTTACAATCCGTACACGGGTGAGATTGTCGACACCGTTCCCTCAGCAACCAAAGAAGATATTGACCGCGCGGCAGAAGGTGCTGCCGACGCGCAGAAAAAATGGCGTTTTGTCCCCGTTCACCGCAAGGCGGAACTCGTGCAGGCATTCCTGCAAAAGGTACGCGACAACGCCGAAGAGCTCGCGCAGCTCCTCACGGCTGAATCGGGCAAACCGATTAAGCAGTCACGCATTGAAATCAACAACATCCTCATCTCGTGGACGGCGTTTGCCGAGAAGGCAAAGCACATCTACGGCTCCTTCATCCCCGCGGGACAGGAGCAGAATCACGACGGCGACATCGTCATCACCACCCGCGAGCCCATCGGCGTCGTGGCGTGCGTGATTCCGTTTAATTTCCCGTGCAACCTCTTTAACCAGAAGGTTGCCCCCGCGATTCTCTCGGGTAATGCCGTACTCGTCAAGCCCTCGATGGAAAACCCGCTCACCGTCGGCAGACTCGTGGAATATCTGAACGAGGTCGGCGTGCCGGCAGGTGTGGTACAGTATGTGACGGGTAAGGGCAGCGAAATCGGCGCCTTTATTTCCGAAAACCCGATGATTGACGCACTTACGCTGACCGGCTCCACCGCCGTCGGCGTCGAGGTGGCGCGTTCAAGCGCATCCTCACTCAAAACGGTTGCGCTCGAACTCGGCGGCAACGACGCATTCGTCGTCCTCGCGGACGCGGATTTGGACAAGGCTGTCAATGAGGCGGTCAACACCCGCTACTTCAACGCGGGTCAGATTTGCTGTGCGCCCAAGAGATTCTTCGTACACCGTTCGCTTTATGACGAATTTATCAGCCGCTGCGCCGAGGCTGCCGGAAAATTCAAAATAGGCGCACCCACTGACGAAACAACCGACCTCGGCACGCTCATCAGCGAAAGCGCTGCCAAAGAGGTCGAGAGACAGATAAAACTCACCGTCGACCAGGGCGCAAGGCTCGTCTGCGGCGGCGAGAGAAACGGCGCGGCGATGTCGTTTTGCATCCTTGCCGACGTTCCGTACAGCGCGGACGCGATGCACGATATGGAGGTATTCGGTCCCGTAATGGCGTGCGCCCCCTTCGACACGGAGGACGAGGCAATCGCCCTCGCCAACGACACGAAATACGGTCTTGGTGCGAGTGTGTTCACGAAAGATATGAAAAAAGCCGTGCACTTCTCCTCGGTATTCGAGGCGGGCACGGTCGTCATCAACGGCTCAAGCTATTTCAGAAGCTTCGAGATGCCGTTCGGCGGCTACAAGCAGTCGGGCATCGGCACCGAAGGTGTGATGACCACCTTTGACGAACTGACGAAACTCAAATGTATTGTACTCAAAAACATCCTGTAATTTATGTTAGCAAAAGGCATTGTATTTAACACCCAGCGCTTCACGGTCAGCGACGGGCCCGGCATCCGCACCGAGGTCTTTCTCAAGGGCTGCCCGCTCGGGTGCCCGTGGTGCTCCAACCCCGAGAGCCGCGAGAGCCATATTGAAGTCGGCGTCTACCCCACGAAGTGCATCTCCGCCGAAAAATGCGGCGCGTGTCTATCCGTCTGTCCCGAGAACTGCATCGCGTTCGAAAGCGGCGTACTGAAGGCGGTTGACCGCGACAAATGCAGCGCGTGTATGAAATGCGTCGACGCCTGCCCTTCCGTGGCGCTCAAACCATGGGGCAGGAAAATGTCGGTCGACGAAGTGATGGAAATCATCCGCCGCGACAAACCGTACTACCGCGAAAACGGCGGCGTCACCTTCTCGGGCGGCGAGCCGTTTATGCAAGCGGAATTCCTGACCGCTCTGCTCAAAGAATGCCGCCACGAGGGCATCCACACCTGCGTGGAAAGTGCACTCTTTGTCGACTGGGAGGTCATCGAAAGCGCGCTCCCCTTTATTGATATGATGATAGCGGATATCAAGATGGCGGACGCACGCCTGCACAAGAAATATATCGGCTACGATAACGCACCGATACTGCAGAATCTCGAGCGCCTCGCCGCGGCGGACATCCCGCTCGTGCTGCGGATTCCGCTGATACCGAAAATCAACGACAATATCCAAAACGCCGCCCTCACGGCGGAATTTATCAAAACAAAAATGCACGGCAACATTCAGATGCTGCAGCTACTCCCCTATATGCCGCTCGGCGAGGAGAAGTATCGCTCGCTGAATCAGCCGTATACATTCGAAAACTACGCGTATTCCAAGCCCGCGTTTGAGAGCAGGTGCGGGAATATCCGCGCGTATTTTGCCGCGCAGGGCATCCCCTGTATGCTCGGCACTACCACAAAGGAGAACGAATCATGAATCCTCAAATCAAACCCTGCGGCACCGAGCCGTTTGACAAGACCTACGGTCTCGGCTACAAGGTCGGTCACGACGATTTTTCCCCGTACGGGAGAGTCAACCGCCTGCGCGCAGCGTTTCTCGAAAAAGAATTTACCGTCGACGTCAAAAGAGCGGAGATGATTACGCAGGTTTACCGCGAAAATCCCACCCTCTCCCCGATACTCAAAACGGCGCGCTTCCTCACCAGAATTCTCACCGAAATCCCGCTCGAAATCCACGCGGACGAGCTGATTGTCGGCGACATCGCCGCACCCGAAAAAGCGGCGCCGATTTATCCCGAATTTTCCGTATCGTGGATACGCGAAGAACTGGCGGGCGACGGCACCTTTGCCGACCGGGAGCACGATAAATTTTACATCACCCCCGAGGACAAGCAGACCCTTCTCGACCTTCTCCCGTTCTGGGAGGGCAAAACCGTTGCCGACGCGGTCGAGACGGAATTTGACGCCGACCAGCTCAAGGGCGGCGAAAGCGGCAAGAAGGTCTATATGACCAACCTCTACCATTTCGCGGGCGTCGGTCACTATGTCATGGACTACGAGCGCCTGATGGCAATCGGTCTCGGCGGTATGCTCAGAGAAGCCGAAAACGGGCTGAAAGAATGCGAAAACGACGCCGAAAAGCGCGCATTCTATACCGCGATGGCGGAGAGCCTAAAGGCGTCGGAAATCTACATCCGCCGCTATGCAAATCTCGCTTATCAGATGGCGGAAAGCGAAACCGACGATAAGCGAAAGACGGAACTCATCGCCATCGGCGACAACTGTGCGCATATCGCGAGTGAGCCGCCGCAGACAATGTGGCAGGCGCTGCAGCTGTGGAATTTTGCGACCACGATTGCGCTGATTGAAAGTAACGGACACTCGGTGTCCTACGGCAGAATGGACCAGTGGCTCTACCCGTTTTACCGCCGCGATATGGACAACAACACAGTCACCAAGGCGTTCGAGCAGGAGCTCCTTGAATGCGCGTTTATCAAGTGCGGCAACCCCTCCAAGCTCCGCGACCGCCAGAGCACCAAGGTGCGAAACGGCAGGGGCTGGGGCGGCGAAAGCCTCACCATCGGCGGTGTGGACAAGGACGGCAACGACGCGACGAATGACCTCACCTTTATGATGCTCGAGGCATCCGTGCACACGCGCATGATGGACCCGTGGCTCTGCGTCAGAATGAGCGAAAAGACGCCCTACGAACTGAAGGTCAAAACCGTGGAATGCATCCGCGCGGGCTACGGTCATCCGAAACTTTTTAACGACAGAAGCGCCATCGAGGCAATGAAAAACAAGGGTATCCCCGCCGACGAGGCGTGGGATTACGCCGTTGTCGGCTGCGTGGAGCCCGACCTACCGGGTCGCGAATACGGCTATCACGACGCCGCCTATATGAACATTGCCAAGGTAATGGAACTTGCCCTGAACGGCGGCAAATGCGTCGGCTGCGGCAAGGACTGTAAAATCTATGACCGCTGTGCAGGACGGGGCGAGCAGCTCGCGCCCGACTACGGCAGTCTGTTGACCTACAGGAATATGGACGAGGTGCTCACCGGTTTTAACCGCCAGGTGGCATTCTGGTCGGAGAAGATGTGCAACTCCATTCAGTCCATCGAAAAGGCGCACGCTGAGCGCAAACCCCTGCCCTTTGCATCGGCATTCTTCAAGCACTGCGTGGACACGGGACGCGAGGTCTCGGCGGGCGGCGCGCAGTATAATTTCGCCGGACCGCAGGCGAGCGGTATCGCCACCTGCGCAGACATCCTGTCAACGATTGAACAGCTCGTCTTTAACGAAAAGAAATACACGGGCGCCGAACTCCTCGACGCCGTCGCACACAACTGGGAGGGACACGAGGCGCTCTATGCCCTCGTCAACAGTCAAAAGGTGCATCATTTCGGCAACGACGACGATTTTGCGGACAAATATTTCACCAAGGTATTCGACATCTACTGCGACAATATCTCGGGACGCAAAAATGCGCGCGGCGGCAGCTTCTGCCCCGGCGTATATACGGTAAACGCCAACGTCGGGCTCGGTATGGACCTCAAGGCGTCCATCGACGGACGCAAGGATTACGAGCCGATTTCGGACAATCTCGGACCCGTCCACACCCTCGTCGGCTCCCACGATTATATGGGACCGACCGCGATTGCCAACTCCGTCACCAAGATCAACCACGCCAAGGCGACCAACGGCACCCTGCTGAACTGGAAGTTCCCGCCCGCGTGCGTCAGCGGTCTCGAGGGACGGGAAAATCTCATCAACTTCATCGACGCGTATTTCGAGCAGAAGGCGATGCACTGCCAATTCAACATTATGAGTTCCGCGATGATGCGCGACGCGATGGCGCATCCCGAAAAGCACCGCGATATGCTCGTCAGAGTAGCGGGTTACAGCGCGTATTTCGTCGAGCTCGGCGAGCCGCTGCAGATGGATTTAATCCGCAGAACGGAGTTATCGTTTTAGAAAAAACCATCACGCGCTCATTTAAGGGTGCTTCGGGCGATTCGTGAATCGCCCCTACTGACACTGTCTACACCCCCATAATTCAAACACCCCCGTTCAACCGAACGGGGGTGTTTTGCGATTCATCAATGTTCGTCAGCGAGTACCGCGTGGGCGCATTTAATGCCGTCGACCGCTGCGGAAACGATACCGCCCGCATATCCCGCGCCTTCACCGCAGGGATATACGCCGCTGATATTGCACTGCAGAAATTCATCGCGAACGATGCGTACCGAGCTTGAGCTCCTTGTCTCGGGAGCGGTGAGAACGGCGTCGTAAAGTTTGAAACCGTTTAGCTTCTTATCCATCTCGACGATGGCGCTCTGCATCGTATGCTTCACCTTTTCGGGCAGACATTTGCCGAGGTCGGTCAGCGTGACGCCTATCGGATAGGTCGGCTCAACGTCGCCGAGAACGGTGCTTTTTTTATTTTGCAAAAAGTCGCCGACAAGCTGCGCGGGTGCCTTGTAATTCCCGCCCGCAAGTTCAAATGCTTTATGCTCAATCTCGCGCTGATAATAGATACCGGCAAGCGGATGCTCGCTCGGAAAATCCTTCGGCTCAATCCCGACGAGCAGCGCGGAATTTGCGTTTTGTCCGTCGCGCGCGAGCGAACTCATACCGTTGACAATCACGCCCTCCTTCTCGCTTGCGGCAGCAACAACCGTGCCGCCCGGACACATACAAAACGTATATGCGCCGCGCTCGTGGAGCCCATGGCAGGAGAGCTTATAATCCGCCGCGCCGAGTTTCGGATGGTCGGCAAATTTACCGTACTGCGCCTTGTTAATCAAACTCTGCGGATGCTCAATTCTGGCGCCGACGGAAAACGGCTTCTGGATAATTTCCACGCCCATATGATAGAGCATTTCCACTGTGTCGCGCGCGCTGTGACCGATTGCCATAATGACGCTGTCCGTCTCAATATCATAGCCTTCGCCGCGGTGGGTATAATGCACGCCGTGAACGAATCCGTTGGCAACGAGGAGTTTTTCGAGTTTACACTCGAGACGCACTTCGCCGCCGAGGCGCTCAATCTTCTTGCGGATATTCTTGACGACAATCGCGAGCCTGTCCGTACCGATATGGGGTTTGGAAGAATAGAGGATTTCCTCGGGCGCGCCCGCTTCGTAGAGTTCCTGCAAAACCTTGCGGATAAACGGACTCTTGATACCCGTGGTGAGTTTGCCGTCCGAGAAGGTACCGGCGCCTCCCTCGCCGAATTGTACATTCGACTCCTCGTCGAGTTTCGCCTTCGTCCAGAAGGTGTTGACATCCCGCTGGCGCGCGTCAATGTCCTTGCCGCGTTCGAGGATAATCGGTCTGAGTCCCGCCTCGGCGAGAATGATTCCCGCAAGCATACCCGCAGGACCGAATCCGACCACAATCGGGCGGAACTGCGATGCCCTGTTATTCACCGGCATTTCGTAGGTGTAAGGTTTGACACGCTGCACCTTATTCGACTTACATTTCTGGACAATCTGCGCCTCGTCGAGCGCGATTTCCACATCCACGCTGTAAGTAAAATGCACGTCGTCCTTGCGCCGCGCGTCCACGCTCTTCTTAAAGATGGAGAGCAATTTTATGTACTTTTCATTGATTTTAAGAGCCTTTGCCGCCCGCGGCTTCAAAAGCTCCTCGCCGTCGTCAAGCGACAGCTTTATCTCGTTAATTCTAATCATAATTCAATCATCCTTTTTGCCTCCCTTGTGTAAAGGGAGGTGGCTGCCGCAAGGCAGTCGGAGGGATTGTTACAACCCCTCAGTCAGCTTTGCTGACAGCTCCCCTTGCACAGGGGAGCCAAAGGAGTTTCTCACTTCGTTCGTACAATTCTATCCGCCGCTGCAATACCGCTGTTAAAGGCGGCGTCGAGGTTGAAGCCGCCGCAGTGGAACTGGCGGTCGGTGAGTTCACCGATGATATACAGCCCGTCGCAGAGCGCGGATTCTCCGCCCTCTTTTAACTCACCGAGCGGCACGCCGCCCTTGGTAATCTGGGCATAATCGTAGCCCTTCGTGCCCGTAATGATGAGCTTCCAATGCTTGATATATTGCGCGGTTTTCACGCCGTCGCCATCCGTCTGCCGCTGCAATACGGCACAGAGTTTATGCGGCAGAATACCGTCAAAATTACCGAATGTTTCAAAATGTGAAACGAGCGCTTCCTCGCTGATTTCGGGGACGAAGTCAATGATGGCGTGGCAGCGGTCCTCGCCGCTTTTCAGCCGTCTGTCGCTGATTTTTTCGGACAGATTCATCGTCACGATTCCCGATATGCCGTACTCGGTGAAGAGCAGCTCGCCGTAGTCCTCGCCGACGATGTCGCCGTTTGTCTCAATCTTCACGCAGCACTTAGCGCGCACGCCCTTGAGCACGCGGCAGTTTTTACTCGAGGATTTGAGCTGAACGAGTGCGGGAGAAAGTTCCGTTACGCTGTGTCCAAACGCTTTTGCAAGCGCGTAGCCGCTACCGTCGGAGCCAAGTGCACTCTGTGCCATACCGCCTGTGGCAAGCACAAGATTGTCCGCTGTGAAAACGCCCTTATCCGTAAAGACGTTGAACTGTCCGTCGAGTTTTTCCGCCTTTTTAATATGGCAGTCGGTGACGAGTGTCACGCCGTATTTTTCGCACGCTTCGAGCAGTACCCCGACCACGCTCGCCGCCTGGTTCGAATAGGGATACATCCTGCCCTCGCCGCTCTCACGCAGCAGCAGTCCGAGCGATTGAAAAAAGGACGCCGTCGTTTCAAAACCGTCGGCGTTTTTATTGGTGATATTGCATCTGCCGTTACCCGTGGCGTGGATTTTCTTGCACGCCTCGTCGAGATGCTCGAGCACCGTTACGCCGATAGCAGGATTATTCTGTTTTAGTCTGATGGCGCACACGATGCCCGAGGCACCGCCGCCGATAATTAAAACATCCATAAATAACCTCGTACCCCACAATAGTAATATAAATCGGCTGAAAATGCAAGATATTTTTAGGCTCAAGGCTCAAGGATTGCCCTGCGGGCAAAAGGCTCAAGGTGTTGGGCGGGCGCTGCCCGCACCTGATTGTGTTTGGGACGTCGAGGTGATTCCCCTGTGAGGTACTCCCCGCTTAACGGGGAGATGTCACGAAAGTGACAGAGGGGAGCGTCTGCGCTAGCAAAAATGTCACCGCAGGTGACAAAAGGGTGAGGCGCCGCTCCAAGGGCCGTCCCCTACATTTGTGTAACAATCGCCCGCCTATATACTATATATAATAAGCAAAAAATATTAATTAAAAAGTACTTGACATCGGGTGCCCATTGTGTTATGATTGCTTTACCTCGTTATGGGTTTTATTTTTTTGCCCATTTGGTCATGACGGCGGATATGCGTTGTATCCCGTCACAGCGAGGGAGATAGGAATCGAAATAACATAGGAGGTGCCAAAATGAGAGTTAAGATAACTTTAGCTTGCACTGAATGCAAACAACGCAACTACAACACAATGAAGAACAAGAAAAACACACCCGACAGACTTGAAATGAACAAGTATTGTCCATTCTGCAAAAAGCACACTCTTCACAGAGAGACGAAGTAAGCGGAGGGAGAAAAATGGCTGAAGATAAGAAGAATAAAAAGTCAGCTAAGAAAACTGACAAGAAGTCTGATAAAAAGACTCGCAAAAACCCCTTCAAGTCAATGGCAGCATTTTTCAAGAGTGTAAGAAGCGAAGGCAAAAAGGTCGTATGGCCCGGCGCTGCGGAAGTGCTCAAGAACACTCTTGTCGTACTCGTTGTAATCCTCATCGTCGGCGTCGTCATCTTCGGTATCGACCAGGGTCTTACCGCAGGTATGAAGGGCATCAAACAGCTCGCAACCAAGGAGACGACCACCGCAGCAGAAACCACAACGCAACCGACCACTGCCGAGACTGTTGAAGAGAATACAGAGGCAGACACCACCGCTGCAACAACTGAGAAAGCCGATTAATAAAAGGAGGCTTTTATGGAAGAAGCAAAATGGTATGTCGCACATACCTTTTCGGGTTACGAGAACAAGGTCGCAAGCGACCTCAGACTCAAGGTGCAAAACCGTAACCTTACCGACTTAATTCAGGAGATTGTCGTACCGACCGAGACGGTCGTCGAGGTCAAGGACGACGGTACGAAGAAGGAATACGAGAGGAAGATATTCCCCTCTTATCTGCTGATTAAGATGGTAATGACGGATGACACCTGGTACGTCGTTCGTAACACCCGAGGCTGCGCAGGCTTTGTAGGCCCCGAGGGCAAGCCCGTGCCGCTCACCGAGGAAGAGATTAAAAACCTCGGCGTAGAAAAGGTATCCATCGAGGTAAACTACGAAGTAGGCGACCTCGTCAACGTTATCGACGGCCCGCTGGAAGGCTTCAGCGGAACGGTAGAAACCATCGACGCGGAAAACAACAGCGTCCAGGTAATCGTTTCGATGTTCGGCAGAGACACGGCAGTCGATTTTGAACTTGACCAGCTTGAGAAGGTCAAGGATTAATCTAAGTAATACGCAGTTTATCTGCATTTTACCGCAGAGCGGTATGGCGCCGCTTTGTGAGTGGGAGGAATAAAACGGCACGTCCGTTTTTCTCCGCAATTTACCACATTTTTTAGGAGGAAAAAAATTATGGCTCAAAAGGTAGTAGGTTTAATTAAACTTCAAATCCCTGCAGGCAAAGCAACACCGGCGCCTCCGGTTGGTCCTGCACTCGGTCAGCACGGTGTAAACATCGTAGCATTCACAAAGGAATTCAACGACAGAACGAAGAATGACGCAGGTCTTATCATCCCCGTAGTCATCACGGTTTACGAGGACCGTTCGTTCACATTCGTTACCAAGACACCCCCGGCAGCAGTTCTCATCAAGAAGGCTTGCGGAATCGACAAGGCATCCGGCGTTCCGAACAAGGACAAGGTTGCTACCATTTCCAAGGCTGACGTACAGAAGATTGCCGAGACAAAAATGCCCGACCTTAACGCTGCATCGCTCGAAGCTGCTATGTCTATGATAGCAGGTACCGCTCGCAGCATGGGTATAGTAGTAGAAGACTAATTCCCTTGTGGGAGGAAAAATCCGATTTAACCACTGGAGGTAATTTATTATGAAACACGGAAAGAAATATACGGATGGCGCTAAGTTAATCGACCGCGCTAATTTATACACAACGAAAGAGGCTCTCGACCTCGTACAGCAGACCGCTAAGGCTAAGTTCGACGAGACCGTTGAAGTACACGTTCGTCTGGGCGTTGACTCCCGTCACGCTGACCAGCAGGTTCGCGGTGCAGTCGTTCTCCCGAACGGTACCGGTAAGGACGTAAGAGTTGCCGTATTTGCAAAGGGCGACCTTGCTAAGGCTGCTGAGGCAGCAGGTGCTGACGTTGTCGGCGACGCAGACCTCGTTCAGAAAATCCAGGGTGGCTGGATGGACTTCGACGTGGCTATCGCATCCCCCGATATGATGGGATTCGTCGGTAGACTCGGTAAAGTTCTCGGTCCCCGCGGACTGATGCCCTCTCCGAAGGCAGGCACCGTTACTCCCGACGTAGCAAAGGCTGTACAGGAAGCTAAGGCAGGTAAGATTGAGTACCGTCTTGATAAGACCAACATCATCCACTGCCCCATCGGTAAGGTATCCTTCGGCAGTGATAAGCTCCTCGAGAACTTCAACGCTCTCCTCGACGCTATCATCAAGGCTAAGCCGGAAGCAGCAAAGGGACAGTACATCAAGTCCTGCGCTGTGGCATCCACCATGGGTCCCGGCGTCAGAATCAACCCGAACAAGGTTGGCTCCGCTGCATCTGCTGAGTAAGCATTATTGTTATGTGTAAAGGGAACGGTCAAACCGTTCCCTTTTTTTGAGGGAAAACAGATGAGAAATAAAGAGATTGACGGCGGAAAAGCCTTTGACTGGGGAATGACCGCGGCACAGTATGCCAAATACCGCGACATCTACCCGCGCGAACTTTACGACCGATTGCGCGCACTCGGTGTGGCAAAAAAAGGCACCGCATGGCTCGACCTCGGTACGGGCACCGGTATCCTGCCGCAGAATTTATACAATCAAAGCGCGACCGTTGTCGGTGCGGACATAGCCGAGGAGCAAATTGAGTTTGCCAAAGAAAAGGCAAAACAAAACGGCTGGGACATTCGCTACCTTGTATCCCCCGCTGAGAAAACGGGGCTGCCCGACGACAGTTTTGACTGCATCACGGCAGCGCAGTGTTTTCCGTACTTTGACCGCAAGGTAATGAAAAAGGAAATCCGCCGACTGCTCAAACCCGGCGGCAAGTTCATCAAGATATGGATGGACTGGTGTCCCGATGACGAAATTGCGGCAAAAAGCATCGCCACCGTCGAAGCGTTTAATCCTGAATGGAACGCCAAAGCCATCGGGATTGATGATATGTACGACGATTTATTCGACGGCAGAGTGACGGAAGAATTCACAAGCGACATTCCCTTTACACGCGACAGTTGGCACGGCAGAATGTGCGCCTGCCGCGGCACGCTCGCCTCGATGAGCGAGAAGCAGTTCGCACAGTGGAGCGAGGCGCACTTCAAAATGCTCTCGGATTATCCCGACGCGTTCACCGTAAAGCATCAGGTTTTTATCACCGTTTTTAATGTATAATATGGAAAAGCCAAACAGAAAACTACCGCGACTGCGGCAATACGATTACTCGTCCAATGGGAAATATTTTATCACAATCTGCGTACAGGATATGAAATGCGTACTCTCAAAGATTGTAGGGAGCGGCGACCCCGACGCTCCACAAGTACTACTCACTGATTATGGTATCGTTGTTGAGAAAAACATAACCACGATGAATACCATATACAACGATATATTGATTGAAAAATATACAATTATGCCAAATCACTTACATATGATGATTTCGATAGAAACAGCGGATTTGAGTGGAGCGTCGAGGTCGCCGCTCCCTACAAACTCTAAACTTTCACGTCATATCGGAACATTAAAACGATTTTGTAACCAACAAATTGGCGCAAACATATGGCAAACAGGGTTTTACGACCATATTATCCGCGATGAGGAAGATTATTATTACCATATGCAGTACATCGACGAAAACCCAAAAAAATGGCTGCTCGGCAAGGACAAATACTATTCCTGATAAAAAAATGCTTGACATCCTATATATAATGATATATAATATACACGCTGTTCAACCAAAGACAGCAGGTGCCGCAAGGCGTAAGCAGGGTGACTTGTCCCCTCTCCTGCCGAGGAATGAGCATTACGCAGATACTATGTAATGTTGTGCATTCCCATCTTTGGGAATGCATTTTCTTATATGCAGTTGAATAGCCTTCAAGTCCATAGCAATATGGCAAATAATTATGGAGGTAAAGTAAATGCCAAGTACAGTAGTTCTTGAAAAGAAAAAGCAGCAGGTTGCTGACCTTTCTGCAAGACTGAAGAATTCCTGCGCAGGCGTCATCGTTGACTACAAGGGCATCAATGTTGAGGACGATACCAAGCTTCGCCGCGAGCTGCGTGAAGCAAATGTAAACTACACCGTAGTGAAGAACTCCATCCTTGCCCGTGCAGCCGAGGACGCAGGCCTCGCAATCGACAGTGCAGTAGTAGAGGGCACAACCGCCGTTGCAACCAGCGAAGAAGACTATGTGGCAGCAGCCCGCATTCTTAATAAGTATGCTGAGGCTCACGACAATTTCAACATCAAGACAGGTTATCTTGACGGTGAAATCATCGACAATGCAAAGATTGTTTCTCTTGCGAAGCTGCCGTCCAGAGAAGTTCTTCTCGCAACAGTTTGCAGCGTATTCAACGCACCTATCGCAGCCTTCGCGCGTGGCGTACAGGCTATCGTAGACAAGGGCGGCGTTGAAGCTTGCGAGCCGGCAGCAAAGGAAGAAGAGGCTCCGGCTGAAGAAGCAGCACCCGCAGAGGCTCCCGCTGAGGAGACTGCACCGGCTGCAGAAACCGCTCCTGCAGAGGAAGCTCCCGCAGAAGCACCGGCTGAGGAATCAGCAGAATAATTTTGAAAAACCTATTAGGCTTCTCCTCGAGGAGAAGCTGTCACCAAAGGTGACTGATGAGGTGTTGCTACAATTCCACCTCATCCGACTGCCTGACGGCAGCCACCTTCCCCTCAAGGGGAAGGCAAAAACGATTAAATATTATATTTGGAGGAAATTACAATGGCAAACGATAAGATTACCGCAATTGTTGACGCTCTCAAAGAGCTCACAGTTCTTGAGCTTTCTGAGCTCGTATCCGCAGTAGAAGAAGAATTCGGCGTAAGCGCAGCAGCAGCTGTAGCAGTTGCAGCACCGGCAGAGGGCGGCGCAGCAGCAGCTGAAGAGAAGAGCGATTTCGATGTAGTTCTTGCATCCGCAGGCGCTCAGAAGATTGCTGTTATCAAGGCAGTTCGTGAGGCAACAGGTCTTGGTCTTAAGGAGGCTAAGGAGCTTGTTGACGGTGCTCCTTCCACAGTTAAGGAAGCAATGCCCGCAGCTGACGCTGAGGCTCTCAAGGCTAAGCTCGAAGAGGCTGGCGCTACTGTTGAACTTAAATAATTCAACTTTACAATCCATAATGAAAAGCAATCCTTCGGGATTGCTTTTTCTTTTGGCGGTTCGGGATTGCTTTTTCTTTTTGTCGGAATGTTATTTCACAAATTGTTATTGAATTATTCACTATATAATTGTATAATACTATTTAGTGTAATTTAGGAGAACGGATTATGGAATTTGTATATGAAACGCAGGGCGTGTGCTCACGCCGGATTACCATCGACATTAACGAAAACGACGGCACCGTAGGCGACGTATCCTTCCTCGGCGGCTGCAACGGCAACCTCAAGGGTATCGCGGCGCTCGTCAAGGGCAGACCGATTGACGAGGTCATCGCCACGCTCAAGGGCATCGACTGTAATTTCAAGGGTACCTCCTGCCCCGACCAGCTCGCCAGAGCACTCGAGGATATTAAAGAGGAAATATAATCAGAATTGAGAATGAAGAGTGGAGAATGGAGAGTTTCAGTTACTCGCTTCGCTCGGACAATAAAACCGACAGAGGTGTAACCATGTTCAAGTTGGAGAGCGCAAGGCTCAAACGCGAATTCAAGATTACAAACGGCAATTTTTACGCCAGCCAGATTATGAACAAATGCTCAGAGATGGGCTTCGTTCCGGACGGCAACGGCTGCGAATTCGTCGTATTCTTCACCGACGGCACCGAGGTATCCTCGAAGGGACTTCCCGTCGTGCACAGCAGCGAGGAAAACGAGCGGCTGAAATTCGTCTTTGCCGAGGATTTAGGCACGACGGTCACACTCGAATACTGGGTGCACGCGGACGGCAACACCGTCTGCAAGCAAATCACCATCAGTCAGAATAACGACAAGGTGATTGACCGCGTATTCCTCGAAAACATCGGCATCATTAACTCCAAGACGCATTTCGGTATCGACCCCGCCACGCATAAAGAGGGGGCGGATTTCGTCACCTCGCTCGGTCAGCCGTTTTATATCGACAGCCTGTTCTTCGGCTGCGAGAATCCCGCGGTGGACAGCAAAATTATCCACGGCGCGGGTCAGATTCGCTACTACATCGGCAAGAATGTCGGCAAGGATTTCAAATGCCCCGTGACCGTGATGGGCGGCGGCAGCGACAACACGATGCAGGCGATGCAAAAGGCGTTTTTCGAGTACATTGATTTTATCAGCGTGCCCGCACCCCTGCGCTTTGAATGTATCGACTACAACGCGGACAAAAAGGCGCTGCCCGAAGAAGTCAGCCAAACCGCAGGCGACGCCTTGAAACGGCTCAACGCACCCGATATGCCCCACTTTGCGGGCTACACGCTCAACAACAGTTTCTGGGCGAGTGACAAGGGTGAATTCTGGGAATTCGGCAAGAAGTTTACGAACGGTTTTGCCGAAATCAGCGCTGCCTGTCGGAATGAAAATGCCGCGCTCGGCATACATTTGGATTTAGCGGGCAATAAAAAACTTGCCAAGAAAATACAAAAAGCGGGCAACGGATGCGTGCATTCCGATTGCGACGAGCTCTGCTGCGCGTCAAGCCGCTACAACGAAAAACTCAGAGAGTATCTGAACTCCCTTATCACCGCGTACAACCTCGGCACGCTGATGCTCTCCTTCGGCAGGAGCGAAGAGCTTTTTTGCACCGACGAGAGCCACGACCACACGGTCGGCGGCAAGAACGAGATGTACTATGTCAACGACTTAATCGAAAACAGAATGGAACTCGTAAAATCCATAAGAAACGCGCACCCCGACATTAACATTCTCCTGTACGGGATGCACGACGTATCCCCGTTCTGGAGGCAGTGGGTGAACGCGGTAGACATCTCCGCCTTTGTCAGCACGGAAGATTTCAGCGACGAGTTATCGCCTGTTGAGCGTACGATTTCGAAAAGCGATTCCACCTACTATACCGCGCTCTGCCGTCACGCACTGCAGCTTCCTGCAGCGGCGCTGCGCACCGACCTGCGCGAAGGCGATTACAGTAACGACGAGTTTTACAAGTTTGCTATGTGGAGCACAGTCAGCGGCGAAGGACTCACACAACTCGCCACCGAAATGACGATGCTCGACGACATCAAGCGCGACAAACTTTCCAAGGCGCTGAAGTTCAAAGCGGACAATCAGCACATCCTGAAAAAGGCAACCTTCATCGGCGGCGACCCCGCAGCGGGCAATATCTACGGCTATGTATCGTGGACGGACGACGAGGGCGTCATCGCGCTCCGAAACCCGAGCGAGGAGAAAACCGACCTCACGCTCACGCTCAACGCACTGATGGGCGTACCCGAGGGACTCGGCGACCTCAGACGTGAAAACATCTACTCTCTCTCGGTTCCCGAAACCTCACTGCGCTACTCCTACGGCGACAAGATTGACCTCGGTCTGTACCCCTACGAGTGCGTGATATTCAAATTTACAAAAGAGGACTAATCTATGACTTGTATGAAATGCGGCGGAGATAATATCCGAAAAAATGAGGACGGCACCTACGTCTGCCAGGACTGCGGCGCGGTAGCGACGGAGAAGAAACCCGAGCAGCCGAAATCAAAGGGCAGAGAATTTGCGGAATTCATCCTCCCCATCGTGATTGCGTTTGCAGTGGCAATGTTTCTCAAGAGTTTCATCTTCGCCAACGCGATTGTGCCGACCGGCTCGATGCTCAACACCATTCAGGAGGGCGACCGCATCATCGCCAGCCGAATCGAATACAGTTTCCACGACCCCGAACGCTACGACATCATCATCTTCAAGGCGCCCGACGAGGTTGCCAAGGGAAATGAAAAGACGTACTACGTCAAGCGTATTATCGGTCTGCCGGGCGAGACGGTCACCGTCGTCAACGGCGTCGTCTACGTTGCCGACAAGGACGGCAACACCCAGCAGCTGAGGGACGATTTCGTCACGGCGTGCACCCCGACGGGAAACTACGGTCCCTACGAAGTACCCGAGGACAGTTACTTCGTGATGGGCGACAACCGCGAAAACTCCGTCGACTCCCGTTTCTGGGTGAGTACGAACTACGTGCACAAGGATTTAATTATCGGCAAGGCGAAGTTCTGCTACTTCCCCTTCACCGATGCCGGCAAATTAGAGTAAAAAAAGCCACCCTGAAGTGACATAGTCAATATTTAGTAGACACAAAAAAGAATTAAGCTGCCAGTTCAATACGATATTGGACTGGCGTTTTTTTATTAAGTTTTCTTAAAGGTTTGATATTGTTGAAGTAGAAGATGGTTTCATCAACTACTTTGGA
>SVOG01000053.1 GCA_015066525.1 Oscillospiraceae bacterium | reverse complement strand
ACGCCTTACCGTGTGTCGGACGCGGGGCGCGTCTGCGGTCACTGCACGAGACTGCTGAAGTCTGCACAGTTGGTTACAACCCGCTACGAAAAGGTATACTATACCTTTTCTCCCAAATCAAAGATTTGGAGCGGCTTAGCCAGTGCTGAAGCGCGCTCCAAAACGTTAGTCTACTGTGTTATTATCCGAAATAGCGGTCTAAGAGACCCTGGAATGCCTTGCCGTGGCGCGCTTCATCTCTGGCCATCTCATGTACCGTATCGTGAATAGCGTCGAGGCCCTGAGCCTTTGCCTTCTTCGCAAGTTCGGTCTTGCCTGCAGTAGCGCCGTTCTCGGCAGCAACACGCATTTCAAGATTCTTCTTCGTGCTGTCGGTGAGAACCTCGCCGAGCATCTCCGCAAACTTAGCAGCGTGCTCAGCCTCTTCCCAGGCAGCCTTTTCCCAGTAAGCGCCGATTTCGGCATAGCCTTCTCTGTATGCCACTCTTGCCATCGCAAGGTACATACCGACTTCACTACACTCAGCGGTGAAATTCTCGCGCAGACCCTGTACGATTTCCTCGTCAACACCGTCGATAATGCCCACTGCGTGCTCCGCAGCCCAGGTCATCTCCTCGGTATTATCTCTCTCAGCCATTTTTGCGTGGCAGATGGGGCACTCGCTGATGGGCTCGTCGCTCTCATATCCGCACACGGGACAATAGTATTTCTTTGCCATAATACTTACTCCTTTATGTAAAAATATTTATTACCTACATTATACATATTTCCGACGAAAAATCAACTGATTTGTGAAAAAATTATCAGTTTTTACAATTGGAAATTACCGATATAGTTCTCGATGCACGCTTCGATAATCTGCTCGGCAACCTCGCGCGGCTGCACCTCGGTGACGGAGGTCGCCTTGTCGTGCTCGAGGGACTTATACACCTCGAAGAAATGCTTGATTTCATCGAAGCGGTGCACGGGCAGCTGGTCGATATTGGTGTAGCCGTTATAATTCGGGTCGTTGACGGGCACGGCGATAATCTTCTCATCCCTTGCGCCGCTGTCCTCCATAATCAGCACGCCGATGGGGGTACACTCCACAATCGTCATCGGTTGGATGGTCTCGCTGCAGAGCACGAGGACATCGAGCGGGTCGTTATCGCTCGCGTATGTACGGGGAATGAAGCCGTAATTGGCGGGATAATGGGTCGAGGTAAAGAGCACGCGGTCGAGTTTGAGCATACCCGTCTCCTTGTCGAGCTCGTACTTATTCTTGCCGCCCTTCGAGATTTCAATGACTGCGTAAAAGCGGTCTTTTTTAATTCTTTTTGGTGATATGTCATGCCAGATGTTCATAGTTTTCTCCATTCTCAATTTAATAATTATCTAAAAACGAGTGGTACTCCCCGCCGGTCTTATACCCCGGCATCGTGTCGAGACAGACGGCGTGGATACTCTTAAAAATATTATGCTCGATATCGGGATTTGTTTTGCGCAAATCCTTGATGAGCATCTTAATCTCCTGACGCTTACTCTTGCCGATACCGTCATCGCTGTGATGATACGATTCGGTAAAACGGCAGGCGCACTGGATAAAGTGCAAATCGTTATGCTTTGCCCACCTGATAATCGCGTCCTCGTGAACGCAGTACATGGGGCGTATCAGCTCCATTCCCTCGAAATTCGTCGAGTGCAGTTTCGGGAGCATCGCCTGAATCTGCGAGCCGTAGAACATACCGAGCAGCGTCGTTTCAATCACGTCGGTAAAATGGTGCCCGAGCGCAATTTTATTACAGCCGAGTTCCTGCGCCTTAGCGTAGAGGTGTCCCCTGCGCATCCGCGCGCAGAGATAACAGGGCGAGCCCTCGTTCACGCCGTACGCCACGTCGAAAATGCTGCTCTCAAACACGGTAATCGGAATGCCGAGCCGTGCGGCATTTTCTTCAATACGCTGTCGGTTTGCGGGATGATAGCCGGGGTCCATCACGAGGTAAACGAGTTCAAAATCCGTCTCGCTTACGCGCTGAAGCTGGCGCAGGAGCAGTGCCATCAGCATACTGTCCTTGCCGCCCGAGATACACACGGCAATTTTATCGCCCTCATTCACGAGGCGATAATTTTTCACGCCCTCGATAAAGGGATTCCAGATTTCCTTGCGGTAAGTCTTGATAATCGAGCGCTCAATGAGCTGTAAATCCGTCAACTGTCTTGCCATTTAAGCGCCTCCCAACTGAGCGACAACCCGCGAGGCAATCAGCAGTCCTGCCGTCGGCGGCACGAAGGCTGAGGAGGCGGGAATGCTGCGTTTTTGCAAATCCTCGGCGCTGATTAAATCAGCCGCTTTCGCCGCGTCAACTTTAACAGCAGGTTCGGGCGAATAGACGACCGTGAGGTGCTTGATTCCCCGTTTGCCGAGTTCCTTGCGCATAATACGCGCGAGTCCGTCATAACTCGTTTTTGCAATATCGGTGACCGTCAGCAGCGACGGGTCGCGCTTATTACCCGTACCCATCGACGAAATAATCGGGATATTCTTTTCTTTACAGATTTCGATAATCCTCAGCTTCGCGGTCACACTGTCAACCGCGTCAACGACATAATCATAAGCGGTAAAATCGAACTGACTCTCGGTCTCCGCGCTGAAATACAAATCATACGTATTCACCGTGCAGTCGGGGTTGATGTCGAGAATACGCTCGCGCATCACCGCGACCTTGCTGCGCCCGACGGTCGAGTGCAGGGCGATAATCTGGCGATTGAGATTCGTCAGGCTCACGCTGTCGCCGTCAATAATATCGAGCGTGCCGACGCCCGAGCGTGCCAGCGCCTCGACGGTATACCCGCCGACGCCGCCCACGCCGAACACGGCGACGCGGCTGTGGCGCAGTCTTTCGAGTGCTTCGCCTCCGACAAGCAGTTCAAATCGTGCAAACTGATTCATCATACCTTACCCGAAATGATTGCCCGCGAAGGTGAGACTGAGTTTGTCGTGACTTTCCAGTTCGGTGCCGCCGGCATAGAGTTTATGATTCTTTATCTCGAGCGTTACCGATGACTTTTTGACTGCCTTGGGCAGCTTCCTGATTGTTATCTTCTCGCCGTCAAAGGTGTAGCTCGCGTATCCCTGGAGGTATTCGGGGTCCTCGTCAATCAGATTCGTTTCATCAAAATAGGCAATGTCCACCTTGCCGCTATTACCGAACTTGAATACAAGACAGGTGACATTCTTGTCGTCATAGAGATAGTAGTAGCCGCTTTTCAAAAATGCCGGCGCTGCGGCAGTCGTGCTCTCGGTCGTCGTTTCGGTCGTGGTTTCGGTTGCAGTTGTCGTTTCAGTGGCAGTCGTTGTCGCGGTGGTCGACTCCGTCGCCGCCGTCACACTCGCGGTTTCGGACGCGGTAGTGGTCGCGTTGCCCTTATCGCTTCTCGTACCGACGGCATAGGCACCCGCCGCTGCCGCTACGATAATCACGCCCGCTATTACGATGGCTAATCCTTTTTTCATAGTATCAACTCCTATTGGGTAATCAGTATTATTCTTTCCTGCGTTTGGCAAGAATTTTCGCATAGATAAGATATCCCGCCGCCATACCGCCAAAGAGGCAGACGGAGATAATCACCACCGCGGCAATGCCCGCCGCGGGGATATACGCCTTCGTTTCAAGGTCGACGGTGTCGGGGATATGGTAGAAATTGTCGCCGTTATTATTGCCGTAGGCAACGCGGATGACGTTCACACTGTTGGCATCAAGCGTCACATCCAGCACGGGATTCTCCCCGCTGATTTCGAGTTCTTCCTCGGCGGGGGCGACGCGCTGCTTGGCAATTTCATTCGAGGCGGATTTATATTTGTGCGAGATCGTCTGCATCGACGCAGCGTTCGCCTCATCGAGCGCGATACGGATATGCTCCTTTTTGCCCGTATTGACGAGTTTGATAAAGAGGATTTCCTTGCTCTCGTCGACCGTGACGCTCTCAAAGACGGTTTCGCTCTCGAGGTCGGTCTCCACCGCCTTGGTGCCGAGATTATTGGCAAAAAGCATCTGCGTATAATAATCCGCCGAGAGGGCGACATTCTGCGAATCAAACCAGATGAGATTATGCGCCCAGGCATTCGCATTCACCTTCGCAAAAGTCGGGGCAAGGCTCGCCATCTTCACGATATCGCTGTTTTTCTCAAGTCCTGTCATATACGCGCCGACGGCAGCGGCAGTACGCATATTATTCTTCGTAATCATCGTGCCGAAGCCTTCGCTGAAGGTGCCGTACTCACCGAGGAACACGCCCGCGCCGTCGCGGTCGTAGCTGTCGTAGCGGTGAACGTTTTCGAGCAGCCAGTTATCGCTGACGTAGTAATGCTCGTCGGCAATCGTTTTGCGGTAGTTGGCATTTATCTCAGCCCACGCGTTTTCGAATTCCGTGCCCTCTGCGGCAGCGCCGACGGAGGTGATGATTTTCAGTTTCGGGTACTTCTTGTGCACTGCTTGATAAATCGCGCTGAGGTTGCGGAAATAGAGGTCGCCCCAGTTCTCATTACCGATGGCGAGATACTCCATATCGAAGGGCTCGGCGTGGCCGTTTGCGGCACGCAGCGCGCCCCAGTATGAGGTGTTCGCGTCGGCATTCGCATACTCGACGAGGTCGAGGATGTCCTGCACATAATTCTTGAATGCCGCCGTGCCCGGTCTGAGCGCGATTGCGTCGAGTTTCTTCTCGAAATCCGCGTCGGATTTGATACCGATGCCGTCGATAAAGTCGGTGTAGTTTCGGATGCCCTCTTCGTCCTTTTCATCAAAGCCGCGCTCACCGATGAGGTAGGCGCGCCACTCGCTGTCGGACATCGCCGCCTTGCGCTTGGCGACGAGGAGGTCGCCGTAGCCGTTTCGTCCCTGGCAGGTGATACCCGCATTTACGACGGGCAGCGCCTTCGCGCCCAAATCCTCCGAGAGTTGGAAATACTCGTGGTAGCCGAGCGCATTCGTATTGATATAGTATCTGCCGTTATTCGGGTCCGCCCAGAGATTCGTGCTCTGTTTACGCGCCTCGGGCGCGCCGATGGTATCCTTCCAGTTATAGAGGTTGTCGAGCGAATTGCCCTCGGCAAAGCAGCCGCCGGGAAAACGGAGGAACGAGGGGTTGAGATTGCGCAGCGCTTCGACAAGGTCGGGGCGCAGCGACACATACTTCCACTCGTCGTTGCCGTAGCCGTAACTGTCGTGCGGGACAAGGGAGACAAAATCGAGTTTAATCGTGCCCTTGCCATCGAACACAATCACGAGCGAGCCGTCCTCGGTCGCCTTCGAGTTCAGCGTGGCGGTGAGTTGACTCCACGCGGAATTGCTCACGCCGTCGGTGCCGATTTGCACGACGCTGTTCTTATTACTCTTCGAATTCAGATACACGCTGACGGTGCCGTCAAAGTCGACATTCTTCACATAGCACGAAAAATCGTACTCCACGCCCTCGCGAAATCCCATATCGGGGGTATTCGCCGCGCCGCTGTCGTAATCATAGGTCTTGTAATCATACAGTTCGGTAAAGCCGAGATTCTCAGCAGTCACCCTGCCGTCGACGGTAAGCGTCTCATAGGAAGGATTCTTCGGATTCATCGCGTCGTCCTTAGAGAGGACGGGCGTCACGCCGCCGAACACCCAGGCGTTGTCGGGCTTGTCCGTATCTTCAAAGGAGCCGTTATTGACAAGATTTGCTACGAGTCCGCCGTCGCCCGCAAAGGAAATATCCTCGAGAAACGCGCCGTAAAGGGTCGGACTGACCGCATGCGAAATCTGTTTTTTATCAACATTCAGCACGATGTCATCGCCGGCGAAGGTCGGTGTCGCCGCCGCGAGCAGGAGCATCAGTGCCATCAGAAAAGAGACCGTCTTTTTCATTCTTTCACCCACATATTATTATTCAAAACGATTATAGCATAGTCGGGCAATAATGCAAAGAAAATAATAAGAATATTTTTCTAAAATTGTGAATTTTTCAAATATCTGTTGACAATTCCCGACACAGTATCTAAAATACTAATAGTATAAAGGGATAAATAAATGGCTACAAAGAACAGAAAAAAAGTAAAAAAGAAAACGAAGAGTAGAAAATCGACATCGTTTTTCACCGCAAAGCGCGTCATCGCGCTCGTGCTGGTACTCGCGCTGGCGGTCACGGGCATCTTCTTTGCCGTGCGCTCCCACCGCACACGCACCGCCATCCCCTACCGTTTCGGCAAGGAAAAGGTGTACGGCATCGACGTGTCGTCCCACAACGGCAAGGTGGACTGGAGTCAGGCAAAAAAAGAGATTGACTTCGCCTTCATCCGCGTCGGCTGCCGCGGCTACGACACGGGCGACATCTTCCTCGACGGCAGGGCGCGCACGAATATGAAGGGCGCAGAAAAAGCGGATATTCCCTTCGGCGTCTATATTTACTCGCAGGCAGTCAGCGAAGCCGAAGCAATTGAGGAGGCAAAATTCCTCCTGAAAAACATCCGCGGCTACAAGGTCGAGCTCCCGCTCGTATTCGATTTCGAGTACCCGACAAAGGACGGCAAACAAATCGGCAGGCTCGCCGACGCCGACCTCAACAGACGCGAACGCACGAATATCATCAACGCGTTTCTCAAAACGGTGAAGGACGCCGGCTACACCCCCGCCCTCTACGCGTCGTCCTATATTTACCGCTCGTACATCAATGTGCGCTCCCTCGAGGAGGGCACGGTCATCTGGGTTGCCGATTATAATAAAAAGGTAACCTACGGCGGTCATTACGACATCTGGCAGTTCAGCGAGAAGGGTAAATGCAGTGGCGTCAGCTCAAAATATGTCGATACAAACTACTGGTTTACAAACGAGGAATAATCCATGAAAATGAAAAAAATCATTGCTATCACAGCGCTTTTCGCGATGCTGCTGAGTTTTCCGCTCAGCGCCTACGCCGACGACAGCGCATACAGCCCGTATATGAAAGCGAGCTATAATCAGCAGACGAAGGTGCAGCCGTACACGGTCGTGCACGGTCTCGATTTATCGTATCACAACGGCGACGTGGATTTCAAAAAGTTAAAAGATAACGGCGTAAAATACGTCATCCTGCGCGCAGGTTACCGCGGCTACGGAAAGTCCGGCTCCATCGGACTCGACAAGAACTTCAAGGCCTACTATAATGCCGCAATTAAGCAGGGACTTTCCGTCGGCGCCTATTTCTACTCGCAGGCGCTCACGGTCGCCGAGGCAAAGGAAGAGGCAAACAAGACCATCGGCGTCATCAAGGGGCTGAACATCACGATGCCCGTCTATTTCGACTACGAATTTGCCCCCGACGATGACGGCAGACTCAACACGGCGCATCTCTCCCTCAAGCAGATGACGGCGAACACGCGCGCCTTTTGCGATACGGTGAAAGCAGCGGGATTCATCCCCGGCATCTACGCGTCGGCATCCTTCTTCTACGAACACCTCGATTACGAGGCGATGCAGAAGGATTACACCATCTGGGTCGCGCACTACACGAGTTATAACGCGGCGACAAAACGGTACAGAGCCACCACCTACAAGGGCGATTATCAGATGTGGCAGTACTCCTCCAAGGGTAAGGTCAGCGGCACGGACAGCACCTACGTCGACTGTAACTTTATGTACGAGGAGACGATGAACGCCTTTCTCAAAAAGTCCCCCTTTACCATCTCCGCTATCAAGGACCAGGCGTACACGGGTAAGGAAGTGAGACCCTCCTTCACGGTCACGGTAAACGGCAAGAAGCTCGTCAAGGGCGACGATTACTACGTATCGTATCAGAATAACGTCGATATCGGCACCGCGACGGTGACGGTAACGGGCGTCAACGACTACGCCGACGACCGCAGCAACAGCGCTACCTTCAAGATTGTGCCGACGAAGGTAAACGACCTCGCGCTTTCGAGCAGAACGGCAAACAGCATCACCTTTAAGTGGGACGCGCACCCCGACGCCACGCGGTACAGAATTCAAATCAAGACGGCGACCTCGTTTAAGACCCTCGCCGACACGAAGAATACGGAGTACACGATAAAGGACCTTGACCCCGCAGAAACGGTAACGCTGCGCGTCGGTCCGATTAAGGTCATCGGCGGCGTCGACTATGTCGGCAAATCCTGCGACTGGACGGCGATGACGGCGGCACCCGCCAAGGTTACGGGGCTGAAAAACGCGTGGAACAGTCCTGACGCCATCAAACTCACATGGACGAAGCAGGAGAACGTCTCCTACTATAATATCTACGAGTACAGCGCCGACAGCGACAGTTACGCGTACATCCATTCTACCAGGAATACTTATTATAAGATAACGAAGCTTCCCAAGCACTCCGAGCACAAATACAAGGTGCGCGCCGTCAAGACGCTCACCGACGGCACGAAACTCTACGGCACGAAGAGCGCCGCCCTCACGGCATACACCCACCCCGTCGCACCGAAACTCAATTCCGCGACGTCCAACGCGGCGAAGAAGATTAGCGTGAAATGGAGCAAGGTTTCCGACGCGTCGGGCTACGAAGTGATGTGGAGCACGACAAAGAAGTTCACATCAAACTACAAGTCACAGTTTGTGACCTCGCCAAAGACGGTGAGCAAAACGCTCTCCACCGCGCGGGCAAAGACGACTTACTATGTGCGCGTGCGCTCCTATAAGCTGCACGGCAAAAAAAAGGTCTACTCCCCCTGGAGCGCCACACTCAGTGTCAAAGTAAAGTAATATAACAAAAAGGATTTGCAGCGAATCTGCAAATCCTTTTATTTTTCTGTTTATCAATCATAGGATACGAAATCCTTAACCTTCGGGATGACCATCAGGAGGAGGACAATCAGCAGGGTGAGTATCAATTCGGGCAGCATATACGACGCGGTGTAAAGAAACGCGTAGATTTCGCCGCGGTAATTACCCGTATAGTGCGCGATGACATTATCACAGAGATTTGCCACGAAACTCTCGAGCGAGGTGCCCGCCCATTTCGTGCCGCCGAAGGAGTCCTTCATCTGCAGCAGATAGGTCTTTGCCTCCGTGCCGTAAATCAGAAAGCGCGATACGAAATGCGCCGCCCAATTCAGTATCACCGCGAATCCGCCGCCGAGGAGATTGCCGGCAAGGTCGCTCTCAATCCTGTCGCGAAACAGTCCCGCAAAGCCGAGCACGGCGTACGCCACGACAAAGTCGAGCACAAACACGACGGCAATATCCGCCGAGGTGGGCAGTTCTCCCGCCGTATGCAGCAAAAAGACGTCAATGCCACCCTTTATCAGTCCGAAGAAGAGCCCCGTAAACAGTCCCCATTTCACGCCGTATTTATAGACGATGACGAGCAGCGGAACGAAGCTCGCCAGGGTCACGAAGGTGCCGAACGGCCACTTAAAAATCTCGATATAGGACAGTCCGAGCGCTACCAGCATCAGAAGTACCGAATAGGGTAAGATGGTTTTTTTCTTTTTATCCGTCATATGAATCCCTCCTGTTTAACTACATAATACTACATATTGTCTATTATGTCAACGAGGTATCTATATGCTGTAATATTTTTTGTTACAGTAGCGCGGTAATCTCGCGTTTATAGGCAAGAAATGCGGGGGAGAGGTTGAAATCTTTGCTGCGCGGTTTCGGCGCGTCGACCGTAATCTCCGCCGCGATTTTGCCCGCGGTGAGGATGTAAATGCGGTCGGAGAGGAGAATCGCCTCGTCAATATCGTGGGTGATAAAGACGGTGGAAAGATTGATTTTTGCCATAATGTCGAGATACCACTCGTGAATCTTCGACTTCGTGATGGTATCAAGCGCCGAAAACGGCTCATCGAGGAGCGCCGCACCGTTTGAAGAAAGGTAGGTACGCAGGAGCGCCGCGCGCTGCTTCATACCGCCCGAAAGTTTCGCGGGGTAGAAATGCTGCGTGCCGCTCAGCCCGAAGGTGTCGAAGTACTTGTCCGCCTCGGCACGCGCCTCCTTCCGGCTCATACCGCCGAGCACGAGCGGGAGCGAGACATTGTCGATGACTTTCTTATAGGGCAAAAGCAAATCCTTTTGCAGCATATAACTGATTTTTCCGGGCTTTCCCGTGACGTCCTCGCCGCGCAGGGTGACGCTGCCGCTGTCGGGGGTATAGAGTCCCGACAGGACGTTAAAAAGCGTCGTCTTGCCGCCGCCGCTCACACCGAGGAGCGACACAATCTCGCCCTCGTGTAACACGATGGAGACACCTTTCAGCACCTGCTTTTCGCCGAAGGATTTATGGATATTTTCCGCTCTGAGTATTTCCATCTCAGCTCAGATAATCGTTTGAAAATCCCGTGTTTTCGGGGATTTCGGTGTCGATAGCCTTATTCTCAAAGCACCATTTGTAAAAGCCGTTCCAGCGCGCGGGGTCGATATAACCCCACTGCTTGCCGTCCTCGATATACTTCTCGGACAGCCAGCGCTGACTCTTTTTAATAAACTCTTCCCTGCCGTTTAAGGCGCCTGTCTCGTCGCTTCGAATCAGGATATCGGCTGCCTCGTCGGGATTTTCAATCGCAAACTCATAACCCTTCTTAATCGCACGCAGTGCCGCCTTGGCAGTGTCGGTATCGTTCTTCAAAAAGTCGTTATTCGCGATAATGACAGGTGAATAATAATCGAACACGCTGTCGTAATCCTTATAGTAAACGAAGTCGTAGTCCCCCGTCATCTCGGCGTTGATGCCGTCCCACGCGTAGTAGATGCAAAGCGAGTCAAACACATGGTTGCTCAGCGCCTCGGCAGCATTCGTGGGATAGTCCTGGATATAATGAATCTTGGAGCTGTCGCCGCCCGCCTTTTCGCAGAGGTAGTTTGTCATCGCCAGTTCAATCGGCGCCATATAGGTAGCGTACTTATCGCCCTCGAGACCCTTCGGTGTCGCAAGCTCACCCTTACGCGCGAGGATGCCCGCGGTATTATGGTTGACGATAGCCGCCACGGCGGTAATGCCGAGACCCTGGATATAACTCGGCGCGAGATAATCCTGGAAATCAATCGCAAGCTGTACCTTTCCTGCGGCGCAAAGCTCGGTTGCCGTGCCCTCTTCGGGTTGGATAATCTCCACTTCGAGATTCTCGTCGGCAAAATATTCCTTTTCCTGCGCGACAAAAATACCCGTGTGGTTGGTATTCGGTGTGTAGTCGAGACAGAGGGTGATTTTCTTCCTCTCAGCCGGTTTCGTTGTGTTGCCCGCGCACGCCGCAAGGCTGAACGCGAGTGTTAAGGTGAGTAATACTGCCATTAATTTTTTCATTTTTATACCTCATTTCTGTTTTTATACGGCATCGCGAGGCGCTCAATCAGCCTCACCGCTGCCATTAAGAGCAAACTCACGACGCAGATGAACACAATCACGGCGAACATCTTGTCAAAGGAGTATGCTTTTTTTACTCTGGTCATATAGACGCCGAGCCCGTTATTTCCGCCGAGCCACTCGGCAATCAGCGCGCCGACTACTGCATAGGACGACGCAATCCGCAGTCCCGAGAAAAACGACGGGACCGCCGTCGGGAGCTTCACATGGCGGAATATCTGCAACCGGCTCGCGCCCATCGAGCGCAGCAGGTTGACGCTGTCGCCGTCGACGCTGCGGTAGCCGTCAAAGAGTCCGATGGCAATCGGGAAAAAGGTCGTGATGATGACGAGCGTAATCCGCGGCGCCATCCCGTAGCCCATCCACAGCACGAGCAGCGGCGCAATCGCAATCGTCGGAATCGTCTGGCTGATGACGAGGAGCGGATAAAACGCCTTATAGACAAAGGTAAACTTGTCCATCAGCGTCGCTATCACAAAAGCAATTCCGATGCCTGCCGCCAGTCCGTAGACGGTCTCCTGCAGAGTGGTGACAGCCTCTCTTGCCATATAGCCGAAGTTTGCGACAAACGCCTTCGCCACCTCGACGGGTGACGGCAGCATAAACGCCGGCACGACCTCGCCCCTGCACACGGCGTACCATATCGCGAGAATGACGATGATGGTCAGCACCGGCGGGCAGGTATCAGCTGTGATGTTTCGTAACTTTTTTGTCAATGGTCAGCACCTCGCCCTCGGGACAGTATACAACTTTAATATAGGAACTGACGGACGGACATCCCGCCGCAATCGCGACCTTCTGGCACTGAGCGGCAATCTCCATCAGTTCGTCGTAACTCTCGCCCTCAATCGTCGTTTCAAACGGTCCGACGTAGCAATTCAGCCCCGTGCTCTTGAGATACGCGATGACCTCATCGACGATGCGGATGAGTTCATCCTCCGAGTCCACCTGGGGCAAAACCTGGATGGCAATACTTGCTTTCATAATCTTACCTCCTAAAAAACAAACCCCGTACACCTGTACGGGGTTAAAATATCTGCGCCTTCAGTTCGCATTACCGAACTGCTTAACGGGTATCATCTCAGCCTCGGATTTCCGAAGCACCCCTCACATATTAATCGTATTATACTATGATAAAACCGCTTTGTCAATTAATAATATGACCGGCAGGAATAGTTTACCTTGCCGCCGACAATGCGCTCGAGTTTGAAGTTCTTGCCGTTCTGGTGAACCACGAGCTTCACCTTCTTCGGCTTCACGTCGTAACTCGTGTAGAACTCACAGTGGATTCTGCCGTCCTTGCACCACATCTTAATCTTGATGGGATAGTTCGTATTATTATACCACTTGAAATCCTCGCTGCCCCAGTAAATCGCCGCGTCACGACCGAGGGTGCCGTAGTGCACGCGCTGGGAGTGCTGATGACGCTCGACAATCTTCACATTCGCCTTGAGCGCCGTATTAAACATGGTGGAAGCGACCTGGCACACGCCGCCGCCGACGCCGGGTACAACCTCGGTGGAATTTGCAAAAATCGGAGCTTCCTTGTAGCCCTTTGCAGTGGTGCGTCTGCCGACCGTTTTGTTAAACGAGAAGGTCTCACCCGGCGCGACAATCGTGCCGTTAATCGCCTTGCAGGCAATCTTGAGGTTATTCGTTCGCGGCGGGTTGTTCGCATAATGCGCGTCGTACGCCGCATAGAGATTGCCGTAGCTGGTGGAGAATTTCGCGCTCCACGCACCTCTGACGACGGACTTGCCGTTGTTATACTTTCTAAACGCTCTGACGCGGGCGTAGTAAACCTTGTTGTTAGACGGGATGCCGATTTTCTTAGTGGTGGTCTTGTAACTGTTTACCGTTACGGTCTTGACGCCCTTTTTGAACTTCTTATCGGCGGTATACTGGATTTCATAACCCGTACACGCAACCTTGCCCCACTTGACGCTGAGCTTCTTCTTATCCTTCGTCTTGGCAACCGTTTTCATTGCGACCTTCTCGACCGCAGTGCACGCCTTGTACTTCACGCTGTAATCGCTGAATACATAGTCGTCCTTGCCCTTGCCGTAGTTGACAAACGCGCGGATTTTGATGTAATAATAGCTGCCCGCCTTGAGCCCCTTAATGGTAGCGGAATTGGTATCGGTGCTCTTGATGTACGAGGTTTTCTTACCGTTTTCATCGCAGAAATAGAGACGGTAACCGTCCACGCCCTCGCTCTTAAGGGAGTTCCAGGTGAGGGTCAGCGAGGTGAGCGTGCGCTTTTTCGTCTTAATGCCCGTTACGGTGTCGGGATAGACGTTGAAACGGAAAGTCTTGGTGCCCGTAAAGTTACCCTTGCCGACATACTCCGCCTTGCCGACCTTGTGACCCGCCTTCTCATAACCGCTGTAAGTCGCCTCGTAATCGGTGCCCTCTTTCAGCGGCGTGCCGTTAAAATCCAGCGTGTACTGCGCCGCCTTGCCGGGAGTCGCGGATTTGTCCACGATATACGAAATCGCGCTGCCCGACAGTTTCACGGGTTTAATCTTAAATTCCTTATCCTTGCTGCCCGTGTAGAGAGTGCCGTCGCCGGTTACGGTCACCTTGGCGGTGCCCGCATTTTTATTATTCGCATAACTTACCGTGTAATGCGTGTCCTTGGTAAGTGTTTCGCTGCCGAGCGTTACCGTTACCCCGGGCTCAATCGCGCTGCCCGTATAGGTATAGGAATCCGCGTCGAGCGTAATCTCTGCGTCGGCAATCGTAGGAATCATTGCATATGCCGCCATATTTACGCTGATGCCCGTCACCAGCATCGTCGCGACGCAGAGTAAGCTGAGAATTCTTTTCATATCGCTGTCCTCCGTATGTTATTTCTGTCCGTAGTAAGCATTCTTGCCGTGCTTACGCTGATAATGCTTATCGAGGAGATAATCCTCGATGCCGATGTCCGCATCCTGCCCGAGCGCCGCAACGCTCTCGGTTTGGTACGCCATCTTGCATACCTCCTCGAGAATCAGGGCGTTTTCCGTCGCCTTAAAGGCGTCCTTACCCCAGGTAAAGGGACCGTGGCGGTGAATTAAAACCGCAGGACATTCCGACGGGGCGATGCCGCGCTTTTCAAACTCTTCCACAATGACCTTGCCCGTGTTGCGTTCATATGCGCCGCCGACTTCCTCAGCCGTCAGTCCGCGCGTGCAGGGCACGGCGCCGTTTGCAAAATCCGCGTGGGTGGTACCGTAAGCGGGCACGTCGCGTCCCGCCTGCGCCCACGAGCACGCCCACGGCGAGTGGGTATGCACGATGCCGCCGATATCCTCAAAGCAGCGGTACAATTCGAGGTGGGTCGGGGTGTCAGACGAGGGATTAAGGGCACCCTCGACCTTGTTGCCGTCGAGGTCCAGCACCACCATATCGTCGGCTGTCATCGTGCTGTACGGCACGCCCGACGGTTTGATGACGAAGAGTCCCTTCTCCCTGTCAATACCCGAAACATTGCCCCAGGTCAGCACGACGAGATTGTACTCCACGAGTTTCAAATTTGCTTCAAAAACCTGCTTTTTTAATTCTTCCAACATAGTATTTTATCCTTAAAGTTCTAAAAGTCAAGAGAAAAATTATTTTATATTTAATTTATATGCAACATCATTAAAGAATAACTCTTTTCTGAATTCGTTAATGTCGGTATCCTTATTAATATGGATGAATTCGATGCCCATAATCTCGGCGAAATCGCGCATATGCTCAGCAGTGAGCGTATAGGAGAGCACGCTGTGGTGCGCGCCGCCCGCGTAAATCCACGCCTCCGCGGAGGTCTGGAGATTCGGCAGCGGTTTCCACAAAACGCCCGCCACGGGAAGTTTGGGCATATCGTTCACCTGCTCCTTGCACTCCACGTCGTTGACAATCATACGAAGTCTGTCGCCCATATCGACGAGGGTTACAACGATGGCATCGCCCGTCTGCGCCTTAAAGACGAGGCGTGCGGGGTCCTCCCTGTCGCCGATACCGAGGTGGTGCACCTGAATCTTAGCCTTCTCGGCAGCGATGGTCGGGCAGACCTCGAGCATATGGGAGCCGAGAAGCATCTCGTTGCCCGGCTCGAAATGGTAGGTGTAATCCTCCATAAACGCGGTGCCGCCGTCCAGTCCCTCGGACATCTTCTTCATCAGGCGGGTCATCGCCGCGACCTTCCAGTCACCCTCGGCACCGAAACCGAAGCCCTGGCGCATTAAATCCTGCGCTGCCAGACCGGGAAGCTGGCGGAGTTCCTGTAAATCCTCAAAATTCGTGTGGAACGCGCCGAAGCCTTCCTTGATGAGGAATTTCTTGAGGGCAACCTCCTCGCGCGCCTGGTATCTGACGGACTCGATATTGTCGGTGTCCATCACATAGTGTTCTTCATACTCAGCCATCTGCGCGTCGATTTCTTCTTCGGTAACAGCGTCAACCATCTTGATGATGTCGCCGACGCCGTAATGGTCGACCTGCCAGCCGAGTTTAATCTGCGCCTCAATCTTGTCGCCGTCGGTTACGGCAACATTGCGCATATTGTCGGAAATACGCAGCACGCGCAGTTTACGCGATTCCATCGCACCGACTGCCGCACGCATCCAGACGTCCATCTTGTGCTGAAATGCCTCATCCTGCCAGTAACCCGCGATAACCTTGCGGTGCATACGCATACGCGCAGTGATATAGCCGTGCTCCCTGTCGCCGTGGGCGGACTGGTTGAGATTCATAAAGTCCATATCAATTTCATCCCACGGGATGTCGCGGTTGTACTGCGTGTTGACATGGAGGAAGGGCTTTTCGAGTGCGTTAAAACCGGCAATCCACATCTTAGACGGGGAGAAGGTGTGCATCCAGGTAATGACGCCCGCGCAGCAGGGGTCGTTATTCGCCGCCTGCATAATGTCGAGAATTTCCGACGAGCGCTTCACGCAGGGCTTTGCCACTACCTTACAGCTGAGTTTCTCCGACCACGCAGCCGCCATCTCAGCAGCGTGCGCGTTAATTGTTTCAAAAATGTCTTCACCGTAGAGGAACTGCGTTCCTACCACAAACCAGAATTCGTAATCTTTAATTGACATTATAATCTCCTTATCAGTCGAAAATTGAGAGTTGAGAATTGAGAATTGAGAATTTTGGTTACTCGCTACGCTCAAACAATCATTATAATTGCCGTGCACAGCACCCTTCACTCTCCATTCTCCATTTTCCATTTTCAATTCAATTTATGCTTTCATAGGCAGTTTTCTCCACTGCCAGTGCTTTTTCGTACATTTCGATGTAGCGGTTAAATCCGTCGACATCCTTCTTATCGGGTTCGATGGTCGTGCTCTGATAACGCGAGAACACCTCGGTATCGAGGAATTCCTCGAGGCTCATACCCTTCGGCTCAGCCGCGTAGCGCGCGAGCACCGCGATACCCCAGGCACCGCCCTCGCCCGCCGTCTCCATCACGGATACGGGCGCATTGACGGCTCCTGCCATCAGCTTCTGTCCGACGACGGGGGTCTTAAAGAGACCGCCGTGACCGGTGAGCTTATCAATCTTCACATTCTCATTCTCGAGTATCTTCATACCGATTTTGAGCGTGGACATCGTGGAGTAAATCTGCGCGCGGAAGAAATTGGCGAGATTGAAGTTGCAGCCGTGGCGGCGGATAAACATCGGCACGCCGTCCTCGGTATGCGTCACCGGCTCGCCCGAGAGGTAGTTGAAATTCAGGAGACCCGCGCAGTCTGCATCGCCCTCGAGCGCCTGCTCGTAGAGAAGGTCGTAAATCTTGTATTTCGGAATATCGCTGCCGCTCGCTTTGGCAAATTCAGCGAAGAGATTGACCCAGTAGTCGAGGTCGGTGCAGCAGTTATTGCAGTGCACCATCGCCACGTCCTTACCCGTCGGGGTGGTGACGATATCAATCTCCTCGTAAACCCTGGAGAGCGGCTTTTCAAGGACAACCATCGAGAAAATTGAGGTGCCTGCGCTGACGTTACCCGTACGCACGGTAACCGCATTCGTCGCGACCATACCCGTGCCGGCGTCGCCCTCGGGAGGACAGAGGAGAATGCCCGCCTTGAGCCTGCCGCTCGGGTCAATCAGTCGCGCGCCTTCCTCGGTGAGTACGCCGCCGAGTGCGCCCGCTCCCTTGACTTCGGGAAGGATTTCCTCAATCTTCCAGTCGTACTGCTGTACGCTGTCGAGGCTCGCAAACTCCTCGAGCATCTTTTTATTATAGTCGCAGGTCTCGCTGTCAATCGGGAACATACCCGACGCTTCGCCGACGCCGAGCACGCGCTCGCCCGTGAGTTTCCAGTGGACGTAGCCCGCAAGCGTGGTAAGATAATCAATATCCTTCACATGCTCCTCGCCGCTGAGAATTGCCTGATAGAGATGCGCGATGGACCATCTCTGCGGAATATTGAAGTCAAACAGTTTCGTCAGCTCTGCCGCCGCCTCACCCGTAATCGTGTTGCGCCAGGTTCGGAATGCAGCGAGCTGGTTGCCGTCCTTATCAAACGGCAGATAGCCGTGCATCATCGCCGAAAAGCCGATGGACGACAGGTCGGTGATGTATTCGCCCGTCTTTTCAAACACCTCGAGGTGCAGTTCGGCATAGGCAGCCTGCAGTCCCTCCCATACCTGTGAGAGCGGATAGGTCCAGATACCGTTTTCATTCCTGTTTTCCCAGGTGTAACTACCCGAGGCAATCGGGTTGCACTGCTCGTCAACGAGGACCGCCTTGATACGCGTCGAGCCAAACTCAACGCCGAGCGATTCCCTGCCGGTAAGATGATAACTACTCATAGTTTCCTCCACTTAAGATTTCATATAGTCATTCATTGTTATATTACTATATAATATATAATAATGCAAGTTTCAAATTGATTACAATTTAGAACGGAGGGCGCGCACAATGCGCACCGCCCTTCGAGGGCTGCGTGCTCGGAGCGTCGAGGTCGCCGCTCCCTACAATGAGTGTGGGCAACGCCCACCCAACCCTTGAGCCTTGAGCCTGCGGACCGCTGTGGTCAGCGGTCCCTACAAAGCCTTGACAAAGGGATTTTGTGTAGTATAATAAAGGCGCATTGTATCCGCAGGGAAAAATCGCATTTCCCGGGGAGGCGCGCTTTTGTGTTGGCGCGGCGACCTTCGGAACAGTAGCAGAAAGGAAAATTCAATATGAAAGCAAACACAAGAATGATTGCCGGACTCGGTCTGTTTACGGCGATAGTCGTCGTGCTCCAGCTCACCGGCGCAGCCATCAAATTCGGCGTATTCAGTATCACGATGACACTCGCCCCGATTATCATCGGCGCAGCCCTCTACGGCATCGGCGCAGGCGCATGGCTCGGTCTCGCATTCGGTATCGCGGTACTGATTTCGGGCGACGCAGGCGCATTCCTCGCTGTAAATCCCGTCGGAACGGTCATCACCGTACTGCTCAAGGGCGCACTCGCAGGTGTGGCGGCAGCCGCCGTCTACAAGGCAATCGAGAGCAAAAACAAATTCGCAGCGGTCCTCACCGCAGGTATCACGGCACCCGTTGTCAACACCGGCGTATTCTTACTCGGATGCCTCGCCTTCTTTATGCCGACGATTAACGAATGGGCGGCAGCGGCAGGCGTGGAAAGCGCGGGCAAGTTCATCATCACCGGTATGGTGGGTATCAACTTCCTCGTAGAACTCGCCGTCAACCTCGTGCTCTCCACCGTGATTGTGCGTATCATCAATCTGCTCCAGAAGCAGCAAAAAAGAAACGAACAGAAATAAAAATGAGCAGGTCGAAAGACCTGCTTTTTTTGCGGGGCACGTAGACCTTCCCTGCACATTCGGTTACTCGCTACGCCCGAACAATTTACGGACCGCTGTGGTCAGCGGTCCCTACAATGGGTGTGGGCAACGCCCACCCAACCCTTGAGCCTTTTGCCCGAAGGGCAATCCTTGAGCCTTGAGCCTAACCGAGTTCCCTGCGTATCAGTTTGCCGTTGAAGGTGCGCGGGATTTTCTCAATCCACACAATCTGCTTGGGCACCTTAAAGGGCTCGAGCATTTTGGCAAGTTCGTTATGAATCATCACGGCGTCAAACGCGTCCTCGTTCTTCGTCTCGACAAAAAGTTTCGGCACCGAGCCGAGCATACCGTCGGGCACGGGAATACAGCCGCAGTCGATGACGCCCTTAATCTGTTTGGCAGCATTTTCGATTTCATCGGGCGACACTTTCTTGCCGCCGACGTTGATGACGGAGCCCTGTCTGCCGAGCAGGATAATATCGCCGTCCTCGTCGAAATAGGCGATGTCATTCGTATATACCACGCCGTCAACAAGCACGGATTTCGTCTCCTCCTCATCCATATAGTAGCCGCGCATATTCATCGCGCCGACGCTCGCGAGGAGTCCCGTATTTTCGCTGCTCGATTCAATCGGATGATGGTTGTCGTCCACAATCAGAATCTCGGCATTGTGCGTAGGTTTGCCGATGCAGTTTTCCTTGCTGTTTTGCGTATTGAAATTATAAATCACGATGCAGCCGCTCTCGGTGCTGCCATAGAAATTATAGAGCCTTGTATCAGGCAGAAGGGCGCAGATTTT
>SVOG01000052.1 GCA_015066525.1 Oscillospiraceae bacterium | reverse complement strand
GCCCGCGCCGCCGAAAAGACCGATTTTACCGCCCTTCTGATACGGGGTTAAGAGGTCGATAACCTTAATACCTGTCTCGAGGATTTCCACCTCACTGGACTGCTCCTCAAAGGCGGGCGGTCTGCGGTGGATGGACCAGTGTTCCTCATTCTCGAGGCTCTCGAGGTCGTCGATGGTTTCGCCGACAACATTAAAGAGTCTGCCGAGCGTTTTCTCGCCGATGGGCACTTTAATAGCATCGCCCGTCGCCTCGACCTGCATATCCTTATACAGACCGTCGGACGCCGCAAGCATAATGCAGCGCACCATACCGTTGCCGATATGCTGAGCGACTTCCATCACAGCCTTCTTATCGCCGTTTTGCACCTCGAGTGCGTCTTTAATTTTAGGCAGGGTACCGTCGAAACGAACATCGACAACGGGACCCATTACCTGAACGATTCTTCCAAAACTCATAGTCATTCGTTCCTAATCATTAGTTTTTATTCTTAGAGCGTGCGCCTGCGACAACCTCGGTAATCTCCTGGGTAATCGCTGCCTGGCGGGCGCGGTTGTACTGGATGGACAGCTCTCTGACCATCTCCTGCGCGCTGTCCGTCGCAGTCTGCATCGCCATCATACGGGCGTTGTGCTCACTGCAGAAGGATTCCACCAGTGCGCCGTAAACGAAGCCCGTAATATAGTCGGGTACAATCTTATTAAACACCGTCTGGGCGTCGGGGAGCAGCGCTGCGTTGTCGTAGCGCGATACAAGCTCGTTGTCCTGCATCTCAATCTTTTCGGGAGAGAGCGGAAGGAGACGGCGACTCTTCGCCTCGACGGTCATGGAGTTCACCATCTGGGTATAGATGACATAGAGCTCGTCAATCTCACCCTTTTCAAACAGCTCCGTCAGCCGCCGCGCAATATGCCTTGCGCGGTTCATCGTCGGGTCCTGGGCGGTGTATTGGAAGTTGATATCAATGTCGATATCCTTCTTCTCAAAATAGTGCCGTCCGAGCTGACCGACGACGAAGAGTCTGTCGTCGGCTTCATCGGTGCGCATAATCTCCTCAGCGAGCTTAATCACATTGTGGTTATACGCGCCGGCGAGACCCTTGTCCGCCGTAATGACGAGATGTCCGACCTTTCTGTCGGCGCCCTTCTTATTTTCACGGGTGTCGAAAAAGATATTACCTGCCTCGGGATTCCTGTCGAGAATTTTCGCCAGCGAGTCCTGAATGAGGTAGAAATACGGCTCCGTGTTTTTTAAGTCTCTGCGGGCTTTTTGCAATTTCGACGAGGACACCATATACATCGCGTTCGTGATTTTCATCGTGTCCTTAATCGACTTGATTCTGCCCTGTATTTCTCTTGCGTTAGCCATAATTTTCTCCGAAAATTTAATGGAGAATTGAGAGTTGAGAATTGAGAATTGAGGGTGGACTTTGTCCACACCTGTTATAATCGGGTGCGGGTGTCCCGCCATTCATTCTCCATTCTCCATTCTGCATTCTCAATTCTTAAAAGCCTTCGCCGCTTTTAAGATGCGCTCCCTGAGTGCGTCGTCGAGCGTCTTGGTCGCATTGATATCGTCGATAATATCGCGGTGCTGCTCGTCAAAGTACGCGAGGAGTTCACCCTGATACTTCTTCATCTGCTCGATGGGCACCTCAACAAAGCCCTTGCCGATGGCGATAACGAGCGTGATAACCTGGTGCGCAAGCGACATCGGGTTGCCGAGGGGCTGCTTTAAGAGCTCCATCAGTCCCTTGCCGTACTGGAGCTGCGCCTTGGTCTCGTTATCGAGGTCGGACGAGAACTGCGTAAATACCTCCATCTCACGGAACTGTGCGAGGTCAACACGCAGCGAGCCCGCCGCCTTTTTCATCGCCTTGGTCTGCGCGGCACCGCCGACACGGGATACCGAAAGTCCGACATTTACCGCCGGGCGCTGACCGCTGAAGAAGAGGTCACTCTCGAGATAAATCTGTCCGTCCGTGATGGAAATAACGTTCGTCGGGATATATGCCGATACGTCGCCTGCCTGCGTTTCAATAATCGGCAGCGCGGTAATGGAGCCGCCGCCGAGCTCGGGCGTCAGTCGGCTGGAGCGCTCGAGCAGTCTCGAGTGCAGGTAGAATACGTCGCCGGGGTACGCCTCGCGTCCGGGCGGTCTCTCGAGCAGCAGCGAAATGGCACGGTAGGCAACAGCGTGCTTGCTGAGGTCATCGTATACGATAAGGCAGTCCTTGCCCTGATACATAAAGTATTCCGCAATCGCGGTCGCCGCATACGGCGCGATATACTGCAGCGACGCGGGGTCGGCTGCGGTCGCGCAGACAACGATGGTGTAATCAAGCGCGCCGTGCTTCTCGAGGTCGCCCACAAGGTTAGCAACGGTCGACGCCTTCTGTCCGATGGCGTTATAGATACAGATACAGTTCTTACCCTTCTGGTTGAGAATGGTATCGAGTGCAATCGAGGTTTTACCTGTCTGTCGGTCGCCGATAATCAGCTCACGCTGTCCTCTGCCGATGGGGAACATCGAGTCAATCGCGAGAATACCCGTCTCGAGTGGCTCGGATACGGACTTTCTGTCCACAATCGAGGGAGCAGGCTGCTCCACGAGGCGGTAATCGTCCGCCTGGATGTCGCCCTTGCCGTCAATCGGCTCGCCGAGAGCGTTGACAATTCTGCCGATGAACGCGTCGCCGACGGGCACGCCCGCCTTCTTATGCGAGCGCTTCACACGGGAGCCTTCGCTGATGTCGTCATCACTGCCAAAGAGAATACAGCCGACCGTATTTTTCTTAATATCCTGCACCATTCCCTTGACGCCCGACTCGAAGATAATAATCTCGCCATACATAACGGAGTCAAGTCCGTGAATGGTCGCGATACCGTCGCCGACACTGATAACCGTGCCGATTTCCTCGCCCTTGGTCTCGAACTCGAAGTCCTTGATGTCCTCCTTGAGAATCGAGATAATACCGCCTGCGTCGACGTCGTTATTCTTCACCGCGTTTTTCTCCACGGTGTCCTTGATATTTCTAAGCTTGGTGCGCAGGGAGCGGTCGAACTGCATACCGTTCACGTCAATCACGAAGCCGCCGAGCAGGGACGCGTCCCTGACGACTTCAATCTTGGCGTCGGCTGCGCCGGTCTCCTTCATCACAAATGCCTTAAAGCCGTCAAGCTGCTCAGCCGTCGGCTCGGTCACGCAGCGAAGCACTGCGTTCGCCACGTTATTCTTTTTATCAAGTTCCGCGAGGTAAGCCTTTGCAATTTCGTTAAACTCCGAAACGCACATATCCTCGCTGATAGCAGCAAGCACGCCCCCGATGCTCTTCGGGAAAAGCTCGCCGATAGCCGTCTCCTTCTCGGAGAGCGGCACGGACGGACTGTCAAGAATTGCGCATACCTCGTCGGTCGCGCCGATGACAGCCTTCGTTTTTTCAATATCGTCTGCGCTGACATTCGCCTTCAGCAGCGCAGAGACATATTTTTCCATATCAGAAATCATTACTCTTCACTGCTTTCCTTTAAGAAATCGTCAAAAATGTCGCTGTCATTCTCGGCGGAAACGCTTTTGCCGACAACCTTTTCGGCTGCCTGCATTGCCAGGGAGGCAATCTCCTCCTTCGCCGCTTTCTTGGCGTTCATCGTGTCGATTTCAATTTGTTTTTCGGCGTCAGCCTTCAGAGCCGCTGCGTCCGCCTCGGCTCTCTTGATAATCTTGTCATACTCTGCCTTTGCGTCGTCCTTCGCCTCGGCGATAATCTGCTCGCCCTCGGCTTCGACGTCGGCAATCTTCGCCTCGTAGTCCGCGAGTTTTTCGTCCGCCTGCTTAGCGGTCTCGGCTGCGTCGTCGAACTGCTTTTGAATCAGCTCCTTACGGGCGTCCATCACCTTCTTAATTCTGCCGAAGAGGAATTTCCTCATCAGCAGATAGAAGATAATCAGATTGACAAAGGTAAACAGTATGTTCCAGTCAAACTTTAACATATGCTGAATGTCCTTCCGTTTGTGTGCTTACTTTAACATAAAGATAATCAGAATACTTACGATAAGACCGTAAATAGCCGTAGCCTCGGCAAGTGCGCCGCCGAGAATCAGCGCCGTCTGAATCTTACCCGATGCCTCGGGCTGACGCGCGATACCTTCTACTGCCTTGCTGGTTGCCATACCGATACCGATACCTGCACCGATACCTACTAATACTGCAATACCTGCACCAATTGCGATAAGTCCCATAATTATATCTCCTTTATATTTTATATCAATTAATAGCTAATTTGCTTCGCAGCTAATTTTGCCTTCGGCAAGCTAATTTGCCTGCGGCAGCTAATAGCTTTTAGCTCGGCTTTGCCGAAATTAGCTCTTAGCTTTTAGCTTTTAGTTCCTTGCGCTTTAAGCGTCCTTTTTTATCCTTCTTCTCCTTCGGCTCTTCCTCGGGCTCCTCGGTCGCCTCCTGCAGATACAGGGCGGTCAGGAATACGAAGATATACGCCTGAAGGAGTCCGTCGAACAAATCGAAGTACAGACTGAACACCATCGGGATAATCGTGTTGCGCGTCACGATTTTAATCAGTTCCATAATCGTGAATGCCGCAAGCACGTTACCGAACAGTCGCATACACAACGAGAGCGGCTTGGTAATCAGTTCGAGCACGTTAATCGGCGTGATAATCCAAATCGGTTTCGTATACGCCTTAATTCTGCCGAAGAGTCCCTTGTCGCGGATATTCGCATACTCCACGAGCACGATGGTCGTAATCGCCATCGCAGCAGTGACCTGCATACTCTTGGTCGGCGGCTTCACCGCGCCGAAAATCGACGGTCCGAAGATACCGATAATATTCGACATACCGATAAAGAGCGCCATACTCATCAGCCACGGGATAAAGTCATAGACCTTGGGTCCCATCAGTCCTTTGAAGAAATTTTCGCCCTTTTCATAAAGCATTTCGAGAAACGCCTGGCGGCGCGAAATTTCGCCCTCGACTTTGAGGTTACGGGTCAGAATGAGCGCCAGCACCGTCATCACGGCGATAATCACCCACGACACCACGGTGCCCTCGTCCACGGATACGGTATGCCCTGCGACAGTGAAACTGAATACCTCTTCAATACTCAGCTCCTCGGCAAGCTCAGCGCCTAAATCGAGTTTGCCAAGAACAGGAGTCAAGTTCATACACATACCTCCTTTAATATATTCTAAATTATCATTATAGCACTAATTTTCTATTTTTCAATACAAATACATTAAAATAAATCAGTTTTTTCCACTTGCTTTTCAAAGAAGCGTATCGGCTTTTTCACCAGGAATTTCACGCCGAGTCCGATTACGAGTGCCGCCACGATATACGCCGAAAGTTTGAGCAGGTCAATCCAGTAATCGCCCGCGTATGTACCGCAGACGCATTCGCGCATCGCGTTGATAACGAAGGTAAACGGCAGATACGGGTGAATCGCCCTGAAGAAACTCGGGCACACGTCAATCGGGAAGGTACCGCCCGAGCCGCCTATCTGTACGACAAGCAGGATAATGCCGACCGACTTGCCGATGTCGCCGAGCGCGTAGGTCAGCGAGTAGATAAACATCGAGAATGCCAGCGCCGCAAACACGCCGACAAAGAGGAATTTAGCCGGATGGAAGCACTGAATTCTGAGGAAGTACAAATCGCCCAGACAGATAATCAGCGATTGCGCCACGGCAAAAGTCAGAAACGTCAGCATTCTGCCGAAGTACGCGTGGTGCATCCGGACGTTATTGCCGATTTCCTTCTTGCGTTTCACATTGGTTTTCACCACGGCAATCAGAATCATCGAGCCAACCCAGATGGCAAGCGTGCTGTAAAACGGCGCCATCGCCGAGCCGTAGTTTTCAATGCCGTAAACCTTCTCGGTCTCGAGGATAACCGGACAGGCAAGAAAGGCGCCGAGCTGTTCGGAGTTCTTGCTTGTCATATTCTTAATCGTGTTAATCAGTTCGCTGTCGCCGAGACCGTCCACCTTGTCCGCCAGGGAGTCAATCTCATTTTTCACCGTGTCGAGCAATTTATTCAGCGCCATCACAATATCGGCGGAACCGTTCGCTGTGGCGTCGAGGCTCTTCGCCAGCGACCGCAGCATCGGCAAATCGCCGCTCAAATCCGCAATGAGGTCGCCCGCCACACGCAGCGCGTCAATGACGGCATTGAGGTTCTTGTCGACCGTCGGTTTGACATTCTTCTTGTAGCCCGCCTGCAGCGCGGTCACATCGACCGTGAGCGTCTTCATTTCGCTGAGAATTTGATTGATTTTATTCTTTGCAGGGCGTTTCTTTGCCTGCGTGATGAGTGAATCAATCTTGCTTATTTTTTCAATTCCGTCCTGTGTATCGGCAATCATTTTATCGAGCGCTGTCAGTTTTACCGGCAGGAATTCCTGCACTGCCCCGAGCGCGTCGTACACGGTTTCAAGAGCCGCCTTGAGTTGGAGCATTTTTGCCTGGACGGACGCGAGTTTGGCAATGATTTCGTCATCCGATTTGCCCGTCACATCCTCAATCTCCGCGGCGGCGGTATCCAGTCCCTTCGCGGTGTCAGCGAGCGCCGTATCGACAGAAGAGGTCAGATGATTTACGCCCGTCTGCAGGAGTTTTGCCAGGTCCTCGCTGCTATCCACAAGATTGTCAGAGGTGTCAATCAGCCTGTCCACATTTTTGCCGTCGATGGCGTTTTTCATCTCCTGCGTCGCGTCAAGCACGGCGCTCAGGCTGCTGACGGTTTTCTTCACCCCTGCCACCGCGGTGCTGGCGCTGCGCAGCTTGGCGCTCATATCGCCGAAGGTGTCCATCGTGCCGTGCTGATTGGCATCGGCTACGAAATCAATCAGCGAACTCACCACGTTAATGACGGTCGTGACAAAGGACACGTTCACCTCCTGCTGAATGGTCTGCACCACCTTATCGGTAATCTTAGTGGCGATGGCGTTTTTCTTTTCGTTAGCGTAATATTTAATCTGGGGTTGTTTGAAATCGTCGGTCACGATACTCGTCAACGACTGCGAAAATCCCTTCGGTATCTCGATACCGGCGTAGTATTGACCCGCTTCGATGCCGCCGATGGCTTCCTTCTTGCTGACAAACTGCCAGTCGATAAGGTCGTTTGCCTCGAGATTCGAACGGATTTCCTTGCCGACGTTGATTTCCATCTCCTTAAAGGTATAGCCCTCATCCTCAATAATGACGGCAACCTGCATATTACCCGTCGAGCCGTAGGGGTCCCAGTTGGCAAAGATGTTAAACCATGCATAAAGCGACGGTATCACCGCGATGCCGACCGCGAGAATAATCGCCATCGAGTTGGTAAACAGTTTTTTCAAATCACGCTGATATATCTTAAATATATTTTTCATTTTCAGTCCTCCTCATCCTCGTCGCTGTCGCCGTCAATATCCTCCAAAAAGATATCGTACTCGCCGAACTCAATCTGGTCGTCGTCCCTGAGATACGGTATCACCTTCGACTCAATCAGATATTTCGAATAGTCGGCAATGATAAACACCGTGACGTTGACAAATATAAAGATAATCCACATCTGCAACCATTGCAGCTCGTGTGAGGTGCGGTGACTGACGACGATACCGATGACGGTATACACCAGAAATACCGCCGCTGCAACCAGTTTGGCAATCCTTAAATACCGGCTGCCGCGCTCGAAATGAAACAGAATCTTGTCGCGCAGAAATCTGTATTTCACGGCGATGCGCTCGTTCTCGCTCAGATTCGCCGCGTTTTCAGGAATATGATTCTCCATACCTTTTCCCCCAGCGTATATAAAATGATACTAAAAGTATATCATTATCAATTTATTAATGCAATCTTTTTATTTTCCATTTACAATAGGAAAAAAATAGTATATAATACTTAACTGTATTATCAGATATAAAGGAGAAAATTATGGCGAAACAGCAAAAAATGGTGGATGCCATTACGTCAATGGATGAGGATTTTGCCAAGTGGTACACCGACGTGTGCAAAAAGGCAGAGCTCATCGAATATACGAGCGTCAAGGGTTGTATGGTCATCCGTCCCTACGGCTATGCCATCTGGGAGAATATCCAGCGCATCCTCGACGGAATGTTTAAGGACACGGGACACGAGAACGTCTGTATGCCGATGTTCATCCCCGAGAGCCTTCTGCAAAAGGAGAAGGACCACGTCGAAGGCTTCGCCCCCGAATGTGCGTGGGTAACCTACGGCGGCAGCGAGAAACTCGAGGAGAGACTCTGCGTGCGCCCGACCTCGGAGACGCTCTTCTGCGAGCATTTCAAAAATGTCGTGCACTCCCACCGCGATTTGCCGAAGCTCTATAACCAGTGGGTATCGGTCGTCAGATGGGAAAAGACAACACGTCCGTTCCTTCGCTCGCGCGAATTTCTCTGGCAGGAGGGACACACTCTCCACGCCACCGCCGAGGAGGCAATCGAGGAGACGGAGAGAATGCTCGGCGTATACACCGAGTTCTGCCAGAAATACCTCGCCATCCCCGTCGTACAGGGACAGAAAACCGAGAGCGATAAATTTGCCGGCGCGGAGCGCACCTACTGCATCGAGGCACTGATGCACGACGGCAAGGCGCTGCAGGCGGGCACGAGCCACTATTTCGGCGACGGCTTCGCCAGGGCATTTGACATTCAATTTGCGAATAAGGAGAATCAGCTCACCTACCCGCACCAGACTTCGTGGGGTATGACGACCCGTCTCATCGGCGCCATCATTATGACGCACGGCGACGACAACGGACTCGTTCTCCCGCCCGCGGTAGCACCGATTCAGGCAATCGTTATCCCGATTGCGCAGCACAAGGAGGGCGTGCTCGACAAGGCAGCCGAACTCAGGGACAGATTGGCGAAGGTCTGCCGCGCCAAGATGGACGGCAGCGACAACTCGCCGGGTTGGAAATTCGCCGAGTACGAGATGAAGGGCGTGCCCGTTCGCGTCGAACTCGGACCGAAGGATATTGAAAATAATCAGTGCGTCGTCGTGACCCGCCACAACCGTGAAAAGACGGTCGTATCCCTCGACGAGGTGGAAAGCGTCGTATTGCAGAAGCTCGAAGAGGTGCGTCAGGGCATCTATGACAAGGCACTCGAAAACAGAGAGCGCAGGACCTATATTGCGCATAATCTCGACGAAATCACCGCGGCACTCGATGAAAACGGCGACGGCTTTATCAAAGCGATGTGGTGCGGCGACGAAGCGTGCGAAGAAAAGGTCAAGGAAGTGACGGGCGTCGGCTCGCGCTGCATCCCGCTCGAGCAGGAAACCCTCGGCGACACCTGTGTCTGCTGCGGCAAACCTGCCAAGCATATGGTATACTGGGGAAAAGCGTATTAAGGGTTTTAGGTTTTAGGTGATAGGTTATAGTAGTGGAGCGTCGGGGTCGCCGCTCCCTACAAATTGCCGTTTGAGCGAGTCACTGTAGGGAATGGCGACCTCGACATTCCGCGTTATCATTAGGTGCGCGTACCCACCATCAATTCATCATTCATAATTCATCATTAATGTAAGGAGCAAAAACAATGTCAGTATTAGTAACAGGCGGTCTCGGATACATCGGCTCGCACACCTGTGTCGAGCTCATCAACAGTGGCGTGGACATCGTCGTTGTCGACAATCTCTATAACTGTAAGAAATCCTCTTACGACCGCATCAAGGCACTGGTGGGCAAGGACTTCCCCTTCTACGAGTGCGATATTCGCGACGCAGCAGGACTGCAGAAAGTATTTGATAACGAGGAGATTGACTCCTGCATTCATTTCGCCGGACTCAAGGCAGTCGGCGAGAGCTGCGAGAAACCCCTCGAGTATTTCGACAACAACGTGACGGGCACCCTCGTGCTCCTCGACGTGATGAGAAAGAACGGCTGCAAGAAGATAGTATTCTCCTCCTCCGCAACCGTTTACGGTATGAATAACGTATCGCCCCTCACCGAGGATATGCCCGTGGGCGGCGTCACCAACCCCTACGGCAGAACGAAGTATATCATCGAATGTATGCTCAAGGATTTATACGCGAGCGACAACGAGTGGTCGGTATGCCTGCTGAGATACTTTAATCCCATCGGCGCGCACAAGAGCGGCACCATGGGCGAGGACCCGAACGGCATCCCGAACAACCTGATGCCCTACATTACCCAGGTTGCCATCGGCAAGCGCGCGGAACTCGGCGTATTCGGCGACGATTACGACACGCACGACGGCACGGGCGTCAGAGACTACATCCATGTCGTTGACCTCGCGCTCGGTCACGTCAAGGCGGTCGATAAGGTACGCGGCGAAAGCGGACTCTTTATCTACAACCTCGGCACGGGAACGGGTTACAGCGTGCTCGACGTCGTCAAGGCATTCGAGAGAGCAAGCGGCGTTACCATCCCCTACTCCATCAAACCGCGCCGCGCGGGCGACATCGCCACCTGCTACTCCGACCCGAGCAAAGCGCTCAGGGAACTCGGCTGGAAGGCGGAGCGCGGACTCGACGAAATGTGCGAGGACTCCTGGCGCTGGCAGTCACAGAACCCCGACGGATATCCGGACTAAATGAAAAAGCTCCCTGCGGGGAGCTTTTTTAGGTTTTAGGTGTTAGGTTATAGGTGATAGGTTATAGTAGTGGAGCGTCGGGGTCGCCGCTCCCTACATATGCTCGTGGGAGCGTGGTTGTGTAGGGAATGGCGACCTCGACATTCCATTCATTGTCCGAGGCAAAGCCGAGTAACCTCAATTCATCATTCGTAATTCGTCATTCGTCATTAAAAAAACGGACCGATGTGCCCTTGGAGCGGGCGCCAGACCCTTTTGTCAGCTACGCTGACATTTCCCCTAACAGGGGAATCTCATCGGTCCCTACAATTACTCGTTTTTCAACGCAGCTCAAAACTATTTCAGGCATCTGACGGCATTGATGACCGCCAGCACCATCACGCCGACGTCGGCAAAGATGGCGAGCCACATATTCGCAATACCGAGCGCGCCGAGGACAAGGCAGATACCCTTCACCCCGAGCGCAAACCAGATGTTTTCGTGCACAATTCTGAGGCATTTACGCGAAATGCCGATAGCCTTTGAGATACTGCGCGGGTCGTCGTCCATCAGGACGATATCCGCCGCCTCAATCGCGGCGTCGGAGCCGAGGGCGCCCATCGCGATACCGATATCCGCACGGGTCAGCACGGGCGCGTCGTTGATACCGTCGCCGACAAAGGCAAGTCTGCCGTCGGTTGTTGCGAGGAGCTGCTCCACGACCGCCACCTTATCGGCGGGCAGGAGTTCGCTGTGCACCTCGTCCACGCCGAGGGTTTTTGCCACGCTCTCGGCAGCGGCTTTACGGTCGCCCGTGAGCATCACGGTTTTATTCACACCGTTTCGGCGGAGCAGGTCGATGGCTTCGACGGCTCCGTCTTTTATTGTATCGTTGATGAGGATGCAGCCCGCATATACGCCGTCAAGCGCGACATAAACCGCCGTGCCGGGCAGCTCTGTTGCCACGCAGGCGGCACCGATTTTATCCATTAATTTGCTGTTACCCGCGGCAACGCGCACGCCATCCACGAGCGCCGTCACGCCGTGGCCGCTGATTTCCTGTACCTCCTGCACCTTCGCAAGGTCGATTTCATTGCCGAACGCCGCGCGAATACTCGCGCTGATGGGGTGCGTCGAATACGCCTCGGCATATGCCGTCAAGCGCAGGAGTTCGTCCTTGTCCACGCCTTCGCTCAGGATTTCACTGACCTCAAAGACACCCTTCGTCATCGTGCCCGTCTTGTCAAAGACGACGCATTTCGTGCCGGACAGTTCCTCGAGATAGACCGAGCCTTTGACAAGGACACCCTCGCGGCTCGCCTTGCCGATACCGCCGAAGAAGGAGAGCGGGATGCTGATAACGAGCGCGCAAGGACAACTGATAACAAGGAAGGTCAGCGCGCGGTAAATCCACTCGCCCCAGTCGGCATTTTTGCCAAGGAGGAGGGACACCGCGGGAGGCAGCACCGCAAGCAGCAGCGCCGCGCCGCAGACGGCGGGTGTATAGTAGCGCGCGAATTTCGTAATGAACTGCTCGCTCTTCGCCTTTTTCATCGCGGAATTTTCCACGAGGTCGAGAATCTTCGAAACAGTGGATTCGCCAAAGGGTTTCGTCGTGCGGATACGCAAAAGACCGCTCTCGTTAATGCAGCCGCTGATAACCTCGTCACCGACGGCAGCGCGCCGCGGCACGCTCTCGCCCGTGAGCGCGGCAGTATTCACCATACTCTCGCCCTCAATGACGACGCCGTCAATCGGGATTTTTTCCCCTGCCGACACGAGAATGACACTGCCGACGGCAACCTCGTCGGGGGAGACTTCCTCCTGCCCCTGAGCCGTTTCAACCACGGCGACGTCGGGGCGGATATCCATCAGCGCCGCGATATTGCGTCTGCTCTTGCCGACGGCAACGCTCTGGAACAACTCGCCGAGCTGATAAAAGAGCATAACCGCTACCGCCTCGGTATAACTTTCGCCGCGCGTCAACGCGAGCACGACGGCACCCACGGTCGCCACCGCCATCAGGAAATTCTCGTCAAAGACCTGACCGCGGAAGACACCCTTCACCGCTTTCAGCAGGATGTCGTAGCCGATTATCAGATACGGCGCCATAAAGCATACAAACCGCAGCCACTCGTTTGTAAACGGTATAAACAGCAAGCCGATTAACAGCACTGCAGATACAATGATACGGATTAAGATTTTCTTTTGCTTTCTTGTCATATATTACACCTTATGCGGGCGGATGGTATCCGCCCCTACTCTTGAGCCTTTTGTACAAATGGGGTCGTACCCCATTTGTACAATCCTTGCGCCTTGAGCCTAAATATATACTTCCGCGTCGTCGTCCACCTTGCGGCAGACCTTGCGGACTTTCTTCATAACCTCTTTTTCGTCGGCGCCGTCGTCAAACTCAACATTCATCTTCAGCGCCATAAAGTTGACGGCCGCCTCTTTCACGCCGTCGACCTTGTTTGCCGCAGCCTCCATCTTAGCCGCGCAGTTCGCGCAGTCCACGTCGATTTTATAGGTCTTTTTCATACAACCACCTCATAATGTTTATATTTACATATGAATACTTGTTCATTTGTTGATTCGATAATACCACACTTTCCCCCACTTGTCAATCTTTTTTTATCCGGAGCATCAACACTGACCCGCTGCAGCGGGTCGCTACGCTCCGATTATATAATAGCCGTGCGCAGCACCATTAATTCGTCATTTGTAATTTGTAACTCGTAATTCAGTAGCGGAGCGATGTGGGCATCGCTCCCTACGAAAAAAAGCTCCCCGAAGGGAGCTTTTTTTGTATTCTTACGCTTCCGGAGCGTAGTAGTCAACGAGTCTTGCGAGCTTGTTGTACTTGTCGATAGAATTCTCTGCAGCGATGCTGAAGAGCTGTTCTGCCTTGCCCGGGAAGGAACGCTTGAGAGCGGAGTATCTTGTCTCGCCCTCGATGAACTCAATATAGTCTGCCGAAGGAGCCTTGCTGTCGAGTGAGAACGGATTCTTACCCTGAGCAATAAGTGCCGGGTTGTAACGGAAGAGATTCCAATAACCTGCGGCAACTGCCTTCTTCTGCTCGGTCTGGTTAAACGGCATCTTGATACCGTGGTTAATACAGGGAGCATAGCAGATAACGATGGACGGTCCGTGGTAAGCAGCAGCCTCCTGGAATGCCTTGAGACACTGATTATAATCAGCACCCATTGCAACCTGTGCTACATATACATAACCGTAGGACATAGCAATCTGAGCGAGGTCCTTCTTCTTCACTACCTTACCGGAAGCAGCGAACTTAGCGACTGCGCCGGTCGGAGTAGCCTTGGAAGCCTGTCCGCCTGTGTTGGAGTAAACCTCGGTATCGAATACGACGATGTTGACATCCTCGTTTGATGCGATGACGTGGTCGAGACCGCCGAAACCGATATCGTATGCCCAGCCGTCACCACCGAAGATGAACTGATATTTCTTGGAAGCGTAGTCAGCGTCCTTGAGGAAGTCCTCAGCCGCTGCAGCAGCGTCGCCGGAGAGGTTAGCCGCCTTGAGTGCTGCGATAAGAGCCTGAGCGTCAACCTCGTTCTTCGCCGCATCCTCGTAGGTAGCGAGCCAAGCGTCAGCCTCGGCTACGCCGTTTTCGGAAAGGGTCTTAGCGTCCATAGCGAGTCTCTCACGAATCTGCTTCTGAGCAAGGTACATACCGTAACCGAACTCAGCGTTATCCTCGAAGAGGGAGTTGGACCATGCGGGACCGTGACCGTTCTTGTCCACTGTGTAAGGAGTGGAGGGAGCGGAGCCGCCCCAGATGGACGAACAACCTGTTGCGTTTGCGATATACATCTTATCACCATAAAGCTGGGTGATAAGCTTTGCGTACGGAGTCTCGCCGCAGCCTGCGCATGCGCCGGAGAATTCGAGGTAAGGCTTTCTGTACTGAACGCCGATGATTGTCGGCTTATTGACCTCGTCCTTAATCTCGGTGTCAACGAGAGCGTCGTATGCCTTCTGCGCGTCGAGCTGAGAAGCGATGGGCTTCATTGTCAGCGACTTGGTCGGGCAGACATTAGCACAGGAGCCGCATCCCGTACAGTCGAGAGCGGAAATAATCAGTGAATACTTCAGTCCGCTGTCCTTGGGTACCTTAAGGTCAACCATCTTAGCCTCTGCAGGAGCGGCAGCTGCCTCCTCTGCGTTGAGAGCAACGGGACGGATAACAGCGTGCGGACAAACCATTGCGCAGCGGTTACACTGAGCACACTTGGTAGAATCCCATTCGGGAACATTGATAGCCACGCCTCTCTTCTCGAAAGCAGCGGAGCCCTGCGGATATACGCCGTCCGGTGTATCGAGGAATGCCGATACGGGGAGGTCGTCACCGTGGAGTCTGCCGACCGGGTCGAGAATGTCCTTAACAAATTTCTTCATCTCGGGTCTGTCGGTTGCAATATGGAGTTCGCGTGCCTCGTCGGTAGCGTCCTTCCAGGAAGCAGGTACGTCAATCTTGACGACTTCCTTGGAGCCGCGGTCGATACCGTTGCAGTTTGCGTTTACGATAGCCTCGCCCTTCTTGGAGAACTTAGCGACTACCTTTTCCTTCATATAGCCGATTGCCTCGTCAACGGGAAGAATGCCGCTGATGGTGAAGAATGCGGACTGGAGGATGGTGGAAGCACGGCCCGGAAGTCCTACTTCCTCAGCAATCTTGATACCGTTGATGGTGTAGAGGTTAATATCGTTCTCAGCGATATATCTCTTCATCGAAGCGGGAAGATTAGCGTCGAGCTCCTCGGGGCTCCAGATACAGTTAAGCAGGAAGGTACCGCCCGGTACGAGGTCCTGAACCATATCATACTTCGTCACATAGGACGGATTGTGGCAGGCTACGAAGTTAGCCTTGTTAATAAGATAGGTAGAAGTAATCGGGGATGAACCGAAACGCAGGTGGGATACGGTGATACCGCCCGACTTCTTCGAATCATAGAAGAAGTAACCCTGTGCGTACATATCGGTATGGTCACCGATAATCTTAATGGAGTCCTTATTGGCGCCAACGGTACCGTCGGAGCCGAGACCCCAGAACTTACAGGAGGTGGTACCCTTCGGAGTGGTATCGGGAGTCTCCGTAATCGGGAGTGAAAGATTGGTTACGTCATCCTCGATGGAAAGGACAAATTCCTTCTTCGGCTCGGGTGCGTTCATATTCGCATAAACTGCGATAACGTGAGCGGGAAGGGTATCCTTGGAGCCGAGACCGTAACGGCCGCCGTATACCGGAACTGCGTCGAACTTCGTGCCCTTGAGAGCAGCGACAACGTCGAGATAGAGCGGCTCGCCGAGGGAACCGGGCTCCTTCGTTCTGTCGATAACGGAGATGGACTTAACCGTCTCGGGGATAGCGTTGATGAGGTGCTCGGTGGAGAACGGTCTGTAAAGGTGTACGCAAATCATACCGACCTTTTCGCCGCGTGCGTTGAGGAAGTCAACGGTCTCCTTAATGGTGTCGCAGACGGAGCCCATCGCGATGATGACGCGCTCTGCGTCCTCAGCACCGTAGTAGTTGAAGAGCTGGTAGTTGGTACCGAGCTTCTCGTTTACCTTGTCAAAATACATCTGGGTCGTAGCCACAGCGTCGTTGTAATACTTGTTACAAGCCTCTCTGTGCTGGAAGAAGATGTCGGAGTTCTCAGCGGAGCCGCGCAGTACGGGGCGCTCGGGGTTGAGAGCTCTCTTACGGAAGTCAGCAACATCCTGCATATCAATGAGTTCACGAAGGTCCTCATAGTCCCAGGTTTCAATCTTCTGTACCTCGTGGGAAGTACGGAAACCGTCGAAGAAATGAAGGAAAGGAACGCGGCTCTTCAGGGTGGAGAGATGAGCCACAGCGCCGAGGTCCATAACTTCCTGGACATTTGCGGAGCAGAGCATTGCATAACCGGTCTGGCGACAAGCCATTACGTCGGAATGGTCGCCGAAGATGTTCAGTGCGTGCGTCGATACGCAACGAGCCGAAACGTGGATAACGCTCGGGATAAGCTCACCGGCAATCTTGTACATATTCGGAATCATCAGTAAGAGACCCTGGGATGCGGTGTAAGTAGTGGTGAGCGCGCCTGCCGAAAGAGAGCCGTGTACAGCACCCGCTGCACCTGCTTCGGATTCGAGCTCGGCAACCTTAACGGTCTGACCGAAAAGGTTCTTCACGCCTTTGGCAGCCATAGCGTCGGTTTCCTCAGCCATGGGAGATGAAGGAGTGATAGGATAGATAGCAGCAACTTCGGTAAATGCATAGCTGACATGAGCCGCAGCGCTGTTACCGTCCATGGTTTTCTTTGTTCTTGCCATTGGAATTTCCTCCCGAATTAATATATTTATAATTTTGCGTTTTATATTATAACACTATATAGCGTCAAATTCAACTATTATTTTTTATACAAACCGAAGGGATGCGCATAGCGTCGGACAGGTGCTGTCGGGTAAACGCATCTCACGGGATGGATACATCGGTGAGGAAACAATGTCATCGAATTTTCGTTTCAGGATTCGCAAACGCGCAGCAGTGTCCTCATTTTCTTCTTCTGTTTCTTTTTCTGTCTCTATCTCAATATCATTGTCTGTTTCAATATCTATATCTATATCTTTATCTATATCTATATCGGCATCGAACGCATCCGTTCGCATGCGATTGCATGCGTTCGCATCACGCGGATTCCATCGCTTTGCCGCGTTTATTTTGTTAACGCGACACCGTTGGGCATATTTTTTATCGTTATACTCAAAGCCTTGTTTTACCGTCGCCCACATCATTTGCAGCATAGGGTCGTCGGTTTCAAACTCCTTGCCGCCGCACTGATAATCATATATCGCCGTCAGCAGGATGCCCCGCTGCTCGATGCTCAGCAGGGCGAGCTGCGCGTCCCACTGCTTCATCATCAGAAATGCCACGTCCGATTGCTTCTGATTCGCCATAAATAAAACCTCCCTAAAAAGTTCCCGTCGGGCGGTGCCCTAAATTTTGCACGCCTTGGAGCGGCGGCAAAATTCAGACCGCTACGAAGTTCTTATTGCTCCCTTCATCTGCCACTGGCAGCGGTCGCAAACGAACCCTTTCACTATTAGGGTGGTTTTCGGGGTTTTTATTCACTTTTGATGCATAATCGGACGCCAAAACGGCAAAAAATATTTTTTTGAGACAAATTATTCAGTTTTGATGCATATTCGTGACCTTGCCTGACCTTTCATCCACGCAAGAAAAAACGGCACCGAACGGTGCCGTTAAATTTGTGAAATTACTTTCTCTTGATACCCTTCTTCTCCATCAGGTATTCGTCGGATGCCGGATAGTGGTTGACATAGGAAATTGTCAGCATTGCGCTCTTATCCTTGATAACCGCGATAGAAGCGTGGGATACCTGAACGGTGGTTTCCATCTTGTATTCGCCCTCAAGGATTTCCTTGGACTTGGTGTCAATCTTAACGGTTACGGTACCGCCCTTATAGAACACCTTAACATTATCTTCCGCAGTGCCCTGCGTAAAGGATACCTGCTTGATATCGCCAACTACGCCGCTGATGTCGCCGAGAACCTCAAAGAATCTGCCCTGCGAATCGTCGCCGCGCATACTCATCTCTGCCATCTTGGGCTGAATCACCATAGTGATGGTGCCGTCGCCGTTGTCCTTAACATTCGCTGCAAGAATATCCTCGCCCGTTACAGCGGTGGTCCTGAAGTCGTGGTCAGCCTTTTTATGCTCATCCTCGCTGTTATTGTCGAGGTCGGGATTTCTGTTGTAGCAAGGTACAAGACCGTAGGTGTTCGGCTTGAACATACCGCCTGCGATACCGGGAACGAGCTTGTTAACAACCGCATTTGCGGAGCCGTCAATCATAACATCACCGATGGTCATTTCCTCATCGCCGAGCAGCTTATAATAAGTAACGGTGTTGCCGTTTTCATCATACTCTGCGGTGAGCGACTTGGTGTAGTCATAAGCTTCCTTGTAATACTTTGCAACGTCGTCAAGACTCTGGAAGTCCACGCCGCCGTAGGTGCCGGGAGTCAGCTCATCAATTACGATATCATCGGTAAGGACAGCCTCCTCGCCGCCTTCTGTGCCCTGGTTCTTCCAGTCGCCGGACTTAACCTCGTTGATTGCCTTGATGGTGCCGTTGGTGACATAATTAATCTTTGCACAGCCTGCAAGGCAAGCAATCAGAGCAGCCACAAGCGCAATGCAAAATACGGATTTAACAGTTTTCTTCATTTGGGATTCCCCTTTCGCATAAATATGTTCTATCGTACCAACAGAAAACATTACATACTAAATTTATTATAAATTCACCAAAAAGTCAATAGAAAATCGAAAAATTGTTGTAATTGTGCTTAAAATTAATACAAATTTAATACATTTAGTTATTGTTTGGTGAACTGCTTTGTGGTATAATATGTAAAAATTACGGAGGTATCAAGTTATGAGATGTAAAAACTGCGGCTCGGAAAACGACGATAATTTATATATCTGCCAGAACTGCGGCTCACCCCTCTACGAAGAGGAGGATTTGAGCGCCGGCGAGGACAGCACCCAGGTATTCGGTGCGGTCACGGACGGCGCGGGCACCGTTCCCCCTGTCAAAAGCGCCGAGGAAGAACTCAGAGAGCTCAAGGAAAAAGAGGCTCAAAAGAAGAAAAAGCAGACGACGGCACTGATTGTCATCCTCGCCGTCGTACTCGTTGCCATCATCATCGGCACGGTGGTAGCCGTTGTACACGCAAAGAAGGGCAATAACGAGACGACCCTCTCGACGGTCAGCACAACGCTCGAGGAATCCACCACCGCGGGCACAACGGAGCCCACCACGACGACCACCACGACCGAAACGACGACGACCACCACGACCACAACCACCACTAAGGCGGAGAAATACAACGTCAGCCTCACCTGCAATAACGGCGGCGAAGTCGAGGGCGACGGCAAGTACGTCAAGGGCGACGAGGTCACCGTCATCGCAAGACCCGACGACGGCTACGAATTCGACGGCTGGTACAAGGGCAGCAAGAAAGTTTCGAGCAGCACCGACTACACCTTCACCATTATGGAAAACACGAATCTCACCGCTTATTTCATCATTATGGACGGCGGCAACGCGGACACCATCAACGGCGAAGACGATAACTAAAAGAGAAAAAATGCAGGGAATTCAAAAAATTCCTTGCATTTTCATTTTATATGTGTTATAGTATTTGAGCAAATGAGATACCTCATCTGTATGCGCTGGTAGCTCAGTTGGATAGAGTGACTGGCTACGAACCAGTAGGTCGGGGGTTCGAGTCCCTTCCAGCGTACCAATAACCCTTTGGGTGCATTCGCACCCGAAGGGTTATTCTTATATGAGGAAGGGACTCGAAACGAACTCCAAGAGCGCCGCGATATGTGGCGCGATTGGGAGAAAGCCCCAGTGGGGCTTTCGATAGTTGAGAAGAGAGTCCCTTCCAGCGCTTTTCATCGCGTACAATCGGAGCGATGTGGGCATCGTATCGGAGCGAT
>SVOG01000006.1 GCA_015066525.1 Oscillospiraceae bacterium | reverse complement strand
TCGAAGAGCAACGCTGCGACACGATAAAGAGGGTCGGCTGATAGTCAAGACTGAGAATCGCCTCGCGCATCGCTCTCTCCGTCGCAAAATCAAGCGCCGAGGCACTGTCGTCGAGTACGATAATTTCAGGCTTTCCGACAATCGCGCGGGCAACCGAAAGGCGCTGCTTCTGCCCGCCTGAAAGGTTGGCGCCGCCCTGCTCAATGACGGTGTCGAGTCCGTCTTTTTCATAGACGGCGTCGTATATCTGCGCAATTTTCAATGCTTCGTCAATCTCGCTGTCGGTAGCGTTTTCGCTGCCCCATCTAATATTATCACGCACGGTGCCGGAAAAAAGCACCGTCTTTTGCATCACAAAGCCGATTTTATGCTGCAATTCCTCATTCGTATAGGAACGCACGTCCCTGCCGTCGACGGTTACGATACCCTTTGTCGCATCGTAAAAATGCGCTATCAGATTGACGAGCGAGGATTTACCGCTGCCCGTCGAGCCGATAATGCCGATGACCTCTCCCCTGTCGGCGGCGAAACTGATGTCGCTCAGGCTCTCATCACCCGCCCCGCTGTACGTCAGGCTGACGCTGTCAAACTGCACGGTGTGGGCATCGGTTTTCTCCGTATTATCCGTATGCTCAAGGGTGCTGTCTATCTCGAGCACTGTTGCGATACGCGACGCAGAGGCAAAGCCCTTCGTCACCGTCACAATCAGATTCGCAAACTTCACGAGTTCGACGAGAATCTGGCTCATATAGTTATAAAGCGCGACGATATTGCCCTGCGACAGTCTGCCCGCATTGACCTGAATCGCGCCGAAATGAATCAGAATGATGATACCCGCATTGACAATCACAAATGTCAGCGGGTTACTGAGCGCGGAAATTCTGCCCGCCACACGCTGGAGGTGGGCAAGATAGTTATTTTTCTTTTCAAAGCGTTCGTACTCGTTTTCCTCATCTGTGAAAGCGCGAATGACACGCGCGCCTTTCAGATTCTCGCGGGTCATCAGCGTGACCTCGTCGAGGGTGGACTGCACCGTGCGGTACTTCGGCACCGTTATCTTCATAATCGTAATCACTACCGCAAAGAGGACGACGATAACCGCAAGGAAAATCAATCCCGCGCGCACGTCAATCAGAAGCGCCATCACAAACGCGCCGACTACGATAAACGGAGAACGCAGAAAGAGGCGTAGCACCATATTCACGCCGCTCTGCGCCTGGTTGACGTCATTCGTCATTCGCGTAATCAGCGTGGCAGTACCCACCTTGTCAATTTCACTAAAGGAAAAACCCTGTATTTTCTCAAAGAGTGCGTGGCGTACCTTTGTGGCAAAACCCGTTGCCGCGCGCGCCGCAAAATACTGCGCGGTGATGGCTGCCACCATACCGACGAAGGCGAGCAGCACGAGAATTCCTGCGCGCGACCAGACCACGCCCCCGTTCTCCGCCCGAATGCCCTTGTCGATAATCGCTGCCACGACAAGCGGTACAATAAGCTCAAAGCTCGCCTCCAGCATTTTGAAAAGCGGGGCGAGCACGCACTGAACTCTGTATTCTTTCAGATAGATAAGTAATTTCTTCATCTTAATCAAATAATACGGTACTGAAATATCTCTCTCCGGTGTCGGGAAGGACGGTAACGACGGTCTTGCCCTTGCCGAGACGACGCGCGAGACGGATAGCCGCCGCAACGTTTGAGCCGCTCGAAATACCGCACATAATACCCTCTTCGCTCGCAAGACGGCGCGCGGTTTCAATTGCTTCATTGTCCGAGATAACGCAGATATTATCGTAAATCTTGGTGTTCAGATTCTCAGGAATCAGTCCGTCGCCGATGCCCATCTGAAGATGTGTTCCGACCGAGCCGCCGCTGAGAATTGCCGCGTTGGACGGCTCCACCGCCCAAATCTGGATGCCGGGATTCTGACGGCGCAGCACCTCGCCGATACCGCTGATGGTACCGCCCGTGCCGACACCGCTGCAAAAGCCGTGAATCTCGCCGTTTACCTGCTCTAAGATTTCGGTGGCGGTGTAGTAGATATGAGCCTTCGGGTTATCGGGATTGTCAAACTGAGACGGGATAAAGACGTTCTCGTCCTCTTTTGCCATACGCAGCGAGGTCTGGATGCACTCCTCGATGCAAGCGCCGATGTCGCCGTCATCGTGAATCAGGACAACCTCAGCGCCGTAGTTCTGGATGAGCTTGCGGCGCTCTTCGCTGACGGAGTCGGGCATAATAATCTTTACCTGATAGCCCATCACGGCGCCGCAGAGCGCGATGCCAATACCCTGGTTGCCGCTCGTCGGCTCAACGATAATGGAATGCTCGTTAATCTTGCCGTTCTTTGCCGCCTGCCTGAGCATATTATAGGCAGTTCTCGTCTTAATCGAGCCGCCGATATTCACACCCTCGTATTTCACGAGGATTTCCGCGTCGTCGGGACCCGTCATTTTATTCAGTCTGATCATCGGTGTATGACCGATGGCGTCAAGAATTGTATTGCAAATCATAAAAATACCTCTCCTAAGAGTAATGCTAACTTATTATATACATTAAGGGAATATATGTCAATTGATAATTAAAAGCGCGGTTCGCGATTTATCGTGTTGCGATAAATTTTTATTGACTTTTTATGCCGTATATGGTATATTCTGGGTAGAATGAAAGTGAGGGATTATGATGAAAAAGAAAACAATCGGCATACTGATAAAAATTGCCATCATCCTGCTCGCACTGAGCGGACTGCTCTGCTTAGTTATGATGCGGCGCATTCTCGATTATATGCTGCCCGGCTTCAGCGGGATGACGCATCGGATGTGGCTGATGGCGCTTTACACCTGCGCCATTCCCTGCTTTGCGGCGCTCGTTCCCGCGTGGCTGATTGCGGGCAATATCGGAACAAATAAATCCTTCTGCAAGGAAAACGCGCATTATACAAAATGGGTCGGCATTCTAATGTCGGTTGACACCGTGCTCATCGCCGCCGCCAATGCGGGACTCTTCGTCCTCGGCAGGTCGTTTTTTGCGCTTTTTATTTCGTTCTCGCTGATTATTGCGATATTCCTGTCCATCAGCATCTGCGCCTTTGCGCTCTCATCCCTGCTCGACAATGCGACAGTGCTGCAAAACCAGAGCGACTTTACAATTTAGTATGTAAAACGGAGAACGGAGTTTATTATGGAAGACAGCAGAATTATATTTAACATCGATGTGATGCTCGCCAAACGCAAAATGAGCGTGACGGAGCTTTCGGAAAAAGTCGGCATCACAATGGCGAATATCTCCATCCTCAAAAACGGTAAGGCAAAGGCGCTCAAGGTCTCCACGCTCGCCAAGCTCTGCGACGCGCTCGACTGCCAGCCCGGAGATATATTGGAATTTCGGAAATAATAATCAAAAAAGGCTCGATGAGCAGCCGTTTGCTACAAGCTCAAGGAGATATACATATGAAAGATTTAACACTGACAAAAAGGAGTTTACCCATGCTCATTATCCAGATACTGCTCGTCCTGTTCGGACTGTACTTAATCCGCCTCTACATTCCCCCGTTTGTGACACTGCGCGTGCTGAATCTCGGCAATATCTTCGGCATCGGCGCGGGCGCGGGATTCATCGTCCTCGGCGTCCTGCTCAAGACAATCGTCACCTTTATCCGCGGCGAAATGGAATGCGGCCATATGAAGCAGGTCGTCATCGCGCTCAGCGTAATCGGTATACTTGGTGCGATGTTTCTGACGGCGTTTTTCGGCACACTCGGCAGCATTATTCACCACGCGGGCTACACCGCAACCGACCAGAGCACCGTCATTGTGCTCGGCTGTCAGATAAGAGGCGACAACCCTTCGGGCTCGCTGATTAACCGCTGCAAGGTGGCGGCGGAATATCTCGAGGAACATCCCGACGCGGTCTGCATTGCTTCGGGCGGACAGGGTCCTGATGAAAACTTAAGCGAGGGACAGTGCATCTATAACCTCTTGACCGAGCGCGGTATCGACGGCAGCCGCATCTTCATTGAGGATAAATCCACCAGCACCGATGAAAACATCGCAAACTCGGTGAAGATTATTGAGGAAAACCATCTCTCAAAGGAGGTTGCCGTCGCGACGAACGACTACCACGAAAAGCGCGCCGCGATGATATGCGAAAAGAACGGACTCACCGCCACCTCCATCCCCGCCTACGCGACAAAATGGTCGCGCCCGACCTTCTTCACGCGTGAAGTCTTTGCCGTATGGGCGCAGCTAATGTAATTAGGGCGATTCTTGAAAAGCCCTGCAATCTGACCTCTAAGGGCGGTGCTTGCGCAGCAAAAAAATAGAAAACGGCTCACACGAGCCGTTTTTCTTATGCGTTTCGTTTTTCGATGTAGTCGATGAGGAAGTCCGCCGTGGCGTCGATGCCGAGGCGGGTGGAATTGATGCACATATCATAGCAGCGTGAATCGCCCCACTTCGTCTTGCAGAACTGATTATGGTATTCCTTCCTGCCCCTGTTGCGCTTTTCAATGAGTTTAATTGCCTGCGGCATCGAGCAGTCCTCAATTTTCATAATGCGCTCGGTCTTGGCAAGATCATCGGCGAGCACAAAGACGGAAATCAGCGCGGGATTCTCCTTCAGTACATAGTCGGCGCAGCGTCCGCAGATGACAAAGGATTCGCCGCTCTCCGCCTTCTCTTTGATAAAATCAAACTGCATCTGCGCGAGTGCGTACTCGGGCGAACTGTTAAATCCGTTCACCGTGCGGGATGTAAGAACATTCATAATCTTCTCATCCGCGCGCTTAAAGCCAGTAAGGTCAACGCCCTTTTCCGCGCCGATGGCGTCGAGAATATTCTTGTCATAAAGTTCTACGCCGAAATGCGCGGCAATCTTCTCGGCGATGTCGTGACCGCCGCTGGCGTACTCTCTGCTGATGGAAATAATAAACTGCTTTGCCATATTTTACTCCTTTCTGAAAGAGACGGATTTTTTACATCCTCATTATACCACTTTATCGCGGCGAAGTAAATACGGATTTATCAATTTGCTTCCCATAACGATATGGATGTTGACAGGCGCTCAGGTTTATTATATAGTAGTATTGAGGAAGTTTACGCTTTTTTAGTAAAGTAAAGGAAGTGATGCTATGAAACGAAATAAAGAAGAGGTTATCAGAACAGTCAAGGATGAAAATATCAAGTCCATCCGACTCGCCTTCTGCGATGTATTCGGACGGCTGAAAAATATCACGATAACACCCGAAGAACTCGGCGAGGCGTTTCACAACGGCGTGCCGATTAATGCGGCAAGCGTCAAGGATTTCGGCGAAGGAATCTTCTGCGATTTATATCTTCACCCCGAGCCCGAGACCTTTTCGCTGCTTCCGTGGCAGCCGGAGGACGACCGGGTGGCGAGATTATTCTGCAATATGACCTATCCGGACGGTACTCCGTTTGAGAGCCGCGGCACCAAGAGTCTGCTGATGAAAGCAATCAAAAAAGCGGAAGATATGGGCTACGAATTCTATTTTGGCACGGAACTATCGTACTACTTATTCAAACTCGATGAAAACGGCGCTCCGACCACGGAACCTCTGGACACCGCGGGATATCTCGACGTAGAGCCGGACGATAAATGCGAGGATATTCGCCGCTTCATCAACCATTCACTCAAATATATGGAAGTGAAACCGACGGATATGTTCCATCTGTCAGGACCGGGACAGAATATGATTGAATTCGGACTGTCCAACCCCCTTCGTGCCGGCAACAGCATCATAACGGCAAAGACGATTACCCGACTGGTCGCAAGCAAGAACAATCTCTGCGCCGATTTCTCACCCAAGCCGCTCGAGGGACAGCGCGGAAACGGTCTTCACATCATCTTTGCTGTGGTGGCAAACGACGGCAACAGTAACGCGCTGAGCAGCGCAGTAGCCGGCATTCTTGATAAAGCGCGGGAAATGACGGCATTCTTTAATTACACGCCCGAGGCTTACAAGCGACTCGGACGCGACGGCGCGCCGAAGTATATATCGTGGTCTACGGAAAACCGCTCTCAGCTTGTCAGAATTCCCGAGACGAATGCACATATGAAAAGCGCCGAATTGCGGCTCGCGAATTCGGATGTCAATCCGTATCTTGCCTTTGCACTGATTATTCACGCGGCACTCTACGGAATCAAGCATCAGCTCACTCTGCCCGAAGTTTCAAACTTCAGTTTCTCATTGGCACCGCCGGATGTAATTGCCAAATACGCCAAACTGCCCGAAACATTTTCCGAGGCGGGACGCATTGCGGAGCAAAGTGAATTTATTCAAGAGGTATTACCCGAGGACCTCATCAAACTTTATCTCGGATAAAAACAGGGCACCCCGCGGGGTGCCCTGTTTTATGTTATAAATTATTCTTCTGTGGTATTTTCTGCTTTCGCATTTTCTCTTCTTGCTACGAGTTCTTCGAGCATTTCCTCATGCTCTGCGTCGGTCATAGCATAATTCTTCATCGGGAGTGCCGAGAGAATCATACCGACAGCAATCGGAAGCGAGATAAGGAAGAACATAGCCGCCGCGTACTTACCGCCGTCGAGTTCATAGAAATGCGTGTCGGTAGTAGCGAGGGTATTATTAATCTTAGCAAGATTGTCGCCCGAGAAATGCACAACGGTGTAAACAAGACCCTGAATCAGGGCAGCGATACCGCCGGCAAGCTTCGTCAGGAAGGACTGACCGGAGAAGAATACGCCGTCGGGACGATAGCCCTTGTGGTACTCTTCATAGTCGACGCAGTCAGCAATCATAATGGACTGCATAACATTGATACCGCCCATGGATGCTGCTGCAAGACCAATCAGTACGGCAAGCACGATGGACCACGGAAGTGTGGTAAGATTGCCGCCCGATACCTTATAAGCAACAAAGATAAGTGCATAGGGTACTGCACCTGCGATGGTGTAGAAGTTATAAATCTTTCTGTTCTCGTGCTTCTTGACAAGTCCGGGAGTGATAGCCGATGCGACAAACTGTGCACCGAATACAGCGATTGCGATTAAGCCGACCTTGAGAAGGAGAAGGCTGTCGCTGCCGTTGCCGATATTATTCGTATCGTTATCAAGGAAATAATACATCGCAAGCGGCATAGCAAGAATCATCAGCAGCTGCAGGGGTGAACGAAGCACGCCCGAGATAAGAATCTGTCTGAACGGCAGGCAGTTCCACATAATCTTGAAGTTGTCGATAATGCCTCTCTTGTCCTCGGCGTCGCCGGGCACTCTCTCGCGGGTAACAAGACCTGCAATCTGGAAGAATACGGTACCGATTACCGTAAAGATGATAACGGTGAAAATCCACGCCGCTTTCTTCGTGTCGTCAATTGCCATAGCCTCGGTATAACCGTTCGTACCAATCATTGCCTGGTACTTACCTTCGAACATACCCTTGAACATATCGGGGATGAAGGTAATGATGGTACCGATACCGCCGACGATTGCTGCGATACGCGCAAGACCGAGAATCTTAGCGCGGTCATTCTGGTCCTCCGTCATCAGCGAAGTAATACCCCAGAGCGGAATATCACATACGGTGAAGAGCATACCCCACATAATGTAGGAAATAGCTGCCCAAGCGACGATGAGCACCTTGCCGAAGCCCTCGGCGTCGGTATATCTGCCGTTGACAAAGCAGAGAATCGTCATAATGCCGATAATGACGGGGAAGAAGATAAGATAAGGTCTGCACTTACCCCATTTTGTGTGTGTCTTATCAACGATGGTACCCATCATCGGGTCGTTGATAGCGTCCCAAATTCGTGCTACGAAAATGATAGCACTGACTGCTGCTGCAGGAATGTACAATACAGAACCGAGATAATAGCTGACAAGTCCTGCTGCAATAACCTGATAAATCAGGTTCTGGCCGAACATACCGGTTAAGTAACCGAAGAGTTCGCCCTTCGTATAGGTATTTGATTTAATCACTTTACTGCCCATACACGTTCTCCTTTTATTTTATTTCCTAAACATTTTAACAGATTTTATAAGATAATACAAGTACAATTTAGTTGATTTATACAAAAGTTTATAATTATATTATAATATTTAGGATAAAGCAGAGCGCAGCGCCGAGGAGAAGCGGCACGATGACGGACAAGGCGGTCCACTTCATACTCTTCGTTTCCTTAAACACGGTCAGAAGGGTGGTCGAGCATGGAAAGTGAAAGAGCGTGAAAACGCAGGTGCAAATCGCGGTTTTTGCCGTCCAGCCGTGCGCGACAAGAATAGCAAGCAGCGAGTTGGCGGAGGAAAAGTCCGCGAGCGTTCCCGACGAGAGATATGCCATCAGCATAATCGGAATCACAATCTCATTGGCGGGAAATCCGAGAAGGAACGCCAATAGGATAACGCCGTCCATCCCGAGCGCTCTGCCGATACCGTCGAGTCCCGAAGAGAGATGCGAGAGAACACTCGCATCCCCCACCCTAATATTCGCGCAAAGCCAAATGACAAGCCCTGCGGGAGCGGCAACGACCACTGCACGAAGGAGAACAAACACCACTTTTTGCTTCAGGCTCTGCGCCACGGTTTTCATTATCTGCGGGCGGCGGTAAGGCGGCAATTCCATCACAAAAGACGAGGAATAACCCTTGAGCACCGTCACGCTCAGCAGTTTGGACGCAAGCATCGTGCCAAAGAGGGACAGAAGAATAAAGCCGAGCAGAATCAAAGCGGCGACAAAACTGTTTCGCGCAAAGAACATCCCGATAACGGCAATCAGTATCGGGAATCTGCCGTTGCAGGGCGTCAGCGAATTCGTCATAATGGCAATCAGGCGCTCGCGCGGGGAGTCGATAATCCGCGCGCCCGTCACGCCGACCGCGTTGCATCCGAGACCCATACAGGTACAAAGGGATTGTTTGCCGCAGGCGCCGCATTTTTCAAAACAAAAATCGAGATTGAAGGCGATGCGCGGCAACAGTCCGAAGTCTTCCATCAGCGCAAAGAGCGGGAAGAAAATTGCCATCGGCGGCAGCATCACCGACACGACCCAGAACAGAACGCGCAGCACACCATAGACGAGCACGCTGATGATTTCCCCGGAAATATGAAGCGAGCGCATACCTTCGGCAATCAGTATTTCGAGTTTGTCAAATAAGTATTTCAGCAGTTCCGACGGGTAGTTCGACAGGCTGATGGTAATCCACAGCATCAGCGCAAATATCAGCGCCATACTGATAAAGGAGGTCACCCTGCCGAGCACGATTCTGTCGAGCAGGCTCACGGTTTCGGGTTTGCTCCTGCGCACTGTATCGGCTGCAATTTCCTTCGCTTTTCGGTAAACGTCGCCGCCGACTTTCAGCGGATGGGGATTCACTGCGCCCGTCGTGACCAGGTGGATATTCTCGAGCAGGTTGTTGATACCCTTGCCCGAGCGCGCCGTGGACTTCACGACGGGAACGCCGAGAATTTCGCTGAGTTTTTCGGCGTCGACGTAGATGCCCTTCTTCTCCGCTTCGTCCGAGAGATTGAGGAGCACGACCGCCTTATCGGTCAGGGAGAGAAGCTGAAAGACAAGGGGCAGCGAACGCTCCAGCAGCGTACTGTCCACGACACAGACGATACAGTCGGGCTTCTCCTCCACTAAAAAGCGCCGCGCGACCTCCTCTTCCCCCGACTGCGGATGCATCGAGTATGTACCCGGCAGATCGACCACTGAGTAATCATTGAACTTATAATAGAAATGAGATGCTTTTGTATCGACTGTTTTGCCTATCCAATTACCCGTGTGGCGATGCATACCGGTAAGTTCATTAAATACGGTGCTCTTGCCGACGTTCGGGCTGCCGGCGAGCGCAACAACCCTGCTGCTCATACCGTCACCTCAATGCGGGAGGCATCGCATTTTCTGAGGGCAACGGCACTGCCCTTCGCCTCATAGAGAATGGGCGAGCCGAACACGGCGGCGCGCGCACGCGTCACCCGCTCTCCCCGACAAAATCCCATATCACTGAGCCGCCGCGCAAATGCGGCGTCAAAATTCAACGACGATATAACACCGCTTTGATTATCCCTAAGTTCAGACAAAAACATAAAACCACCTCACGCCATAGTATGCGTGCGGTGGTTTATTGTTAATGCAGAATGAAGCTGAAATAATGCGGCACTATTCTAATACCAACGGTCAATCCAGCCGTCAGCATCGGTCGGTGAAATATAAGAAGTTTCGTTTTTTGCAGTTTGTAACCTTAAAAATTGATATTTTTGCCTTAATAATCGACATTTTCGCATTTTCTCTTGACAAATAATACTCAGATGGTTTAATTTAATAAGATTATTTCTGTTATGCGATATAATAACTATTGATGAAATAGAGGGCTAATATTGAATCCGATAAAGTTTACCAATAAGGAACAAAAAGACAAAGAAATTGAAAATATAATAAATGAGTGTGAGCAGTATCGTGAACAGCTGATAATGTATTGCCGACAATATTTTGATTATGATTACGAAGCTGCTGAAGATTGTGTACAAGAAGCTTATATTGCTATAATTGAAACCCTTCAATCAGGTATTGAGATTAATAACTACAAATCTTGGCTATATACTGTTACCCTTAATAAGAAAAATCAGGCAATTAAGGACAAGTTAAAAAGGAACGAATATGATTTTGACAGTAATGAGGCAAAGGATAAAGCAATTGAAAACGAGTTGTCAAGCAATTTTGATTATGTAGACAATATGATTACCGATGACATGGTTGAAGAAAGAGCTCTCCGCATTATAGCCGAATTATCAGCAGACGAACAAAAACTTTATACCTTATATTATTGGGAACATAAAAAGCTAAAAGAAATTGCAACAATACTAAATATTACATATTCAAACACAAGAAAACGTCATGAACTATTACGAAAAAAGATTATAGAGAAAATAAAAGAATATGAAAAAGAATAAAATATTTTCACATTTTAAATTATATTAACACTATAATTTTGGAGGCAACAAAGGTGAAAGATAATTATAAGAAAAAAGAGCTGATGCAGATGATAGAATCTGATTTTTCTAATCTTTCAAAAGATGATATTAAAAAACTTATTGATAAAGAATTATCAAAAGGGGCAGATAAAGTAGATACCGATTATATTGATTTGTGTTTTGAACTGATTTCAATGAAAGAATCAAATGATTCAGTAAAACACAAAGGCAATAAAGTCAAAATATCGAGAATGTTTCTGATTGCTGCCGCTATTGCCTTATTATTTTCTTCAATAGGGCTTACAGCCTATGCTAAAGCTAATAATATGAAAATAACGGATGTATTTGTTCAATTGTTTTCTGATCACGCCACTATTGATTACAAAGAAAAACACAAAACAGAGTTAACTGAAGAGCAAATTGTTGACAGTGAATTATATAAAACTCTTTCGAATTATGGCATTGAAAACATTATGCTTCCGCAAGAATTATACAATATGCCTTTTACAGTTGATTATGAAAATGACGATTTCACTGAAACATATATAGGAATAGCTTTTGAAGATAAAACGGTAGATGCAACTGTTCGTATGTATAAAGATGAAAAATATGTTGGCAATCCGGATGTAATGGGCGATTTTACAGCAAGCAAAAAAATAATTATTAACGGAGTTGATGTGTATTTATTTGAACGAAATGGTGATAATCCAAAAGAAGTAAATACATCCATATCATATATGATAGGATTGACAGAATACTTTATTGATTATCAGGGTAATATTGAAAATGCAGAGCAATTAATTAATCAAATGAAATAAGGAGTTAATAGTGAAAAGAATATTATTATTTTTAGTAGTTTTGGTAATTTTTATTATACCAAGTATTTCAGCGTTTGCAGAAACAAACCCTGCCTCAGAAGATGAATACTATATCTCTTGGGAGGATTTTGAAAAATTAGAGCATTCTACTTATGTTAATCATTTGTCCGATAAATCATCCGGTTTGATTACATATAAATCATTAAATATTGCAAAAAGCGGAAACACTTTAATTGTTAAAGGCGAAACACGAGGCAGTTCTGATGTAGTTAAATGCGGTTTTACCTATATTAAAATTCAGCAATATAAAAATGGAAGTTGGAGCGATTATAAAACCTATAACGATTTATACAGTAATTCTAACAAGTTTTCAACAACTAAATCCATTACAGTAGCAAGTGGATATAAATATAGAGCAATAGGTCAACATTATGCTAAAAAGTCACTTTTATCCACTGAAAAAATAAAATCAACAACTTCATCATTGTCTTTTTAAAAAGTGTCTTTATTAAAAATAACAACAGCAAAATATTGCTGTTGTTTTTTTTCAAAATATTTTCACATTTTACTCAAAAATAACACTATATTAGTGTAAGAGATATCTTTTATAATAACGAGAAAAGAAGTTGGTATATTATTCTTATTTAGTTTTACTTTTTAAATCAATTAATTATATTATTTTTCAAACGAAAGGAATATCAAAATGAACAATAGAACAGAAAAAGCAGATAATTGCAAAAAAAATAAAAGTCAAATTATCGCTACATTATTGCTATTTATTTTTATGCTTTCAATGAGCAGTGCTGTATATGCAAGTTCATATACGACCTATGTAAAATTCAAACATCCCTATAGTGGTGTAACGAGGAGCTTTGATGGTAATAATATTAAGTATTCCGCTACCATGAAGAGTTCAAAAAGCAATGACACTGGTAAGTACACGGTTACCCTTCAAAGAAAGTCAGGTTTATGGGCTCTTGATGTAGGACATAAAACATTAAATCGTGTTGGTGCAGGTACAGCGAAGTGGTCGAATGTTGGTCCTGGCAACTATCGGTTACATTTTGACAAAACGAACGATGGTTATACGTTGTCAAGCAATAATGTAGTTATTAAGAATTATTAATAATATGACAATATTGCGAGAAGGGGTTTTACAGTTAGAGTTTGCGGCATTAACTCTTTATGCCATTATTATGCTTGCAAAAAAGATAAAATTCAATAAATTAATATTCAATCTATCATTTGGCTTGTATATTTCACTCGTAGTTGCTGTTTGTTTTTTTCCTATTAGAATTGGTGTTATCGAAGAGGATCTGAACTATAATTTTATACCATTTAAAAGTATTATTGAAATATGCTTTAATTATAATTCTAATGCCCTCATAGGTGTTTTAGGGAATATTGTTATTCTAACGCCTTTGGGAATATTTTTTAATGTATACTTGAGACAATTTAAGGACGCAATAATAGGTATAGTATTATTTTCAGTTTCTATTGAAGTAATACAGTTTATGATAGGTTTGCTCATTGGATATCAATACCGGTGTGTTGATGTTGATGATGTGATATTGAATTGCTTAGGTGGGATTATATCTTGCATTCTATTCAGGTGGCTGTTTAATAAACTCCAATTAAAGAAATACAACTAGCAAAACAAATATTAGCTGTCTTGGATAAAAGTTCAAGACAGCTTTGTTATGCTAAGTAATCTGTAACAAACGGCCTATTATTTTCGCTTTCCTATAACACTTACCTTCCTTACCTTTTTATATTAATACTGTGTGATACAAATGGTAGATTTTTTCTTCTGACTGCAAGCGCAATTACTCTGTTGCTCATAATGTCACCTCTATGCGTGACGCATCGCAGCGCCTGAGCGCAACCTCGCTGTCCTTGGCGCTGTAAAGCATCGGCGAGCCAAACGCAGCCGTGCAGGTTTTCTGTACCTTTTCTCCGTTGCAAAAGCCCATATCAGAGAGCCGCCGAGCAAAATCGGCGTCAAAATTCAACGACGATATAACACCGCTTTGATTATCTCTAAGTTCAGACAAAAACATAAAACCACCTCACGCCATAGTATGCGTGCGGTGGTTTTTCGTTCATTAAATCACGTCTTGCGTGATGATTGGGTCTTTCCACGTTGAGCGTGGGGGCGGACAGGTGAAGTCAAGCAGTTTCAGCCCCTTGACATGCCGCGCCCAGATGCCGTAGGCGGGAAGATTGCGAAAGCGCCAGCTCTCGGGGTACACATTGCTGTACTCGGGGATAAATGCGCGCTTGTCGTAGACCTCCTTATACGGTGCATAGGACATTTCAATATTCTTCAGGGTGACGTTCTCGACGCGTTTTGTAACGCCCCTTTGCCTGAAGCCGGCAAGGATAATCGGGATTTCCGCATTCGTGGCGGTGATATTCTCAATCACAATATCGCTGACGGCGCCCTTCATATCAAAAGTATCCTTCGCAGCCGAGGACGCCTTCTCGCGCTTCTTGCCGAACTCGACGGCGTTGGCGGACTCAGCGTTCACCTCAGCGGCGCGGTTACGGTTGCACAGGCGGATGAACACGGGACAGGTCACGCGGTCCATCCTGATATTGCGCGCCGTGACATTGGTCACCTTCGAGCCGTCGGCACTCTCCACGGCGATACCGCTGACCGTACCGGGATAAATATCCGTCATCATAAACGAGCAGTCCTCGACGAGCACGTCGCGGATGTCGTAAGTGGTCTCCGTTCCGATTTTGAATGCGTTGGCGCAGGAAATCACCTCGCAGTTTCGAACGGTGATGTCGTGCATTTCACCCTTGCTGCCGAGCCAAATCGCATTTTTGATACAGATGCCGTCGTCGGCAGTGGACACGAAACAGTGGTCAATACGGATATGGCTGGTGCCCGAGATGTCAAAGCCGTCGGCGTTTGCCGTGTGGCGGTTATTATTGATGATGAAATCTTTAATTTCCACGCCGTCGCAGTTGTCGAGACGAAACGACCAGTGCGCCGCATTTTCAATGATGAAATTGTGCGCCCGGATATTCCTGCAGTCCTTGAAATAGACGGGACCGCCGTATTTATTCTCATGGGCAAAGCGAATCTGCGCCCGCGCGTCGCGGCGCATCTGAATCACGTCAATCACTGCGGGATGCTCGGTCTGGTTGGCATCCCAGAGCGGTTTCCTGCCGAAATACTCGCCGTTACCCTTCACCTTGCCGCCGCCCGTCAGCGTAATATCCGTGCAGGCATCGGCGTGAAGAACGCCAAGGTGGTTGTACCCCTCCCCCGTTTTATTCGACGAAAGAGCACTGCCGCGCTCAATAAAGAGCGTCACGCCCGACTGCAAGAATACCGTTGTCGTGACATAATCGCCGCCGCTCACGAGCACGGTGCCGCCCGTTTCAGCAGCGGCATCTATGGCGTTTTGGATAGCGTCTGCGTTATTCGGTGCGGTGACGTCCGCGCCAAAGTCGCGAATATCGTAAACGTTCTCCGTCGGCAGTTCCTGAGAATGGATATATTCCTCCTCGGGGTAATAGGAGGAAAAGTCAAAAGGGTAAACCTTATGAAAAGGCTCACCCTTTGTTATCCTCAAGTCCTTGCCGAACAGAAGTGTATTCAGTTTGTCTAAATGTGTTCGTCTGTCTTTCATTGAATTATACGTTATGAATGAATCATTACTAATTTATCTGATACTATGGATAAGCTCCTTATCCCTACGTGCTGCCCAGGCAACATTGTACGCGTGGTCGCCCATTCTCTCGAGGTCCTGGAGCACCTTGGTAAACACAACGCCGGAGGAGGTGGAGCATTTCTTCTCTCTCAGACGGCGGACATGGTTGTCCTGCGCCCGGTTGGTTTCATTATCAATACTGTCCTCGAGGGCGTGGAGATACTGTCCCTCAGCATCGGTCAGACGGTTATTCGTAAACGCCTCGACCGAGCGGTCAAAGAGTTCGAGCACCTTTTCGTAGATACTCTTGAACTCTGCCATACCCTCGTCGGTGAAATTCATCTGAGCGTCAATGGCATTCTGCGAGCGCTCCATCACATTCAGCGCATGGTCGCCGATTCTCTCAAGGTCGGTAATCGTATGGAACATACGCACAATTCTCTCCGACACATCCGCATTGATTTCGTGCGAAGTCACGCTGACAAGAAAGTCCGAAATGCTGTGATTCAGCCAGTTAACGAGTTCCTCATTATCGAGAATTTCCCGCTCGTGCGAGAGGTCCTGATTCATAAAGGATTCGCACGTCAGCACGATATTCTTGCGGACAACATCCGCCATACGTTTCACTTCGGCATTAATCTGGAGTGCCGTGGTAATCGGGTTATCGGTAACCTTCGGGTCAATATAGGTAAAGCGCATTTCACTCTCGTGCTCTTTTTGCGGCACGATTTTCTCAGATATCTTAACAATCTGTTTGATAAACGGAAGGAGGAAGAGTGCCGTCACAACCTTAAAGATAATATGCCCTGCCGCTACCTGAACGGAGCCGTCCGAAGAAAGCGTCGTCAGCCAGTCCGTATACGGCGTAAAGAGTGCAATCGGCGTAAAAATCAGCATACCGACGAAATCGAAGATGAAGTAAATCACTGCGGCACGCTTCGCATTCGTCTTAGCGCCGATAGCCGACAGGAAGAGCGGCATCGCCGAGCCGACGTTGATGCCGATAATAAGATAAATGGCAAAATCCATGGGCATCAGTCCGTTCATGGCAAGCACCTGCAAAACGCCGATTGCAGCACTCGAGGACTGCAAAATCGCGCACATCGCGGTACCGATAATCAGACCGAGGAACGGATTGTTCGCGTGAATAATGAAGTTCTGAAACGCCGTGCTTGTCTGGAGCACACCCATCGCATTTTCGCCGCTCATCGTTTTGAGTCCAAAGAAAAGGATACCGAAGCCGAGAATAATCTGTCCGATATACTTGCGGGTCTGCTTCTTCGAAAACAGCGCCATCACCGCACCGATGAAAATACAAAACGGCGCGATAGCCGATACATCAAGCGCGATAAGAACGGCGGTAATCGTGGTACCGATATTCGCACCGATGATAACGCCCGTCGCCTGCGCAAGCGTCATAATGCCGGCATTCAGAAAGCCCATCAGCATAACCGTGGTCGCTGACGAAGACTGGATAATCACTGTCACAAATACGCCGAGGAAAAAACCCTTAAAGCGGTTGCTCGTCAGTTTTTCGAGCAGACTCTTCATCTTATTACCCGCTACCTGGTTAATGCCCTCGCTCATATACTTCATACCGAAGAGAAAGAGTCCGAGCCCTCCGAGCAGGTAAATAATATTGCTGATTCCCATATTCTACCTCTTGTAGACCGTAAATTGCAAAAAGTCTGACTTTTCACAAATTATAGTATGCAATAATTATTGTCAAATGTCAAGAAAAAACGGGCAAAAGCCCGTTTTGTAAACCTATTGATTTTTCAGTCCGTCGGCGACCTTATTCAAATCCATAATACAGCGATACGCATAGTAAGGATACCGCGTCAGCAAAAGGTCGAGCAAATCGGGACAGATATTTTTATTAATCAGCCACTTCTTTACCGTGAAATCGTCGCGAATCTGCTTCGTGAGATAGGTTTTTCCCATCAGCGAGAAATCATCCAGAAGCAGGAATACCCCCTGCTGATACAGCATTAAATCATTCGTCGGCACATCAATCAGTTTCGCGTGAGGCGTATTCATCTCGAGGAAGGTACTGCCGCCGAAGCGCTCGTGTATCTTTTTATAATCCGCCAAGGCATTGAGCGGATTTTCGAGCGTGAAATCAAGCTGCGGGCGCGCGTTATCGCGAAAGACGAGCACGCTGTAATCGCGCAGCCATCGGTTTGCCGTCGTCATAGAATCGGTGAAATCCACGTCGTCCTTAATTTCAAGGGTATAAAGAAGAATATCCTCGTCGTACTCCTTTCGGTCCTTCAATGCAAAAGAGAGCGCAGGATACGGGCTCTTGCTGAAATCAATCAGTGGGCTGATACCCATATAATGCTGCGAAAAAGCAAGGAAAGAATAGAGATTATCGCGCTCCACCTCGCCGATAATATCGCGATAGAGACGATAATAATTCGTCATCTTCCGATAGTAATCAACGATAAAATCACTGTCAACGAGGCTCACGAACCGCCCCGCCGGCACCAGGTCATCCTTATCCCGAAAGAGGGTCGGAAGAAGCGGTCGGGTTATGCTGTTTTTTCGCTCGCCGCGAAAGAAGATGCGGCGTCCGTCCTCATACGGTTTCAGTATCTTTTCGCCAAAATCGTCGAGGGACTCAATTCTCTTTGTTTCGAGGCGGAAATCAAAATCAAGCTCGTTTTCAATTTTACTGAGAAAAGGATTCACATTTTTCATTAATATTTATTATGCACTTTCTCCGCAAAACACGGAAAGTCCTTGATTTCAAGCTTTGTGCCGTCGTCAAGGATGACAAATCCCGTCATTTTTCCGAACACCTGGTGCTGCTCGGTTTGCACGACCTTGAGGTCGAGTTTATCGGCGCGGTCAACGACGGGGATGAAATCCATCTCAAATCTGCCGTCGCTCGAAGTAAAGGTCCACGGGTCGGTGTAGTTCTCACTGATATGAAAGGTAATGTCATCAAGTTTATGCGCGACGCCGTTATAAAAAACGACATTCTCGCTTGCGGCGCTCGTATTGCCGAAGCCGTAACCGATATTGAAGCCGAACGGCACGCCGTCAAGCTGACCGCTGCCCGAACCCCAGTACCATACATTATCATAGGTCCAGACACCCCTGCCCCAGTCAAGTCCGCCGAAATCCGTCGCCGGATTTGCCTCAAAGAGAACGCCGTCGTACTCGAGCTTGCCGTGGGCGCGCATACAGTTAATCTTTTGATTATAGTAAAACGCGTGCACGTCGTTATCCCAGGGCGTGGCGATCACCATACTGTCCTGCGGCTCGTCGGTGAGCAGAATATTGCAACGGATTCCCCTGCCCTTATTATAGGATGGGTAATTCATCTTCAGCCGTCTGCCCTTTTCGGTATGCAGAAACTCGATGGCTGCCTTGCCGTTTCTGAATTTCACATCGCCCTCTTTTGACGAGGCGGGCATATGGCGCTTGCCGAGGGGCAGCACCTCAATCTGCGACTCGGTATGGGCAAAGCCGCTCTTCATATCAATAATGCTCACGCTGTGAAGCCCGATATAGCCGAGGTCGGCAACGGTCAGGCAGAGCACGAGCCCCGCGGAATTGAGCATCACATAGTAGTAATCCCATTCCTTGATACGGGTTTTGCGTTTTTTAATATCCTTGCGGTCGTAAATCTGCACGAGCGATTTCGACCAGCCGGGTTCAATGAGTTTGCCGTTTTCATCGAGCAATTTATGAGGCTCGACAACTTCATGATTACGCATAAATTTCTCCTTTCAGTCGAAACAGCTAAGAACTAAGAGCTAAGAGCTAAAAGCTTGTGGGTGGGCTTCGCCCACACCCATATTATAATAGTCGTGCGCAGCACCATAAATTCTCAATTCTCAACTCTCAACTCTCAATTCTTATCAAGCATTAATTTCAGTGCGAGTTCTGCCGCTTTGGTAAGTCCGTCCACCGTCGTAAACTCGTCGACGGAATGGCAATTATTCATTGCAGTGGATACGACGATGCCGTCGATACCGTACTGTGCAAGCACGTTATTATCCGAGCCGCCGAAGGTCGGCACACACGCGCCCGACAGTCCCATAGCAGCGCAGACTTTCTTAAAGCGCTTGACAACGATATTGTCATCAGCAACATTAAAGCAGCGGATATGCTTGGCGTATTCCATCTCCACCTTCGCCCCGAACGCGTCGGCTGCTGCTTTGCAGATGGCTGCCACTTCGTGATATTTCTCGTCGCTCTTCGCGTCGTCAAAGGCTCTGATTTCGCCCGTAATCGTGCAAAGGTCGGGCACGATATTCGTCGCCTTGCCACCCTCGATGATGCCGACATTGGCGTTTACGCCGTCGTCAATCGAGCCGCACGGAATCTTTGTCACTGCGAGCGCTGCCGCCTTAACGGCGTGGATGCCGAGGTGGGAGGCAAAGCCTGCGTGTGCGGATTTGCCGATAAATTTCGCAGTATATGTCAGTATTGTCGGGGCGGAGGATGCGGCAGTACCGACCTCGCCGTCAAGGTCAAAGACATACGCCTGCTTCGCCTTCAGCGCGTCAAAATCCAGTTCGGCAACACCGCCGCCGTGGGTTTCCTCACTGACGGTAAAGACGAGTTCGAGCGGTCTGTGGGGGATGTGATTCTCTTTCATCACGGTAAGCGCCTCGAGGATGGAAACAACGCCCGCGAGGTCATCGGAGCCGAGCACCGTGTCGCCCGCCGAGGTAATCGTGCCGTCGTCGTGGAGAATCGCTTTCTTGCCGCGCGCGGGCTCAACCGTGTCCATATGCGCAGAAAACATCAGAGGCTCAGCGTCAATCTCGCCGTCAACATAGGCAATCAGATTGCCCGTCGTGCCGCCGATTTTTGCTCCGGCGCCGTCCTCGTGCGCCTCGATGCCGAGGTCGGCGAGATAATTTTTGATATAGTCGCACACAAGTCTCTCGTCAAAGGAGGGGCTGTCGAGTGCCACCATGGATGTAAAGTTTTTAAGGATTCTGTCTGTGTTAACCATCGTATCACCTGCTATTTATTGATACTAATAATATATCACTATTATACCCTGCTTTCAAGTGGAAGCGACCTTTTTATACAATAATTGACTTTTATAGCGAATCGTCATATAATCAAATTGAAAGAGGGTAAGATTTATGGGATTTGAATTTGAAAGAGCATCCTGCTGTGAAAGCGGCATTAACCCGAAGGCGGTCTATGACTTCATTAAAAAGGCTGAGGACAACAACCTCGGCATTGACTCCTTTATGCTGCTCAGGGGCGGCAGAGTGGTTGCCGAAGGATGCCACGCGCCCTATACCATGCACTCACCCCATGTCCTATACTCGATGTCGAAATCCATCACCGCTATTGCGCTGCTCTATGCGCTCGAAGAGGGCAAAATTTCACTCGACGACTCAATCTGTAAATTCTTCGGCGAGTACGATAAGAAGGGAAAGAATGAGATTATCACAGTACGCCACCTCGTCACGATGACAGCAGGCAAGATGGTCGGCATGGCAAAGAATCGCCACCACAAGGACTGGATTAAGATATTCTTTAACGCGCCGCAGCTTTTCAAACCCGGCAAGACTTTCCTATACATAAATGATAATTTCTATATGCTCTCGGCGATTATCAGCAAAATTTACGGTGAAACGCTCGTCGATTTCCTGTATCCCCGTCTCTTTGCACCGCTCGAGATTGAGAAGCCCGTATGGGAAACGGACGATTTCGGCTATGCGGCAGGCGGCTGGGGACTCTATATGAGCATCACCGATGTGGCGAAGATAATGCAGTGCTGCGCAAACGGCGGCGTCTGGAACGGCACGCAAATTATCCCGAAATACTGGCTCAGCGAAGCAACCCGCTTTCAGGTGCCGACGCTCCCCAAAGGACAGATTGACGTCACAAAGGGTTACGGCTACGGCTTCTGGCGCACCTCCATCCCCGATTCGTACAGAGCCTACGGACTGCACGGACAAGTCGGCTACGTCTTTGAAAAGGAAAACACCGTGCTCGTCGTACAGACGGGTATCTCAAAGGACGAACTGCTGAGCCGCGCGATTGACGAGATGTGCGAAAACCTATGGAGTCAGCCTGACGAGGCGTACGAGGAGAAACTCAGAGAACTACTCGCCTCCCTCGGCGACAAGGATAATCTTCCCGTGGAGCCGCGCAGCACCGAACTCGAGGAAAAATACTCCCAAAAGGCGCTTAAAACACATTCCAGTGCCTTTGCCTCGATGCTCCACGCTACGATGTCCACGGTAATGAACGAGCCGAGCGGACGCACCGACCGTTTCATCCTCAGTCTCGAGAAAAACGGCGATTTGCATCTCATCTGGAAAGAGGGCTTCGACGTCAACGAGATTAATCTCGGTATGAATAACGAATATGAATACAACAAGGTAACTCTTGCAGGAATGAAATTCACTGCCTGCACGAAAGCAGCGTGGACGACACCGCGCGTGCTTACGGTCTATGTGCGCCTGCTCGAAGGATGCCACGTAAGACGGCTCGTCTTTGTCTTTGACAACGAGGGCAGGGTCATCGTCAGAAACGACTCCTTCCCCGATATGCCCACGCTTGCCGTGCATTATATGGACTTTTCCGGCTTTCCGCTGGCAGAGCCGCTGGAAAGGCTGCTCAAAAAACATGTAGCGCCCGCCGTGCTGCTGCTCGGCGAGCCGAATTTCAGAATAAGATAAAAAAACGCACCGCATTTTGCGGTGCGTTAATTATTCATTGTGCTTAGCCGTTAATCTGCTTTGCGATTTCTTCAGCGAAGTTCTCTTCTCTCTTCTCAAGGCCGTCGCCCTTCATCATTCTGATGAAGCCGTTTACCTTAATCTCAGTGCCGAGTTCCTTAGCAACAGAGTCTACATAACCCTTCACGCTGCCCTGGAAAATGTCGGAACGAACGAACTCCTGCTCAACAAGGCAAGCTTCCTTGTAATATTTGCTCATCTTGCCCTCGGCAATCTTTGCGAGTACCTGCTCGGGCTTGGATGCCATCTTCGGGTCTTCCTTCATCTGAGCAGCGAGGATGCCCTTCTCGTGGTCAACAACCTCAGCGGGAACGGATGCGATGTCGAGGTAGGACGGATTCATTGCAGCAATCTGCATTGCAACGTTCTTGCCCATTGCTTCAAACTCTGCTGTATCAGCCTTAGCCTCGTCAGCAACATCGAAACCTACCATAACGCCAACGCTGCCGCCTGCGTGGATGTAAGTAGCAACTACGCCGTCCATTCTCTCGAAACGGCGAACCTTCATATTCTCACCGATAGCAAGAACGAGGTCGTTAAGCGTCTCGGTAACCGTTCTGTCAGTACCGTCGAACTTAGCTTCCTTAAGAGCCTCAACGTCTGCGGGGTCAGTCGCAAGAACAGTCTTAGCAACGCCCTCAACGAAGTTCATAAACTTCTCGTTCTTAGCAACGAAGTCAGTCTCGGAGTTTACTTCTACAACAACGCCCTTCTTAGCAGCCTTGTCATAGTAAGGAAGAACTACACCCTCAGCAGCAATTCTCGATGCCTTCTTCTGAGCAGCAGCGAGACCTCTCTCACGAAGAAAGTCAATAGCCTTATCCATATCGCCGTCAGCTTCAACGAGTGCCTTCTTGCACTCCATCATGCCAACGCCTGTCTTTTCACGAAGTTCTTTAACGTCTTTAGCTGAAATATTAGCCATATTTTTATCCTCCATTTATAATCTTAGGCACGATGAAACACCGTGCCTATTCGTTTACTATTACTCTGCGTCCTCAGCCGGTGCTTCCTCAGCCTCAGCCTCTTCGGGAGCAGCAGCGAGTGCGTCCTCACCGTCTCTGCCCTCGATAACAGCGTTAGCCATAGCGCCTGCAATAAGCTTTACGGCACGGATAGCGTCGTCGTTACCCGGAATGACATAGTCGATTTCATCGGGGTCACAGTTGGTATCAACGATAGCAACAATCGGCAGACCGAGCTTCATAGCCTCGGATACTGCGATTCTCTCTTTTCTCGGGTCAACGATGAACATTGCGTCCGGTACTCTCTTCATCTCAGTGATACCGCCGAGATACTTCTCAAGCTTTTCGATTTCAAGCTCGAGACCGGCAACTTCCTTCTTGGGAAGAAGGTCGAATGTGCCGTCCTCCTGCATCTTCTTGAGCTGAGCGAGACGTGCTACTCTGCCGCGGATCGTCTTGAAGTTAGTGAGCATACCGCCGAGCCATCTTGCGTTTACATAGGGCATACCGCAACGAAGAGCCTCTTCCTTAACGCTCTCCTGTGCCTGCTTCTTCGTACCGACGAAGATGATGGAGCCGCCCTCTGCAGCGAGGTCGCGAACGAACATATAAGCCTCATCGAGCTTCTTTACTGT
>SVOG01000051.1 GCA_015066525.1 Oscillospiraceae bacterium | reverse complement strand
TGCAGAATTTTGTATTTTGCGAGTGGGAGCTGTACGACGGTACTGCCCCCGAGCAAAAGACAAAAAGCACCAAAAATCCCGAAAACTCGATGTTTTCGGGATTTTTACACCTCATCCACCGCAAGCGGTCCCCCTTCCCCTTGAGGGGAAGGCTTTAATAAGTTTTATTGTTTCGGTGCGTTTATGCGCTTTTTCGACAGTCTCAAGGCTACCCGAAGGTAGCCTTAACAGTTTCTTACATACAGGTGTATCCGCCGTCAACAGCGAGGTTTACGCCGGTGACATAGCTTGATTCGGGTGCTGCAAGGAAGATTGCCGCGGAGTCAAGCTCTCCCTCTTCGCCGTATCTCTCCATCGGAATCATGGTCTTAGCGTTCTGCTGGAAGAAATCGGAGTTGAGCGTCTCTCTGGTGAGGTCGGTGTAGAAATAACCCGGGCAGATGGAGTTTACGGTGATGCCGTACTTGCCCCACTCTGCTGCGAGCGCTCTGGTAAGGTTTACGACGCCGCCCTTTGCTGCGTGGTAGGGAGCGGAGCCCGCAATCTTGTTACCGACAAGACCGTACATCGAAGCGATGTTGATGACTCTGCCGTATTTTGCGGGAATCATCGCCTGCTTCGCCACTGCTCTTGCGACTCTGAAGGAACCAAAGAGGTCGATGTCGCACTCGTTGCCGAACTGCTCGTCCGTGATGTCCTCGGCGGGAGCTACTGCGCCCGTGCCTGCGTTGTTGATGAGGATATCAATTCTGCCGAAATGCTCCACTGCCTTTGCAACGGTTTCGTTGACATTGTCGGTGTCGGTGATGTCACACTTGAGTGCCAGCGCGTCAACGCCGAACTCGTCCTTGATTTCCTTCACAACCTCGTCGAGCTTCTCCTGGCGGCGTGCCACTGCTACGATGTTGCAGCCCTGATTGGCGAGCGCCTTTGCCATCTGTACGCCGAGACCACCCGAGCATCCTGTTACAAGGGCAACCTGACCCTTGAGATTAAAATAATTGTTCATTGGAATAAACCTCCTTCATATATTGACAATATTATAACAATCTTTCGAAAGAAAAACAATAGACAAATTGTAAATAATCATATATTGAAATTTCTTTTTGAATATGGTATTATCATTCATATATCTGCCCGTAGCATAATTGGATAATGCATCGGATTCCGATTCCGAAGATTACAGGTTCAAATCCTGCCGGGCAGACCAAGTGAATAAAGCTCGACAGGATTTGAAACGAACTCCAAGAGGCTCGCAGAGAGAGCCGATTGGGAGGACAGTCCGGTGGACTGTCCGATAGATGAGAAGAAAATCCTGCCGGGCAGACCAAGTGAATTCCCGCTCTTTTGAGCGGGCTTCTTAATTTATACTTTATTTATAAATTGCTATACACAATTTTCTATATGTATAGTTTTGATAAGTGCTTATTGACTATGGCAACTATAAATGTTAAAATATTATCAATGGGTAAAAATATCCTTTCATAGGGATATAAATAAGGAAAAGGAGAAGATTTATGCCTGATAAGATGTTAGAATATGCTCCGGAATGGACCTATGATGAGAATCTTGTTATGCGCGAGCCGATTGTCAAGCTCGGCAAGATTATAACGGACAGAATTCCCATTGTTCTCGGTATGCAGAAAATCACACCGCAGGACCCCGAATACTGGGCTGTTGCCACCATTTGTCCTACCGATGAGATGGCAGAGATTGCGATTCGTATGAAGAAGCGTCATCCCCGCACCTTTGCGGATATGAAGAAGCTTGTTGCGAATATGAATATCTCTGACGACCGTCTTACAGAACTGCTTGAGCAGATGAGCGAAAACGGTCTCATCGAGTGGAATTATGAGAATCCGCAGCACGAAAAGCAGTGGGTGCTTCCGATGTTCGTACCCGGCTCGGGTGAGTTCTCTAATATGAACCACGAACTTCTTGAAAAGCATCCCGAACTCGGCAGATTCTTTGAGAGAATGACCCGTAACCCCCTCGAGAAGGTTACCCCGATGGTGCCTCCCGGAGGCGGCGGAATCGGTATGCACGTCATTCCTGTAGAGAAAGCAATCGAAATGGAAAACGAGGCAATCGGAATCGAAAAGATTTCCTACTGGCTCGACAAATATGACGGCAAGTATGCCGCATCCCCGTGCTCGTGCCGTTATTCGAGAAAGACCTATGATGAAGGTTGCGCCGACGACCCCGAGGGCTGGTGCATAGCGGTCGGCGATATGGCTGACTATGTCGTAGAGACGAAGAAGGGCGGCCACTATATCACCCGCGAGCAGGCGCTCGAAATCTTCAAGCAGGGTGAGGAGAATGGTTTCGTTCACCAGATTACCAACATCGACGGCGAGGACAAGATTTTCGCCATCTGTAACTGTAATGTTAATGTTTGTTACGCACTGCGTACCTCACAGCTCTTCAACACACCGAATATGTCACGCTCGGCATATGTCGCTCATGTGAAGAAGGAGAACTGCGTTGCCTGCGGTCGCTGCGTTGAGCATTGCCCGGCGGGCGCGCTCAAACTCGGCCAGAAGCTTTGCAAGAAGGACGGCAGCGAGGTTACATATCCGAAGCAGGAACTTCCGGACGCAGTAAAATGGGGACCCGAGAAGTGGGAGCCCGAGTACAGAGACAAGAACCGTATCAACACGCACGAAACCGGTACGGCTCCGTGTAAGACGGCTTGTCCCGCGCATATCGCGATTCAGGGTTACCTCAAGATGGCGGCACAGGGCAGATATGAGGACGCGCTCGCGCTGATTAAGAAGGAAAACCCGTTCCCGGCAGTATGCGGCCATATTTGTAATAAGCGCTGCGAGGAAGCTTGTACCCGCGGTACCATCGACGAGGCAATCGCAATCGACGATGTTAAGAAATTCCTCGCTCACCGCGATATGGATAACGCGACGAGACTGATTCCGAAGAAGGTTATCCCGAAGATTACCGTTGACGGCGTATTTGACCGTGAGCCCGGATTCACCGAGAAAGTTGCCATCATCGGTGCAGGTCCCGCAGGACTTTCGTGTGCATTCTTCCTTGCTGAAAAGGGTTATATGAATGTCACTGTATTTGAGAAGAATAAGAAGCCGGGCGGTATGCTTCGCTACGGTATCCCGAACTATAAACTCGAAAAAGAAGTAATCGACGCTGAAATCGACATCATCCGCGAGATGGGTGTGGAGATTAAGTGCGGCGTTGAGGTTGGTAAGGATATTACCCTCGACGAGCTTCGCGCACAGGGCTATAAGGCGTTCTATATGGCAATCGGTGCGCAGGGCGGACGTAAGGCAGGCGTTGACGGCGAGGATGCCGAGGGCGTTATGACCGCGGTTGAATTCCTCCATGAGGCTGCTGAGAAAGAAGCGTTCGATATCGGCAAGAAAGTTGTTGTAGTCGGCGGCGGTAATGTTGCCATTGACGCAGCAAGAGTCAGCGTACACTGCGGCGCTGAGGAAGTCGGTATGTACTGCCTTGAGAGCAGGGAAGAGATGCCCGCTTCCGACGACGAGGTCGAGGAGGCACTCGAGGACGGCGCAACAATCAACAATGGCTGGGGTCCGAAGGAAATCGTCAAGGACGAAAACGGAAAAGTCAAGGCTATCGTATTTAAGAAGTGCGTATCCGTATTTGATGACGAGCACCGTTTCGCGCCCGTATATGATGAGGACGATACCGTCACCGTAGAATGTGATAATGTCATTCTTTCCATCGGTCAGGCTATCCAGTGGGGCGGACTGCTTGAGGGCAGCGCTGTTGAACTCAACAGAAATATGACCGCTCAGGCGGATACCTTCACCTTCCAGACTGCGCAGCCCGACATCTTTGTCGGCGGTGACGCATTCACCGGTCCGCGTTTTGCTATCGACGCTATCGCGATGGGTAAGGAAGGCGCTATCTCCATCCACAGATTTGTACAGCCTCACTCCACGCTCACCATCGGCAGAAATCCGAGATACTATGTTGAGCTTGACAAGGACGATTTCATGGTCGAGAGCTACGATACCGCTCATCGCCAGGTACCCGAGGCAACCCGCAAGGTTGACCCCAAGGGCTTCAAGGATGATTGCAAGATGCTCACCGAGGAGCAGGTTAAAATTGAAACCTCGCGTTGCCTCGGCTGCGGCGCCACCATCGTTGACGCAAACCGCTGCGTAGGCTGCGGCGTATGTACCACCAAGTGCGAATTTGAGGCGATTGAGCTTCACCGCGACAGACCTGAGTGCAGCACGATGTACAAGGCTGAGGATAAGTTAAAAGCGATTTTCCCGTATATGATTAAGCGTGAATTTGCTATTAAAAAAGCAAAGAAGAATAAGTAATCTATGCACGAACTGGGAATCGTATTTCATGTGATTAAGACGATTGAAGAGGTGGCAGAGGAACAGAATCTGACGAAGGTTTCTTCTGTTACCTTGGAAGTCGGCGAGGTTTCGACGGTCATTATGGAGTACCTCGAGGACTGCTGGGACTGGGCTTGCAAGAAGAGCGAGCTGATGTCCGGCTCCAAACTCAAGCACGAGGTCATCAAGGGCGTAACCTACTGTGAGGATTGCGGCAAGACTTACGAAACCGTTAAATATGCCAAGATTTGTCCTTACTGCCAATCGGAAAATACCTATCTTATCCGGGGTAACGAGGTGCAGATTAAGGAAATTGAAGCAATGTAAATAAGCTGCAAGCTTCAAGCCTCAAGCTGCAAGCCAAGGTGGGCTTTGCCCACACCCATTATTATCGGGTGCGGGTGTCCCGCCCTAAAGCCTGTAGCCAGGAGCTTGGAGCCTGAAGCTAAAAATATTTATATTTTTAAGGGGAGGAAACAAAAATGTTGTTTCACATCTATGGCGATTTATCCATGTGGCAGCTTCTTGGCTGGTGCCTGGTATTCGTCGGACTCGTTGTTGCGAATGAAATCGCACGCCGCACGAAAGCAGGCGGTATTTTCTGCTTTGTTGTATTGCCGTTAGCGCTGACTGTTTACTTCGTAGTAATCAATATCGGTGCTAAGACCTTTGCAGCAGATAACCCGACCATCGTTCAGATGAACGGCTGGTTCCACTATGCAAAACTCTATGCTGCAACCATCGGCTGCGTCGGCTTCATGATTCTGAAGTATCATTGGGGCAGCCTCGGCAAGAGCCATTGGTTCAAGTGCTATCCGTTCATCATCGTTGGTATCAACATCCTGATTGCAGTCGCTTCTGACTTTGAGTCTGCGGTTAAGGGTATCAGCGCAGGCGGTATGGCAGGCGGCTGGTGGTATTCCTCCGAGGGCGTATGGCTTTACGGCGGTTGGTGGAATATCCTCAACGGCGTTGCAGGTCTCATCAATATTATGTGTATGACCGGTTGGTTCGGCATCTATTCTTCCAAGAATAAGCAGCAGGATATGCTCTGGCCCGATATGACATGGCAGTTCATCCTTGCGTATGATGTATGGAACTTTGAGTATACTTATCTCAACCTTCCGCTTCACACCTGGTACTGCGGTGTTGCGCTTCTCCTTGCTCCCACGTTTGCAAACGCATTCTGGAACAAGGGCGGCTGGATTCAGAACCGTGCTAACACACTTGCACTCTGGTGTATGTTCGCTCAGGTATTCCCGAGCTTCCAGAACCACTCGAAGTTCACGACACTTCCGGTTATCTATAAGGATCCTGCTCTCTTCGCTACCGGCGCAGACGGCAGAATGGACCCGAATCTCGTACTGACTGCAGCTGACGCTAACCCGAAGGCTCAGGGTGTCGTAGCAATTCTTGCTATCGCAGTTAACGTTCTTGTTATCACGAATATCATCAAGCGTGCTAAGGAGCAGAAGAAGAATCCTTACACCAACGAAATCTTCACGGATACAAGAGATTACAAGCTTGCACTTGAAAGAGCGGCTGAGGCTCACAAGGCAGCGTAAGCTTCATCAATCAAAGCACTCCTTCGGGAGTGCTTTTTTGATGCGGTGTACAAGCATGTACAAGGACAAAAATGGTATTTTTTTATTTTTCGTTTGTTTAAGAAAAAACCTATATTTATGCTTGTACATCCTTGTACAATTTATACTTTGTTATGCAAAAACAATATTGCAACGGTGCTCATATTATGTTATAATACTAAAGATTATATATAATGGAGAAGTCTGCATATGTCACAAAATGAGAAAAAGAGGATTGTCGTCAAGGTCGGCACCTCCACATTAACGCATAAGACGGGTAAGACAAATATTGCCCGTATGGCAAAACTCGTTTCGGTGCTCGCCGATTTGCATAATATGGGACACGAGGTTATCCTCGTATCCTCAGGTGCGGTATCCATCGGCAAGGGCAGGCTGAATATTGCGGATAAGCCGAGCGAAACGAAGGCGCTGCAGGCGCTGGCTGCCATCGGTCAGGGTGAACTGATGTTTATGTACGATAAACTCTTCGGCGAGTACGACGTTGTCGTGTCTCAGCTTCTCTTCACGACCGATGTGCTCGAGCGCGAGCAGGACAGGCACCATCTTCTCGACACCTTTAACCAGCTCCTCGATTACGGCGTTATCCCGATTGTCAATGAAAACGACAGCATCTCGGTCGACGAACTCTTAAACGGCGATAACGACTGCCTTTCCGCCACGGTGGCAGCGCTGATTGACGCGGATTTACTCGTCATGTTTACCGATACGGACGGACTGTATGACAGCAACCCGAATGAAAATGAGGACGCGAAACTGATTGAACTCGTCGAGGAAATCACCCCCGAGATTGCCTCGCTCGCAGGCGGCGCAGGCAGCCGCGGCACGGGCGGCTTTGCGACCAAGATTAAGGCGGCGAAGATTGCGACCGACGCGGGTATCACCGTCGTGATTGCCAACGGCAATAAACCCACAAAAATGTACAAGATTCTCGAAGGCAAGAGCGTGGGCACCAGATTTTTGGCACAAAAGTAGATAACAAGCAACCGTAGGGGCGATTCACGAATCGCCCGCTTCAACAAAGGAGTTATATATGACAGTAAAAGATTTAGGAATTCGCGCAAAGGGTGTGCAGACCTTTTTGTCACGGGTCAGCACCGAGGATAAAAACAGAGCGCTGCTCTTTATTGCAGATGCACTGTGCAACCGAGCGGGGGAGATTATCTCCGCTAACGCGACAGACCTTGAAAATGGTAAAAATGCCGGACTGAATGCCGGTCTCCTGGACCGACTGATGCTGGATGCCGAGCGTATCGAGGGCATTGCGGACGGCGTGCGTCAGGTGGCAGCACTCCCCGACGCCTGCGGCAAGGTCGTCTATGAATATGAAAAAGAAAACGGACTGAAAATTCAGAAAATCACCGTGCCCATCGGCGTCATCGGTATTATCTACGAGGCGCGCCCGAACGTGACGGCTGACGCGGCGGCACTCTGTCTGAAGAGCGGTAACGCCGTGATTCTCCGCGGTGGCAAGGAGGCAATCAACTCCAATAAAGCGGTGGTCGGTGTCATGCAGGATGCACTCGAGAGGGCGGGATTTCCCCGTGAGACCGTGCAGCTCGTGGAGGACACCTCGCGCAATAGTGCAAACGAGATGATGAAATTGACCGACTATCTCGACTGTCTGATTCCGCGCGGCGGCAAGGGACTGATTCAGTCGGTTGTGCAGAATTCGACCGTACCCGTGATTGAAACCGGCTCGGGCAACTGCCATATTTTTGTGGACGAGAGCGCCGATATTGAGATGGCGGCGAATATTATTTTTAATGCGAAAACGCAGCGCATCAGCGTGTGCAATGCGTGTGAGAGTCTCGTGATTCATTCGGGCGTGATTGAACGAGCGCTGCCTGTCATCAAGGCGCGTCTTGATGAGAAGAATGTCGAAATCCGCGGTGATGAGAGAGCGCAACGAGCGTGCGCGGGTATTCTCCCCGCAACCGAGGAGGATTTCTATACCGAGTATCTCGACTATATTATCAGCGTTAAGACGGTCGACAGTGTCGACGAGGCAATCGACCATATCAACGAGCACTCGACGGGTCACAGTGAGGCGATTATCACAAGCAATGATGATAACGCGCGCCGCTTTATGCAGTGCATTGATTCCTCGAGTGTGTATGTCAATGCGTCGACGCGTTTCACCGACGGCGGCGAGTTCGGTCTCGGTGCCGAAATCGGCATCAGCACCCAGAAACTTCACGCCCGCGGACCGATGGGAATTGAAGGACTGACATCGACTAAGTATCTGATTTACGGAGACGGACAGATAAGATAAGCTAATTTTGCCTTCGGCAAGCTGATTTTGTGCTTAGCACAAGTTAATAGCTAAAAGCTGAATCGGATGAATAGATATGAAAAACAATTATTACGAAAATGACGGCGCCGACGTCAAACGCGCCCAAAGAAAAAAGAAGAAAAAGGAGAGAAAAGCGCTCAAAGGTTTTCTGATTTTTCTCTCCGTTATCATTGTGGCGCTCGCCGTGTTTGTGACGACGGTGAAGGTGCTCGCTCCCGATTTCGATTTCACCACCCTGCTGCCCCAAACGGTGCAGACCTTTGTGGATGAGAGAATTTTCGGGAACACGACGACGACCGCACCGACCACGACTGCGCCGACCACGACCGAGAAGCCGACGGCAAAGATGATGAATTATATCGAGTTCGACGAGTTTGAGCTCAAAACCTCGAAGCAGGGAAACCTCATCGGCAATCTCTTAAACGGCGGCAAGGTCGCGACGGACAGCTCCTATATCTACCATATTGCGGGTGACGGTCTCTACCGACTCAACCCCGACACCGAGGGCTATACGCGGCTGTATAAGTCCTCGCATACACTCTCTTCGCTCAATCTGAGAGGGGACTTTATCTACTTCATCGACGACGAGGAGCAGAAACTCTATAAGATGCAAAAGGGTGCGAAGGAACCGAAATCCGTGCGCGATAATGTGAAGTTCGCGCTCGTATATGACAGCACGGTTTACTTCATATCCGTCGACAACGACCTCTGCGTGATGGACGCGAAGGCGCTCGAGCCAAAAACGCTCTATTCCTCGGCGGACGATGAGATGCGCCTCGTGGGTATCTCAAAGCACAGGGTCTATTTCGCCGTGAAGGGTTATGACGGCAGTATTGATTATTTTACGCTTGCCACCGACGGCAGTGAGGATGTACCGTCGCCGTTTCGCGAGCGCGAGACGACGGATTCCAAACTCGTGATGGAAAACGGCTTTCTGTACTACTACCGTGAAAACGGCGGCAAGTACGAGATTGTACGCCAAAAATTCGGCAGTGAAAAGACGGTTTCCCTTGCCAAAGACGGCGACGGCACGAATTATATCGAGGTCGAAAATAATCGTCTCTACTACACCGAACTTGACGGCAAAAAGCTCTGTATGACCGAAATCAATATGAATTCCCAAAAGAGCCGTTATCTGATGGCGGTTAAGGACGCGGGCAGCGCTCACAAACTCCATATCTTTCACGGCGGCGAGTATGACTTCGTCATCGGGGAAAAAGAAAACGGTAAGAAGATTTACCGCGCCGGCTGTGTGTTCACCGGCTCGACAAACTATATGAAATTCAGTGATGGACGCTGGAAGTATTAAACTATGGATAAATATAAAAAATTAGCGACAAACACTTTAATATTTGCCATCGGTACCTTCTCCTCGAAGGTGCTCTCCTTCCTTTTGATGCCGTTTGTCACCCGTATGCTCGAGCAGGGCAGTTACGGTGACGCCGACCTCATCCAGCAGACGGCGAACGTGCTGATTCCGATTGTTTTTCTTCAGATTAACAGCGCCTGCCTGCGCTTTGCGCTCGATAAGGACGGCGATAAGTCGGAGGTGTTCTCCGTCGGACTGCGCACGACTTTTCTCGGCTTTGCAGTGTTTCTTCTGCTCTGGTATCCGCTGAGTTTGGTCCGCATTAAGGATTTTTGCCTCGGCGATTATATCGGACTGATTTATGCGTTCGTGCTCGTGTCGGGACTGCGCCAGCTCTGTCAGCAGTTCGTCAGAGGCTGCGGGCATGTGAAAACCTTTGCGATTGACGGCATTTTAGCGACGGCGACGACGCTTGCGTTTAACATCCTCTTCCTCGGTCCGTTTCACTGGGGCGTGCAGGGCTATATTCTCGCGATTATTGCGTCGGATGCTTGCTCGGTTATTTTCCTTTTTGCTACCTGTAAACTTTGGCGATTTGTGAAATTCAGGGGCGTGCGCAAGAGCACCGCTTTCAGTATGCTCAAGTATTCCGTTCCGATGATGCCGACGATTATCCTCTGGTGGATTATCAATGTGTCCGACCGCTATATGGTCACCGGCTTTATCGGCTCGGCGGAAAACGGTCTTTATACTGCGGCGTCGAAGATTCCGAATTTTGTTATTATGTTCTCGTCCATCTTTATTGATGCGTGGCAGCTTTCTGCGGTCGACGAGTACGACAGCGAGGACAGGGCGAAATTCTTTACCAACGTATTCCGCGTGTATTCCGGCGGCGTGTTCTCCGTATCGGCAGCGCTGATACTCGGCTGCCAGCTGATGACGAAAATTCTCGTCGCGCCGAGTTATTACAGTTCGTGGCAGTACGTGCCCGTGCTGATTATGGCGACTACGATTTCCTGCCACGTCAATTTCCTCGCCTCGGTATATATGGCGGAGAAGAAGAATATGATGGCTATGGTGACCGCTCTTTCAGGCGCGCTGACCAACATTATACTGAATTTTGTTCTGATACCCGTTATCGGCGCAAACGGCGCCGCGATTGCGACACTGGCGGCGTTCGTGATGGTATTTATCACGAGGGGCGTCGACACGAAGCGCTTTGTGAAGATTAATTACAAGACGCCGATTGTCGTGGCAGAACTGCTGATTCTCGCCATTCAGGCGGCGGTGATGATTGTGATGAAGTCGGGCATTCTGATGTATGCTATCGAGGTAGTGCTCGTCATCGTTATGCTTGTTCTCAATAATACACCGCTCAACGAATTGTTCCATCTTCTGACAGATAAGTTCTTAAAAAAGAAAAAATAGACATATTATCGCCTTTTGGCGCTTGAAAAGCCCTGTGTTTTAGTGTATAATAACCAAAACAATTAATAAAATATAACCAATGGCAAATTATTTTTGGAGGATTTGTATGAAAACTAACCTTTCAGTAACACAAGCAAAGAAGCTGATTTGTGATAAACTTTCCCATTTCTTCGGCGTCACTCCGAGTGTTGCATCCGACGAGCAGTTCTACAAGGCTGTTTCGATGATTGTGCGCGATAAACTCGCGGAGCAGCATTCCGAATTTCGCGAGATGGCAAAGGAGAGCGATTCCAAGAAAGTGTACTATCTCTGTATGGAGTTCCTGATGGGCCGTTCGCTGAAGAACAACCTCTATAACCTCGGTCTCACCAAGGTGTTTGAGGAGGCGCTGAAGTCGATGGATGTCAAGCTCGACAATATCTATGAGCTTGAGCCGGACGCAGGTCTCGGCAACGGCGGTCTCGGCAGACTGGCTGCCTGCTACCTCGACGGACTGGCAACCGACGGCTTTGAGTCGATGGGTTACTCCATCCGCTATGAGGCGGGTATCTTTAAGCAGAAGCTCGTCGACGGCTGGCAGACCGAGCTTCCCGATTTCTGGCTTCCCGGCGGCGACGTATGGCTCGTTCCGCGTGAGGAGCGTGCGTGCGAAGTCAAGTTTGAGGGCAAGATTGTGGACACGTGGGACGGCGATTATCACCATGTTGACCATGTGGATGCGAATGTCGTTACCGCAATCCCTTATGATATGTATGTATCCGGTGCCGGCGAGGGCGTCGCAAGACTGCGTCTGTGGGCATCGAAGAAACCCGAGCTCGATATGGCGCTCTTTAATCAGGGTTCCTATGTCAAGGCGATGGAGCAGTCCGCAATGGCGGAGGCTATCTCCAAGATTCTCTATCCCGCGGATAACTCTCCCGAGGGCAAGGCGCTCAGACTGCGCCAGCAGTATTTCCTCGTGTCCGCTTCCATCCAGGATATTATCCAGCGCCACCTGACGGAATACGGCACACTCGACAATCTTCCGGAGAAGATTGCGATTCATATTAACGATACCCACCCGACAATGGCAATCCCCGAGCTGATGCGTATTATGCTCGACGAGTGCGGTTACGGCTGGGACGAGGCATGGTCCATCGTGACGAGAACGGTTGCTTATACCAACCATACCGTTATGAAGGAAGCGCTCGAGTGCTGGGCGGAGGAGCTTTACAGCCGACTTCTGCCCCGTATCTATCAGATTACGAAGGAAATTGACAACCGTTTCAGAGCCTATGTATGGTCGGCGACCCAGGATGCGGACCGCGTAGAGAGAATGGCTATCGTATCGGGCGGCGTTGTCCGTATGGCAAACCTCTGCGTTGCCGGCTCCCACAGCGTCAACGGCGTGTCCGCGCTTCACAGCGAAATCCTCAAGGACACCGTATTTCACGATTTCTACACCCTCACTCCCGATAAGTTCACGAATGTTACCAACGGTATCGCGTTCAGACGCTGGCTCTGCCAGGCAAACCCCGCGCTCACCGATTACATTACCACGCTCATCGGCGATAAGTTCATCACCAAGGCAGACGAACTTCTGAAACTCCGCGACTTCAAGGATGACAAGAAGGTTCTCGAGGAACTCGCTAAGATTAAGTACGAAAACAAGGTACGCTTCGCGAAGTATCTCAAGAAGAAGCAGGGCGTTGATATTAACCCCGACTCTATCTTTGACGTACAGGTGAAGCGTCTGCACGAGTATAAGAGACAGCAGCTTAATATCCTCAATATCATTGCAGAGTACCAGATGCTCAAGGCAAATCCGAATGCGGCATATTATCCCAAAACCTATATCTTCGCTTCCAAGGCAGCACCGGGTTACTTTATGGCTAAGAAACTCATCGAACTGATTGACGCACTTTCCCGCGTCATCAATAACGACCCCGATGTAAACGGCAAGCTCAAGGTAGTATTTGTCGAGGATTATAACGTCTCCGTTGCTGAAGTGCTGATGCCCGCAGCGGATATCTCCGAGCAGATTTCGCTCGCAGGTACCGAGGCTTCGGGTACGGGCAATATGAAGCTGATGCTAAACGGTGCGATTACCCTCGGTACACTCGACGGCGCAAATGTCGAAATTTTCGAGACTGTCGGCAAGGATAATATCGTAATCTTCGGTATGAAGACCCCCGAGGTCGAGGACCTCAAACGCACGGGTTACTATCCGATGAATTATATCAATAATAACGAAGTGCTCAAAAACGCCATCGACTTCATTATGGCAGGCGTAAACGGCAAGCGCTTCGACGAGGTTACCTCCTCGCTGATGAATGTTGACCCGTATATGGCACTCGCTGACTTTGCGGATTATCAGAAAGCGCATCAGGAGATTCAGAAACTCTATGCAAATCAGGAGAAATTCAACCGTATGTCACTGATGAATATCAGCGGCGCAGGTGTGTTCAGCGCGGACCGTTCCATTATGGATTATGCGAACCGTATCTGGCACACTTCTCCGGTCACGAAGAAGGAAGAGGCGAAGCCTAAGACTTCGAGAAAACCCGCTCCGAAAAAGAGAGCAACCAAGAAAACTAAGTAATGATGAATGTGTGGGCGGATCATATCCGCCCGTACTTTTCGATAGGAACTTATGCAGATTTTCAATGCGCGAAAAACAGAATATAAGGATAAAATCAGAGCCATTGCCACCGATGAACAGGTAAGGCTCCGTATTGTCGTACCCCGCCATATGTCCTGCAGCGGCGCGACCCTCACGGTACATAAGGAAAACGAGGAAAATGTGTATTACTCCATGTTCTGGGCAGGGATGTGCGGCGATGATTTTGAGTATTGGGACCTGCATTTTTCCGCGACGACCGAGGGGCTTTACTGGTACCACTTTGAACTTGATACCCCGTGGGGCAAGAATTTCGTGTACCACGCGGGCGGCGGTGTCGGTGATATCCTGCCCGAGGGAATGGATTTTCAGCAGACGGTGTACGATAAGAATTTTACCACTCCCGACTGGTTGAAGGGCGGTCTGATTTATCAGATTTTCCCCGATAGGTTTTATAACAGCGGCACCCCGAAGCAGGGCGTGCGTGAATCCCGCGTTATCCGGGAATGGGGCGACGAGCCCTTTTGGAAAGACGAACAGATGAACGGCATCTGGAATAACGATTATTTCTGCGGCGACCTGAAGGGAATTGAGGAGAAACTACCGTATCTTGCGGATTTGTGCGTCAGTTGCATCTATCTCAATCCGATTTTTGAGGCAAACTCGAACCATCGCTACGACACGGCGGACTACGAGCGTATTGACCCGCTCCTCGGCACCGAGGACGACCTTCGCTCGCTTTGCAAGAAGGCGAAGGAGGAGTACGGCATCAGCATCATTCTCGACGGCGTATTCAGCCATACGGGTTGCGACAGTAAATATTTTAATATTTATAACAATTATAATAGTGTCGGCGCCTATAACAGCAAGGAAAGCCCGTATTTTTCGTGGTATAAGTTTATCGACTATCCTGACGACTATCATTCGTGGTGGGGCATCAAGCTCCTGCCCGAAGTGATTGAGGAGGACGAGAGTTACCGTCAGTATATCTGCGGTAAGGACGGCATCCTGCGCAAGTGGCTGCGCTGCGGTATCAGCGGCTGGCGGCTGGATGTTGCCGACGAACTCCCCGATATTTTCCTTGACGACCTGCGAAAAGCCGTCAAGGCTGAGAATCAGGACGCCGTTATCATCGGCGAGGTCTGGGAGGATGCGACGACAAAATTCGCCTACGGCGAGCGCCGCCGCTACCTGCTCGGTGAGCAGCTCGACTCGGTGATGAATTATCCCTTCGCCGATGCGGTGCTGAATTTCGTGCGGTTTAAGAATGCAAACGCCTTTTTCGACAGCGTGCTCGGCATTATCGAGAATTACCCGCCGCAGGTGACGAACGTGCTGATGAATCATATCGGCACCCACGACACGGAGCGCGCAATTAACCGCCTTGCGGGTGAGGACTGCGAGGGCAGGGGACGGCAGTGGCAGTATGAGCATAACACCCTGTCGAATTACGAGTATCTCCACGGCGTTTCGCTGATGAAACTTGCGTCACTTTTGCAGTATACGCTGCCCGGCGTGCCGTCGCTCTACTACGGCGACGAAATCGGTATGATGGGCTACAAGGACCCCTTCAACCGCGGCTGTATGCAGTGGGATAACCAAAATGACGAACTGCTGCGCTGGTATAAGCGACTCGGTGAAATCCGTCGCGGCTGCCATGTGTTCCAAAAGGGCGCGTTCATCCCCGTATTCAGCAGCCATAAGACGATAGCGTATAAGCGCTCGGACGACACGAGCGAGGTGCTCGTCGCGATGAATCTCGACGAGATACCGATGGATATTCCCGTCGGCGCGGAGTGGGAGAATGCGTATTCTCTCCTTGGTGACGTACCGGGAGCGGCGACTATTACCCTCGAGCCGTACCGCTTTGCCGTGCTGACAAGAGTAAAATAATGAAAGAATTACCGAAAAGAAAAGCAAACAGGCTTGCTGATTATGATTATTCTTCAGACGGTGCGTATTTTATAACTATATGTACTCTTGATATGCAGTGTATTCTCTCTGAAATTGTAGGGGCTGACGACCTCGGCAGCCCGCTTGTACATCTAACAAAATACGGAGCCGTTTCGGAACAAAATATTATTCGGATGAACAGCATTTATGATGATATTACGGTTGTTAATTATGTCATTATGCCCAACCATATTCATATGCTTTTGGTAATAGATAACAGTAGCGTTCCTGATAGCGGGGCGCCGAGGTCGTCGCCCCCTACAAATACGCTCTCAAAGTTTGTAACAGCTTTTAAGAAGTTTACGGAAAAAGAAATCGGCGAACGAATATGGCAAAGGTCGTACCACGACCATATCATTCGTAGCGATGAAGATTTGTGTATGCATATTCAATACATAGATGAGAATCCCAAAAAATGGCTGATGGGGAAAGACGAGTATTATGCCTGATATATTAGTACAGTAAAGACGAAGCAATGCTTCGTCTTTGTTAATTATTTTTGAAAAATGATAATAAATTATTGACAAACGATAATTTTAGTGTTATAACTATGGTGAAATTTACCTGTGGAGGTACTTTATGAAATACAGTGTTAAGAGCGCGCAGCTCACGCAATTTGTTGTAAGGTTATGCTATGTCCTGCTCGCGGTTTCGGTGATACTTTTTCCGATACTGATGCGCGCCGAGGAGGACAGCCCGTGGTATTTCGTGATGATAGCGATGCACGGAAAGTATCTGATTTACCCGTTTTACGCAGTGGTGCCCGCGGGCTATGCGGCGCTCGTCTGCCTTGATAGGATTCTCTCGAATATCAAGAGCGACATCGTGTTCGATAAGAGTAATATCGTTTTGCTGAATCGTATTACTTACTGCTGCCTGTTTGCCGCGGCGGTGGGCGTAGTGTCGTATGTGATAATTGCGCTGATGTATAAGTCCATCGAGACCGTGATGCTTCTTGCATTCGGCGAAGCGTTTATGGCGCTTGTGGTGCGTGTGGTGCGCGATGTGATGCAAAAGGCAATTGAGATGAAAGAGGATAATGATTTAGTAGTATAACCGATTAAGGCTCCCCTGTGTAAGGGGAGCTGTCACGAACGAAGTGAGCGACTGAGGGGTTGTGACAATCCCTCCGCCTCGCATACGCTCGGTACCTCCCTTTGCACAAGGGAGGCAATAAGGTTTGGAGATAATATATGATAGTAATTAACTTAGATGTTATGCTTGCCAAGCGAAAAATGAGTTCGCTCGAGCTGGCAAATAAAATCGGCATTACGCAGGCGAATCTGTCCATCCTCAAGACGGGCAAGGCGCGGGCAATCCGCTTTTCCACGCTCGACGCCATCTGTAAGGAACTCGACTGCCAGCCCGCCGACATTATTGAATACAGGGAGGACTAATGATGGATAATAATAATCATAACGGCGTATACTTTGCGCCGCCCGAAAAGAATAATGAAAAGAGTAAAGAAAAGGTTGACCTCTCACTTTATGCGCCTGTGAAAAAGGAGCATAAACCGTTTGAAAAGAAGGATACCGTCTTTGTATTTCTGACGCTGATTGCGGCGTTTCTGATGGTGGATTTTGCCGCCTTTCACGGATTCAATATCGGTTTTTCGATTGCGTACTATGCGCTCTTTGGCGTGACGACGGCATATCTGTGGAGGAAGGGCGCGGCAAAGAATGTCTTTTCGCTTCTTTGCGGCGGACTGTCGCTTGCGGGAGCGGCGACCTTCGCGCTCTTTGACAATATGCTGATGAACGCGCTGATGTTTTTCCTCGTGGCGGGACTGTACTGTTTTTACGTCATTGGTATCAGCGATGCCTTCAAGCGTCCGCGCGGCAGTTTCAAGGCGCTGTTTGATGTCTTTGAGTCCGTAGTGGGGGATACCTTCGGCGGACTGGAACGCGTATTCGGCTCCGCGAAGGCAACGTCCCGGAAGAATAAAAAAGTCATTAATGCCCTCATCGGTATCGGGATTGCGATTCCGTTTCTGATTGTGATTATCCCGCTTCTTGTGCAGAGTGACGCTGCGTTTGAGGGACTGATTAAGCGGATTGCCGCGGACATCGGCATCTACCTCGTTGAATTTGCGCTTGCGCTCGCGATCACGCCGTTTCTGTTCAGTTACTTTTTCAGCAAGCGCAGTGCGAAGCGGGCGGCTGCCGCACCGAAGGATAATACCCGTGTGCTTTCGCCGACCATCAGTGTCTCATTCCTGAGCGTCATTTCGCTGACCTATCTCGTCTATCTCTTCTCGCAGCTTGCTTACTTCTTCTCGGCGTTCAAGGGCATTCTTCCCGCGGATTATCATTATACGGCAAGCGCTTTTGCGCGTCGTGGCTTTTATGAGATGTTCGTGATTTGCGTCATCAATATCCTGCTCGTGTCCGCCGTCGGCATTATGACGAAGCGTATTCACGGCAGAGTGGCGCCGTCCATTAAGGTGCTGTCCGCGTTTGTCACCCTGTTTTCAGTGCTGTTGATTGTGGTTGCGATGCAGAAGATGCGACTGAATATCAGCATCTACGGACTTTCGGTCAACCGTGTCCTCGTCACCACGCTGATGGTGATGCTGCTGGTGACGATTGCGTTCTTCCTGCTGCATATCTTCGCGCCGAAAGTGCCCTATCTCCAGCCGGTGATTCTCATCTGCTCGGCGATGTTTGTCGCGCTCTCCTTTGCGAATATCGACGCGCGCTGCGCCGACTATAATATCAAGGCGTACCAAAGCGGCAAGCTCGAGACGGTGGATACCGTCGCGATTCGCAAATTCTCCGACTCGGCGGTGCCGTATCTCATCGACCTTGCCGGTAGTGATGACAAAGTCGCTGCGAATTCTGCGCGCAATCAGATTGCCCTTTATATCTGCGAAAACGAAAATCTAAAACTGAAGCGAAACACCAAGGATGTGCGCATTGAATACGATATAAAGGATTTTCGCCGCTATAACAGGGCGCGCAATACCGCCTATGAGATGGTAAAGCAGTATTACGGCGCCGCGTCGAAAGCGGAGTACGACCAGATGAACCGTCTTGTTGTCCTTTACCGTGACGGCTACTATGATGAAGAAGAAAACTGTTTCATCGAGTTCACGGATGAGGAGTATTCCATTAAGCATTCCTATAATTCCAAAACCGGTCTGTACGACAAAACCGAAAAAACGAAAGAGTGGTAATCCCACCCACGCCCCGAGGTTGACCGCGGGGCGTGTTTTTTATATAATAAAGCTATGGAAATTACGAACGAACGAATCAGTGAGCTTGAAGTACTTGCCAAAATCAGGCTTACCGACGAAGAAAAGGAAACAGTAAAAGACGAGCTTTCCTCTATGCTTGGGCATATGGAGGTGCTCAGCGAACTTGACACCGCGGGTGTCGAGCCGCTCAGCCATACCTTCGCACAGTCATGCCCGCTACGAGAAGACGAGGCAAAGCCGTCACTCTCGCGCGACGAAATCCTGCAGAACACTGCCGAAACGGACGGCGTCTTCTTCACCGTGCCGCAGGCATTTGAGTGAGGTGCGGTATGGAGATGACGAACTTGACGGCGCTCTCGCTCGCCGAGGAAATCAGAAAAAAGAATATAACGCCCACCGAGGCGGTGCACGCTTTTTTTGAAAAAGCGCGGCAGAGCCGCCTGAATTGCTATACCTCGCTTGATTTGGAGAGCGCCCTTGCCGATGCGAAAGAGGTGGAAATCCGCCTTCAAAACGGCGAGAAGCTTTCGCCCCTTGCGGGTGTCCCTGTTGCGATTAAGGACAATATCTGCGAGAAGGGGAAGGTCACGTCGGCTGGCTCCCGTATGCTGAAAGATTTTATCCCTCCCTACGACGCAACGGTGATTACGAAGGTGAAAAACGCGGGGATGATACCCCTCGGAAAAACGAATATGGACGAGTTTGCGATGGGATGGTCGACCGAGACTTCCGCCTATGGCGTGACGAAGAATCCGTGGGATATGACCCGTGTGGCAGGCGGCTCGTCGGGAGGCTCTGCGGCTGCGGTTGCAGCGGGCGAGAGCGTGCTTGCGCTCGGCTCCGATACGGGCGGCTCGATTCGGCAGCCCTGCGCCTTCTGCGGCGTAACGGGGTTGAAGGCGACCTACGGCGCCGTGTCGCGCTACGGCTTGATTGCCTTTGCGTCCTCGCTTGATACGATTGGCACGGTGGGCAGGGATGCCGCCGACTGCGCGGCACTCTTTGACATCATCAGGGGTGCTGACGATAAGGACTTGACCACGCTTTCAGTGCCCGAATCGCAACCGCTGACCGACCTTAACGGCGTTAAAATCGCCGTGCTCGGGGATTGTACAAAGCAGGCGAAGGAACTGGTAAACCTCGGCGCTGTGTGCGAAGAAATCGCACTCCCCGAACTCCGCTATGCCGTGTCGGCTTACTACATCATCGCCTGTGCGGAGGCGAGCTCTAACCTCGCGCGCTACGACGGGGTGAAATACGGCTATCGCAATCGGGATGCCGAGGCGCTCGATGAAATGTATGTGCTCTCCCGCAGCGAGGGCTTCGGCACCGAGGTGAAGAAACGCATAATGCTCGGCAATTTCGTGCTCTCGGCGGGTTATTTTGACGATTATTACCGCAAGGCGCTGCGCGTGAAGCGGATACTCTGCGACGCATTTGCGAAAGTGTTTGAGCGGTACGATATGATTCTGTCACCCGTGACGGAAGGTGCCGCCTATCAAATCGGCGCTGCGCCCGAAAATCTGTTTTTGAGCGATTGGTATACCGCTGCGGTAAATCTCGCGGGGTTGCCCGCGCTCGCGCTCCCGTGCGGCTTTGACAGCGAAGGGCTACCCCTTGGCGTTCAACTGATTGGCAAACCGTTTCGTGAAAAAGTCCTGCTCTCCGCGGGCAAAATCTATCAGAGCGCGACCGATTATCATACGAAGAGACCGAAGGTAAATGATGAATTATAGAATTGTCTGCGGGCTTGAAGTTCATACCGAACTTCTCACTGCAAGTAAAATTTTCTGTTCCTGCTCCACGCGTTTCGGCGCAGAGCCGAATACCCAGTGCTGCGAAATCTGCACAGGTATGCCCGGCACCCTGCCGCAGCTGAATGCGAAAGTCGTGGAGTTTGCCGTGCGCGCAGGACTTGCGCTGCATTGCGACATTACAAAATACAATAAATTTGACCGCAAGAATTACTTTTATCCCGACCTGCCGAAGGCGTACCAGATTTCGCAGCTCTACCTGCCGATATGCCGGGACGGTTATATCGAACTCGACAGCGGCAGAAGAATCCGCATTAAAGAGATACATATGGAAGAGGACGCGGGCAAGCTCTTTCACGAAAACGGCAAAACGCTGATTAATTATAATCGCTGCGGCGTGCCCCTGCTCGAAATTGTCAGCGCGCCCGATATCCGCACGCCCGAAGAGGCGGGAGAATTTGCACGCAAGCTCCGCGATGTGCTGCGCTTTTGCGGCGTGTCCGACTGCAAGATGCAGGAGGGCTCCCTGCGGGCGGATGTGAACGTGTCCGTGACGGACGAGAATTCCGATGTGCTTGGTACCCGCACGGAGATGAAGAATATCAACTCCTTCACCGCGATTGAAAAGGCGGTGGAAACCGAGTCGAAGCGCCAGATAGCGTTGCTCGAAAACGGCGGCGCGGTACGGCTTGAAACCCGCCGCTGGGACGACAGGAAGAATACCTCCTTTGCGATGCGAAAGAAGGAAGAGGCGCCGCACTATAAGTATTTCCCCGAGCCGGATATTCCGCCGCTTGTCCTTGATGACGCATATATCGAGGAAATTCGCCGCACCCTTCCCGAACTTCCCGACGAGAAGAAACGGCGCTATGTGGACGACCTCGGTATCAGCGCTTACGATGCAGCGGTTATCTGTACGGACCTTGCATATGTGCGCCTGTTTGAGAAAACGGCGGCGCTGACGGGTCAGCCGAAGGAGAGCGCCAACTGGATTATGGGAGAGGTGATGTACCACCTTTCCGAGAGCGGTACTTTACCCGAGGAGATGCACTTTTCCGCTGCCGCACTCGCGCAAATTATCACCCTTCTCACCGAGAGCAAAATCTCCCGCGCCACTGCGAAAGCCGTGTTTGAACGTGTGTTTTACGACGATGTAAACCCGACGGAGTATATCGGGGAGAACGCGCTGTTTCTTGAAAACAATACCGATGAAATTGAGCGCGTTGTCGCTGAGGTCATAGCGAATCATCCCAAGGCAGTCGCAGAATACCAAAGCGGCAAGGAGAAAGCAATCGGCTATTTAATCGGGCAGGTGATGAAGCGCCTTGGCGGCAAAGCCTCCGCACCCGATGTCTCCCGTATCATTACATCAAAATTGCAACAATAAAACCGTATTGCATCGCAATACGGTTTTGTTTTACGGCTTACAGCTTCCGCAGGGTTTGTAGCCCCTGTTTATCAGCTCCTCGCGGGAGCCGCTGTAATTCTTTTTATTTTTGTCGCTGATGTCCTTGGCGAGCTTGCACGAAGGACGGTGGAATTTTTTGGAGTTCGTGTTGAGAATGTAGGCGCTACTTGCGGACTGCGTTGCGGTTTTGAGCTTTTTGCTCTCGCCCGTGGCGTAGTCAATCTCAATCCCCGGCTGCACATTGTAGCAGTAGACGTTGAAGGACACGCCCCTGCCCTTATCCTCGACGCTGTACGCCTCTATCTGAACGCCGCGCGCGACAAGTTCTCTGCCGCGAAAATCGGGCGTGACGCGGTACATCACGTGCTTTTTCGTGCGCCTGACATATTCCGCGACCTCGTTTTCAAACGGGAGCATCCCCTCGGTATTCATATACCGCGTGCCCGTAATCAGATTGCGCGTGTTTGCGTTTTCGCCCGTGAGCTGAAATCCGATTAAATGACAGCGGTTATAGAGATAATTCCCGTCGATGCCGTCGTATTTGACGGTATGCCAGCCCGTCGGCTTGACCATTCCGATGGCACCGCGTTTTTCCGTCGGCATTAAGTCCTTGCCGATACTCGCGGTGCAGACTGTGCAGCGACCGAGCGGGTCGAGATCGCCGTATTCCTCGAAGGAGTCGGTCGTGATTTCGTCCGCGGAAAACTGCGGCACATTGTCGTTCACCACGCAAAATGCGTCTTCATTATATTCCTGTACGCTCGCCAGTTCCGGCGCACTGTCACCAACGGTGTCGAAGGTAATCGTGCACGCCGAAAAGAGCGCACAGATGACCAACAGCAGCGACAGGAGTTTTATATGCTTTTTCATTTTATCACCGCGTTTATTATAGCATCTTATGCGCTATATCACAACCGGATTTTGCGATTTTCTATTTCGATGACGAGCATCGCACATCCGAGCATCGCGAGGACACCGAGCGCCGTGTGTGCCTCGGTGAAACGGACGGTAACCTCATCGGAGAGCGCGCTGAACACGGCGACCGCGTCGGGGAAGAACAGAAGATAAAGCTTTCCCATCCCGTATGACAGCACTGCCGCGAGCACGCGAAAGAGGAAGAATTCTGCGTATTTTACTTTCATTTCGCTGAGCATTCCGATGAGCTGCAGGTGGATGCAGATTCCGCCGAAGGAGAGGAATGCCGCGCAGAAGGGCAGAGGGATTTTGCTTCCTGCGGTGAAGATGCCGCTTGTGATTTCGAGCACGGGCGTGAGAAACGGCGGCGGTTTCGCTATCCGCACCAACGCACAAAAGAGGATGATGTACGCCGACATCAGGATGACGCTGCGGCTTGCGGTCTCGGCACTGCGGCAAAGCGCGTCCGAAAAGGGGAGCGCCCTGCGCCTTTCGCTACGGTGCACCGCACCTCTGAATAAAAATGCCGAAAACAGGGCAATCATCATATTGGAAGTCAGGCTGATGAGATAGAGTAATGTGCCGATTTTGGTACTGCCGTAGTATCCGTTACCGACGGCGGTGATGATGAATGCTGCCCCGCCGCAGAGATTGAAGCGCATCATGCGCCCTGCTTCCTCGTCGCTGAGTGCCCCCGCCTTGTACTGCTCGAGCGTGAGTACCGCTCCTGACGGGTAGCCTGCCACGAGTCCAAATAAAACGGGCGTGACGGCACTTTCGGGAAGTTTCAGCAGATGGCGAAAAACACCGCCGCAAAGCCGCTCAAAGAAGCGTGACGCCCGCGATGTGAGCAGTATATTGGAAATCATCAGCACGGGAAGCAGCGCGGGGATGATGACCCCCTCGCAGAGACTGATGCCCGTCTCGGCGCCTGCCTTCGCTTCTGACGAGAGATAGATGAGCATCACAATAACGGCGGTCAGCCCCAATGCCAATGCACTATCGTTGATTTTTCTCATACTAACACCTAAAACCTAAAACCTAAAACCTAACACCTAACACCTAAAACCTAATAATTATATGTTACAAACCTTGTAACAATGCTTTACAATGCTGTAACTTTTATTGATAATGCGATGCTTTTTTGGTATTATCGTAAGGATAAAAAATGTGTCAAAGGAGACAGAAATATGGATAGAAAAGTCGTTATATTTGACCATCCGCTGATTCAGCACAAACTCAGCATTCTGCGCGACAGCAGAACTCCTACCAAGGATTTCAGAGAACTTGTCAACGAAATCGCGATGCTGATTATGTTTGAGGCTACGAGAGATCTTCCGACCGAGGATATTAAAGTTACGACTCCCGTCGGTATCGCTGACTGCAAGCAGATTGCCGGCAGAAAGCTCGCTTTCGTTCCGATTTTGCGTGCAGGTCTCGGTCTTGTTGACGGTTGCCTTAAGCTCGTTCCCAACGCGCGTGTCGGTCATATCGGTCTTTACAGAGACGAGGAGACTCTTCAGCCCGTTGAGTATTATTGCAAACTGCCTAAGGATATTGAAGAGCGCGACGTATTCGTTGTTGACCCGATGCTCGCAACCGGCGGCTCGGCGATTGACGCTATCAATCAGATTAAACTGCGCAATCCCCGTTCTATCAAGTTCCTTTGCTTAATTGCCGCTCCCGAAGGACTCGAGGCACTTGAAAATGCGCATCCCGATGTGGACATCTACTGCGCAGGTCTTGACGACCACCTTAATGAAAACGGCTATATCGTACCCGGCCTCGGCGACGCAGGCGACAGAATTTTCGGTACAAAATAAATGTGAGAATAGGGAATGGGGCTTGTCCCCATTCTCCGTTCTCCGTTTTTTGTATATTCAGTAAAAATTTTTTGGAGGAAACAAAATGGCAAAAGAAAAAATCAAAATCGGCACCGAAGGCATTTATGATGCTCGCAAACTCGGCGCCGGCAAGATGGTAACGCTCGGCTTCCAGCATATGTTTGCGATGTTTGGCGCAACCGTTCTTGTACCGCTTCTGACCGGTCTTTCCGTATCGACCACCCTTCTTTTTGCAGGTCTCGGAACACTGCTTTTCCACTGCCTTACGAAGTTTAAGGTACCTGCATTCCTCGGCTCATCCTTCGCATTCCTCGGCGGTTACGCAGCAATCGCTCCGATGATGGAAGATGGCACACCGAATAAGGAAATGCTTCCCTATGCCTGCCTCGGCGTTGCATGCGCAGGTGCTCTCTACCTGGTACTCGCGGCTGTTATCAAGCTCGTCGGTATCCACAAGGTAATGAAGCTTTTCCCGCCTGTTGTTACAGGACCTATCATTATCGCAATCGGTCTCGGTCTCGCACCGTCGGCAATCAACAACTGCTCCACAAACTGGTGGCTCGCTCTTGTTGCACTCGTACTCGTTATCGTATTTAACATCTTCGGTAAGGGTATGGTGAAGATTATCCCGATTCTTCTCGGTATCCTCGGCGCGTATGCAGTGGCAATCGTTGTCGGTAATATCGCAGGTGTTGAGGCATTCGCTATCGACTTCACCAGCGTGAAAGAGGCTGCTTGGTTCGGTCTTCCGATTGACTGGAACTCCACCGTATTCGGCGGCGTACACGACGGCGCAAAGGCAGCAACCGCTATCATCGCAATTATGCCCATCGCTATCGCAACCATGATGGAGCACATCGGCGATATTTCCGCGATTTCCGCTACCTGCGGCAGGAACTACATCGACGACCCCGGTCTCCACAGAACGCTTCTCGGTGACGGTCTTGCAACTTCTCTTGCATCCCTTTTCGGCGCTCCGGCAAATACCACTTACGGCGAGAACACCGGCGTGCTTGCGCTCTCCAAGGTTTATGACCCGAGAGTTATCAGAATCGCAGCAGGATTTGCAGTTCTCTTCTCCTTCTCACCGAAGTTTGCAGCACTCATTAACTCCATGCCCGCAGCAATCGTCGGCGGTATCTCCTTCGTACTTTACGGTATGATTTCCGCTATCGGTGTGCGCAATGTGGTTGAGGCAAAGGTTGACTTCTCCAAGGCGCGTAACACAATCGTTGCAGCAGTAATCCTGGTAATTTCACTTGGTCTTACAAACGGAATTACCTTCTCCATCGGCTCTGCAACCATCACACTTACAGCACTTGCAGTAGCATCCATCGCAGGTATCCTGCTTAACGTTATCTTCCCCGAAAAGGACTTCAATTTCGAAAACGCGTTTGAGTCAGTAGAGGACTCGGCACAAATTAATCTCGACTCCGATTACAAAAAAGAAGAAAAAGCACAATAAACTGTTATAAAAATCAAGAGCCCTGTTCATAATATGAACAGGGCTTTTTTGTACATACCATAACTGAATAAGGAATGATTATGTGCAGTATTTTAATAAGGTCGAAATATGCGGGATTAACACGAATGAACTCACGGTGATGAAGGAGGAGGAGAAGCTCGACCTCCTGCGCAAGGCGCACGCGGGCGATATGGCAGCGCGCGATAAACTCATTCAGGGCAATCTGAGACTCGTGCTCTCCGTCGTGCAGCGCTTTGCCAATCGCGGCGAGAATATGGATGATTTATTTCAGGTCGGCGTCATCGGGCTGATTAAAGCGATTGATAATTTTGACACCGAGCTCGGAGTAAGGTTTTCAACATATGCCGTTCCGATGTGTATCGGCGAGGTGCGGCGCTTTCTGCGCGACAGCAATCCCATCCGCGTCAGCCGTTCGATGCGCGACACGGCGTATAAGGCGATGCAGGTGAAGGAGCGCCTCACGAACGAGCAGGGAAGAGAGCCCGATGTCGCAGAAATCGCGAAAGAACTCGATATGAAAAAGAGCGATGTCGTCCTCGCCCTCGAGGCAATCGTCGACCCGGTGTCCCTCTATGAGCCCGTGTATAACGACGGAGGCGACACGATTTATGTGATGGACCAGGTGGGCGATAATTCCACCGACACCGACTGGATAGATGAAATTATGATGCGCGACGAATTGAAGAGCCTCGACGAGCGCGAGCATAAGATTCTCTATATGCGCTTTATGCAGGGCAAGACCCAGATGGAGACAGCCGAAGAAATCGGCATCTCCCAGGCGCAGGTCTCCCGCCTCGAAAAGAATGTGATTAAAAGAATCAAAGGGCAGTAAACCTGCCCTTTTTGTTATACTTCTGTTGTATCAATCGCGACATTCGTGTAGTCGTCACTGATATGGAGAATGGCGAGTTTATCGCTGCAGAAGGCAAGCTGTGCCGCGGGGAAGAATGCACCCGGTAAAGCGGTGGTATTCTTGTCGGGCTTGACAGTCTTGAATTTCCCCTTCTTGCTGATGATATCGCAGCCGAGAAGGTAGGTGCCGACTTTCGCCGAATGGATGATAAGGAAGAGTCGGTCGCCGCGGCAAACGGCACACGACGGTGTCGCCTTTGCCTTTTCTTTCATCCAGGTAATGCCTTTGTCGTGTGAAATGCACCATTTGCTGCCGAGCGCGAGGAGTTCGCCGCCCGGAAGCTGCACGAGGGATAATGCGCTATCCTTCGTCGGCATATAGGGAATGTGGCGGTTGCGGCTCCAGGTCACGCCGCCGTCGTAGGAGTAGATACAAAGTGCGCCCTTATCACTGTATAGCGGCACGATGATTTTTCCTTCGCTTGTGACGGTGCCGTTTCCTTCGCCCGTTATCAACACGGCGCCGTCCGCGTCGTTCAATATCTGCGATGTGATGTCGACGGGTTTGCTCCAGCGGATGCCGTCGGCGGATTTCATCACCATAATATAACTGCGCTTCGGCGCCTTGAGCGGTGCGCCAAAGGTTGTCTTGCCGACGCCGTCGCTCTTGCCCATCGCACCGTTTAAGTAAATATTGCCGATGTATTCCTCGCCACTGAAGAGTTCGCCCATATCGCGCACGGTGTACTCCGTCGTCGCCTTGGCGGAGGTGAGTACCTTGCCGTTCTCGGCAATAATGTAATAATTGCCGTCGCGGTCGTAGATAATCGGGCGCGTATTGTTATTGAAATATGTATACGCCGCCTTCTTTTTATCGAGGAGCTGCTCCTCCTCGGCGCCCATACTCTCGGGGAAGAAGGTGAAAAGGAGCACATATTCGCCGCCGGAAAACAGTAATTGCGGATTCTGGAAGAAAGAGGATTTCGTGTTGTCCGCCTCGGCAGTAATTTTGCGCGCGGGCGGAGTGAGGATGACGTTTTCTTCGCTCCAGGTCTTGCCGCCGTCGGTGCTGCGTTTTGTGGTGATTTCATTATATCCCCAGACGCTGCCGCTTTCTATATTCTGCGAGCAGCGAATGGCGGCGGCAAGCAGGTTACTGCCGTTTGCAGCAAGGCTTACACGCGCGTATCTGTAATCGCTTTTATCAAACAGGTTGGTAGGCATATCATTCACTCCGTTATTCTTGATACTGTAATTATATCAAATATATCCGTCTTGTACAATAATAAGTGTTGCAAAAGTCGAAAAAAAATTGTATTATAATAAGTGAAAATTAATAAGGAGGTCTGAAAATGCTCTGGACTTTGAAAAAGTGCTGGTACCGTGTGTACCAAAGAGTTTTTATGGTCGCTATGTGCTTTATGGACTGGTCGGAGCCCGAGATTCTCGAGGGCGAAGGCTCGGTGCTGAGACTGCCGAAGTTCATTAAGGGCAAGGGAATTGACAGAGTGCTCGTCGTAACCGATAAGGGACTGATGGGACTGCATCTGCTTGACCCGCTCTTTGAAGAACTGAAGGTGCAGAATATCGAGTACTTCGTATACGACGGCGTTCAGCCAAATCCGACAATTCCGAACATTGAGGACTGTAAGGATGTTTACATCCAAAACGGTTGTCAGGGTATTATCGCGTTCGGCGGCGGTTCTGCAATGGACTGCGCTAAGGCTGCCGGCGCGAGAGTCGTCAAGCCGAATCAGTCCGTTCGTGCGATGCGCGGATACCTTAAAGTGCTCAAGAAGCTGCCGCCTTTCTTTGCCGTTCCCACCACTGCCGGAACCGGCTCAGAAACCACCGTTGCTGCCGTAGTTACCGACCCTGAAACGCATGAGAAGAACGCTATCAATGACATCTGTCTCCGTCCGAAGAATGCAGTGCTTGACCCGGCTCTCACCGTAGGTTTGCCGCCGCATATTACATCGACAACAGGCATGGATGCGCTCACTCACGCCGTGGAGGCTTATATCGGTAAGAGCAATGTGAAATCTACGATTCAATATGCCGAGGAGGCTACCAAGCTTATCCACGATAATCTTGAGAAGGCTTACGTCGACGGAAAGGATATGCAGGCAAGAGGCAATATGCTCAAGGGCTCGTATCTTGCAGGCTGTGCGTTTACGCGTGCGTTTGTCGGATATGTTCACGCGATTGCGCATAACCTCGGCGGACTGTACGGTACGCCCCACGGTCTTGCCAATGCGGTGATTCTCCCGTATGTGCTCGACTGGTACGGCGAGGCTGCTTATCCCCGGCTTGCGAAGCTGGCGGATATTATCGGTATTACGACACCGTCCATGTCCACCGCTGAGAAGGGCAGAGCCTTCATCGCCGAAATTCGCAGAATGAATGCGGCAATGAATATCCCCGAGAAGTTTGACTTCATTAAGGAAGAGGATATGGATACGCTCGTTACCCGTGCTCTGAAGGAGGGCAACCCCGGTTATCCCGTCCCGAAGATTATGGACAGAAACGACTGCGAGTCGGTCATCCGTTCCTTTATGGCTTAATTATTTACATAGAAAGAACCGCTTTCGAGCGGTTCTTTTTTGTGTCAAAATGTCGGAAATTGTCATAGGATGGGGTATGAGGTTGACCTCTGTAAACTCAGGGAGGTTTTTATTATTACGATTTATAACTGTAACGCAAGAGAGAATGACAGAAGGCGTGACGATTTTTTTCACTGCCTGCAGAACTTGCCGCAGCAGAACTGCTCCGCGGTATCCCCTCAGCAAAACTGCTGCCCGTCGATGATTGCCGGCCCTACGGGTCCCACGGGTCCTCAGGGTCCCCAGGGTTTCCCCGGAATGATGGGTATGCCCGGTGCCACGGGTCCGACCGGTCCGACTGGTGCCACGGGTGCAACCGGAGCCACGGGTGCGACAGGCGCGACTGGTCCTGCAGGTGCGACAGGTGCCACAGGTCCAGTTGGTCCTGTTGGACCTCAGGGTGCCACAGGTCCGACCGGTCCAATGGGTCCTGCAGGTCAGCCTGCTGTTATCTCCTTCGCAAACTTCTATGCGCTTGCGCCGGACGATAATGCCGACGCGATTGCAGCGGGAGAAGAGATTGACTTTCCGGAAAACGGTCCGCAGAGCGGCAGTATTACCCGTATCACCGACAGCACATTCAATCTCGCAGAAGCCGGCTCGTATCTCGTGGCGTTTCACGCAACTCTCAGCGAGAGCGGACAGCTTGGTATCGCGATTAACGGTACCCTGCTTGAGAGCTCCGTTGTCGGCATGACGGCTGCGGAGGAACTTTCCAATACCGTGATTGTGAATGCAAATGCGGGCGATGTGCTCAGCATTGTGAATCCTGCCGATAACACTTCGGATATTACCGTTACCCCCGGTGCCGGCGGTAACTGTACGGTTTCTTCCAATCTTGTCATTGTGAAACTCGCGTAATCAAAGGGCGGGAAACCGCCCTACATAGAGGTGATGTTATGAATCAGTATAAAGTGGCAGTATATGCTATTTGCAAAAACGAGGAAAAATTTGTCGACCGCTGGGTGGATTCAATGAGCGAGGCGGACGGCATTTTTGTCTGCGACACCGGGTCGACCGACGCCACCGTGGCAAAACTGAAAGAGAGGGGAGTCGCGGTCTATCAAATCAGCCTTGACGAATGGCGATTTGACACCGCGCGCAATATTTCGCTTGATTTCGTTCCTGATAATTATGACATCTGCGTTTGCACGGATTTGGACGAGGTGTTTGAAAAGGGCTGGCGAAAAGAGCTCGAGAAGGTGTGGACTGCAAAGACGACGCAAGCGAGGTACAGCTATACCTGGAGTTTTAAGCCTGACGGCACACCCGATATTACCTTCTATGGCGACAAAATTCACGCGCGCCACGGCTTTCGATGGATTCATCCCGTCCACGAGGTGCTGCAATATATCGGTGATCATAATGAACTCTTTGCCCTTGCCTATAAAGTGAAGTTGAATCATTATCCTGACAGCACGAAATCACGTGCACAGTATTTGCCCCTGCTCGAACTCTCGGTGAAGGAGGCGCCCGATGACGACCGCAATATGCACTATCTCGGCAGGGAGTATCTGTTCCATCACCGTTGGGATGATTGTATTGCGACCCTGGAGCGCCATCTGAAGATGCCGAATGCAGTGTGGCGCGACGAACGCGCCGCGTCGATGCGTTTTATCGCTCGGGCGTACAAGGCAAAAGGGGACTACTATAATGCGTCCTTGTGGCTTTACCGCGCGATTGCCGAGGCGCCGTATCTGCGCGAGCCCTATGCCGAGGCGGCATTACTGGCGTATGAGCAGGGCAATTATCTGAAGGCATATTTTATGGTCACTGAGGCGATGAAGATTACAGAAAAGCCCAAAACCTATATCAGCGAGGGTTTTGCATGGGACAGCATGCTTTACGATATCGGCAGCGTCTGCGCGGGTAATCTCGGCTTGTATGAAAGTGCGCTCGCACTCTGCAAAATAGCGCATAAACTCGCGCCCACGGATGAGCGTATCAGCCGAAACTTAAATATTTTTCAAAAAAGTCTTGACAAACAGAACTCTTAAGTGTATCATTGTATTAAGCAAGTAATACAGTGAGGTGAAAAAATGAAATTTATCTTTGACAATGAACGACCGATTTATATCCAACTGGTGGAGCAACTGCGCATTGCCGTCGTGTCCGGTGCGTACGAGCCGGGGGAGAGATTGCCTTCCGTAAGAGAGCTGGCGCTTACGGCGAAGGTAAATCCCAACACAATGCAGCGCGCACTGACTGAGCTTGAGGGCGAGGGACTGATATATACCGAGAGGACTAACGGCAAATTCGTAACTGAGGACAGTGCGGTTATTGACAGCGCTAAAAAACTGCTTGCCTCACAGAAGGTACGCCGTTATATTGAGGATATGAAAGGTATAGGTATATCGTTTGAGGGCGCGGTTGATTACTTGTGCAATTTCGGAGGTGAAAAATAATGTCAATACTGACCTGCAGAAATATATGCAAAAGCTATGGAAATAACAATGTACTTGATAATGTTAGCTTTGAAATCGAAAGGGGTAGGATAGTAGGTCTGCTCGGCAGAAACGGAGCGGGCAAGACTACCGTTATCAAGCTGATAAACGACCTCCTGACTGCAAACAAGGGCGAAATACACATTGACGGTCAGGGTATCGGCGTGTATTCAAAATCTCGCATATCATACCTGCCTGAAAGAACTTACCTCGACAAGCAGATGAAGGTGGGAGAGGCGCTAAATTTTTTTGAGGACTTTTACGGCGACTTCAACACTGAAAAGGCAAAGCAGCTGCTAAAGGATTTGCAGCTTGATGAAAATCAGCAGATTGTAAAGATGTCCAAGGGTATGCAGGAAAAACTTCAGCTCGTGCTCGTGATGTCGCGCAAAGCGGATTTGTATATCCTCGATGAGCCGTTCGGCGGCGTCGACCCTGCGACGCGCGACTATATTCTCGACACCATTCTCTCTAATTTCGACGAAAATTCAAGCATTTTGATTTCGACGCACCTGATTGCCGACGTGGAACGCATCCTCGATGACGTGGTGTTTATCGACGGGGGCAATATTGTGCTCTCGGGCGCAGCCGATGAAATTCGAGACGGCAAAAATGCGTCAATAGACGAGATATTCAGGAGGATGTTCAAATGTTAGGAAAACTTATTAAATATGATTTACTGAAGTATAAATACTTTATGCTTTTTATGCTCAGCGCACCGGTTGCAGCGCTGATTACAAAATTTACAAACTCAATTCCTGACAAATCGGCAGCGATTGTTATTATCGACAAATTTATGTCGGGAATTACGATAGGACTTTCAATAGGACTGCTGATAAATCTCTTTATGCGAATACTCGTGAATTTCGAAAAATCGCTTTACTTAGACGAGTCATATCTCACTCATACGCTGCCGGTAAAAAGGGGAACGGTCTACTCGTCAAAGGCGCTTTCATCGTCGCTGCTGATTACTGTCTCATATGCTGTTTGCGTGATGTCACTCTGCATTGTTGACAGCGAAAGCTATGCGGCAATGGGATACAGAGCTATGTTACTTGCGTTATTGGAAATTATTTGCATTGTTATGACGGCGTTTCTCGGAATAATACTCGGTAACCGAGAGAATTCAAAGAAAAAGGGCTTTTCAATACTCTTCTCTGTAATAATTTATTTTATTGAGCAGATACCGCTTGTCGCCATTATTTTTATTGCATTCGGAAATATTATATTTACGGTAAACGATGACGCAATCCCCCAAAAACTGAAAAATTATATGCTTGTCTTTGCGGCTGTGTACGCTGTATATATCGCAGTGCTTTTTGTGCTCGGCAGGAAATCCTTGGAAAAAGGAGTAAATGTCGACTGATAATGGTAATCAAAATAAAATAACGGTTCCAAACGGAACCGTTATTTTACTAATATATTTGCGTTTTGTATTAGGGTGTCGACTGCTTCCTGTCCGCATTTTTTGACGATGGCGTTAATGCCGTTCTCATATTCGGGCGGGCGGGAGTCGAGATTGTGCGCGTCCGAGCCGATGAGATGAATTTTGCCGTTTTGCAGGAGCTTCAGCAGCTTTTTGCGTACACCGCGCGGCGCGTCGGCAAAGGTGCCGATATTGACCTGCGTCAGGCATCCCATCTCGATGAAATCGTCGAGCTTGTACTTATCCTCCATCAGCGCCGCGTAGCGCTCGATATGCGCGAGGACGGGACGCACGCGGTAATCGCAGTAAAGATTCATCAGCTTGTCGTATTCCGCCTCGCCGAAGGGCGAAGAAAACGGATGCTCAATCAGCACATAATCAGACCCCGCAATCTTCAATTCGTCAATATTATCGTTATTGAAAAGATAGGGGCTGATATATACTTCCGCCGCAGGATAAAGCGTCGGATAACCGCTTGGAAGTTCTTTCACAAGCGCGTTATAAGATGCCTCTCTGCGCCGCAGAAAATCGTCGAGCGAAATCGTGTCGGAATAATAGTGTGGCGTGAGCACTATTTTTTTTGCGCCCTGGTTTTTTAACCGCTCAATCATCCCGATGCTCGTCTCAATATCCTGCGAGCCGTCATCAATCCCCGGAAGGATGTGACAGTGCATCTCAACAAGGTTATTTATCATAGATTAACCTCATTCGTGCGGATTGTATTTTTTGTCGTTTAACAGTGTCTCGTTGCTGAGATTGCTCGGAGGCATCGGGGTAGCGTAAGCGGAGTAGTTGCTGCCGTAGGTCGTGTTGGAAAGATTAGCGCTGCCGTTATAAGCACCGTAACTGCCGTAACTGCCATAGCTGCCGTAACTGCCATAGCTGCCGTATCCGCCGTAGCCGCCGTATCCGCCGTAGCCGCCGTATCCGCCATAGCCTCCATATCCGCCGTATCCGTAGCCGTAGCGGCTGTAACCGTATCTGCCGTAGCCGTAGCGACGGTAGCCGGAGTACTTGTACTTGCCCGAGGAATTCGGCTCGACGAAATTGATGATAAATCCAATAATTTTCGCGTCGATGAATTCAAGCGCAGAGATGGAGCGCTCAATTTCGGGGTGGGTCGACTGATTATATCTGACGACAAGCACGACGCCGTCGGATTCCTTAATCAGCGGCAGTGCGTCCGATACGATATTAATCGGCGGGGTATCAATGATGATATAGTCAAAGTCGTTGGAAATTTCGCGCAGGAAACTCTCCATCGGCTCACTGCCGAGGAGTTCGGCAGGGTTTGGCGGAATCGTACCCGAGCAGATGACCGAGAGATTCTCGAATTCCGTCGGATGGATGACCTCAAAGAGGTCGACCTTATCGCTTGTGGTATTAAAGACGCTCGAGCCGAGATAGTTCGTCAGTCCCGGCGCATTCGGAACACCGAAGTAGTGGTGAACTTTCGGTTTACGAAGGTCGGAGTCAATCAGAAGTACCTTCTGACCTGCCTGTGCGAAGGTGATGGCGAGGTTGATGGTGGTCGTCGTCTTACCTTCACCCGCAACGGAGGAGGTGACGACGATGGTCTTGCAACCCTTTTTCATAACCGAGAACATAATATTCGCTCGGATGCTCTTGTATGCCTCTTCTACCTTGAATTTTGTGGAGGGGTTCATATTGAGGTTTTGAATGAGCGCTCTCTGCGCATTCTGATTTCTGCGCTGACGGTTTCTTCTTGCCATTATGCATCCTCCCCCTTCTTCTTGTTATTATGATTGTTATTCATTGTCATTGTCTGAATGGGCGAAGACTTCGCATCAAAGCTCGGGATGGAGCCGAGTACGGGGATATTGTACTTGTCGGTCAACTCGTCGCCCGATCTTACTCTGACGTCAAAGAGGGTACGCAGTACGACATAGGCGCCGGCAAGAAGTAATCCGATAACACCGCCGAGAGCACACTTCTTCGGATAGCCGAGACTTTCCGACGCGCCGGACTTTACCGCCTTATCTTCCACGGTTGCCTTGACGAGACCGTCGTTCTTTTCCTTCATATAGCGCGGAATGGTGGTCTCGAGCTGGTGCGCGATATTGTACGATTTCAGACTCTCGTCCGTGGTAACGGTTACCTTGAACATCGCCGTGTCTTCCACTGCCTCGATGGACATCGCGCCCTGAATCGTTCCGGCAGTGTAGCCCGAACCGTACTGTTTATTCAGGTCGTCCGCGACAGTTTCGTAGAACTGATTGGTCGACATAATCTGAATATAGGTCTGCATCATATGCTGCACATAGTTCATCTTGCTGGTATTGCTGATGCGGGCAGTATTGTTATCGTTTGAGTTTTCACCCATCTCGTCCCTGCTGTCCACAGCCTGCGCAAGATAGAGCACATTGGACGAATACGTTAATGTGGTGAAATGCGCCGTGTAAACGTAGCCGAGCAGAACACCGATGATAAGAAAGATGGCAAGCAGTTTCCATCTCCTCATCAGAGCAAAGAGTATTTTCTGGACATTAGCATCAATATTCATAAGATACTTCCTCTTTATTATTTTAGTATATATTCAATAATACTTTATCAGACATTTTTTGTCAACAATTATTAACTAAAATTAATCGAATAAAATATGGCAATTTGTACAATTTTTTATTCGAAAAACTTCCGGATGAAATAATACTTGAACAAAATGCAAAAAATGGTATAATTAAAATGTGAACGCTTAACATTTGTTTAAGGAGAAAGTTTATGGAGAGAAAAATTTACGGCAGTAATAATGAACCGCTGAAGATTCAGTTCATCACCGACCTGCATTATTACTCGCGCAAAATCGGCACCGAGGGCAAGGCGTATGAGAAAGCCGAGTCCAAGAGCCAGAAGGTCATTAAGGACAGCGACCTTGTCATTAAGAGAGGATTCGATATGCTCTGCGAGGACACCTCGACCGATATTGTCGTGCTCTCGGGCGATACCACCCGCGACGGCGAAATCGAGTCGCACAAGGAGTTTATTGAAATGCTCTATGACCTCAAGAAGAGGGGCAAGAGAGTCTACGTCATCACCGCAACCCACGACTACCGCGGCGGCGGTGTAGCGCCGGGTTACGACGGCGACAACGAGATTGAAGTGCCCGCTGTTGAGGACAGACACGACCTCTGGAAAATGTATTACGATTTCGGTCCGTCGGAGGCGATTGCCGTCCACGAGGACCAGATGTGCTACGTCGTGCAGCTCGCGCCCGGCTACCGCCTCTTTGCGCTCAATGACGACTATAATCAGCGCCCCGACCCCGACGGCGGCTCGGGTTACAGCGAGGATTGTATGAAGTGGATTATGGAGCAGCTCAAGGACGCGCACGATAACGACCAGTTTGTGATTGCGATGACGCACCATCCGATGATATCCCCGTCGCCGTTTTATTCGATTATCGGCAGCGGCGATATGCAAAAGCACCACGAAATCACGCGCGAAATCTTTGCGGATAACGGACTTCAGGTGATGCTCACGGGTCACACCCACGTCCACGACATCAGCTTCATCACCACCCCGAAGGGCAACCGTTTCTACGACATCGCCTGCGGCGCGATGATTGGCTGCCCGCCCGTCATGCGTAACGTCACCATCGACCCGAAGAATGCAAAGGTGGATGTCGAGACCGTTACCATTAAGGACGTTCCCGGACTGGACACCGGCGGAAAGCCGTTTGACGAGTATATGCGCGGTTTCTTCTTCGGTATGATTGGCGGCGTTATTGACGCGCTGGCGAATGATTATGACCGCTTTATTGACACGGCGCCGTCCTTCTCCATCAGTAAGGAAAAGGCGAAGAAATTAAAGCCCGTTCTCCATCCGCTCGGTAAGTTTCTCAACCGACTGACCTTTAAGAAAATCTGGAAGCTTTGCAAGAAAGAGAGCGGACTTTCCAAAGCGGATATCGAGGATATCAAGGATAATAAGGTGGTCGACTTCATTCTCGAGCTCGTGCAGAATCTCTACTGCGGCGACTCGCCTTACGGACCCGACACGCGGGAGTATAAACTCACCTGCGGTTTTTTGAATGTCATTGATTCCTTCCTGAATACCATTCATCTGAATATCGGCAAATTCCTAAAGGGCGCTACCGGCGTGCGCGCGCTCGTCGAGCCGCTTCTGTGGAATTCCGGCTATTGCGACGCCGAGGCTACGCTGCCGCTCTATCCCGTGTTTGACGACGAGAATCCCGCTCCTGCCGAGATGTTTGAGGAGAAGGAATTTATCGACCCGGTTAAGCCGAGCAGGAAGGGACCGGCAATTCTTTGCTGTCTGATTCTCGCGGTGCTCGTTCTGCTGGCGATTATCGTTTGCCTTATCGTGCTTATCGTGAAGGGCATTATCGCCCTCGTAGGTCTTGCGGCAGGCAAGGGAATCATCGGCTTGCTGTTTGCATAAAAATAATATTGCATTATCCCGACAAAGTTGGTATAATGGATATGTTCGATAAAAAATACATAATTAAGGAGTAAAAATTATGGCAGATGAAAAGAAAAAGATTTCTCTCGGCGGCATTGACGGCGCTGCAGAGGAAAAAGGTTCCTTTATTAAGACTGTATGGCAGCTTGTAAAGTTCCTCGTAGTTTCGGGACTTGTTACCATTATCCAGCTCGTTCTGGCGAATGTGCTCCCGTTTATCTTCGACGGCGTTACGGCAACCCTGCCTGCATTCCTTCAGGGCATCTTCAATCCCGACCTCATCTTCGACGCTACCACCGCTAAGGGCGCTGAGCAGATTGCGAAGTATGTTGTCGGCGGCGTGGTTACCTGGGGTTACCTTCTTCCGTTCTTCCTCTCGAACCTGATTGCGAATATCTACGGTTTCTATCAGAACAAGAAGACGACCTTTAAGTCCGACGCACCTTGGTACAATTTTGCTATTTATATCGTGCTGATGATTGCGCTCATCCTGTTCTCCACCTGGTTCCAGGGCTGGCTCGTAGGCGTTATCGCTAAGGCACCGTGGGCATGGCTCAACGGTCTGGCACGTACGATTGCCGGTCTCGCAGCAGGATTCGTCCAGATGGTCATCCTCTTCCCGATTGAGAAGTTCGTCCTTCTTAAGGAAAAGAAACCCGCAGAAGAAACTGCAGAATAATCTATGTAAGGAGCGCTGTTCACAGCGCTCCTTTTTTTAGTTTGTAGGGAGCGGCGACCCCGACGCTCCGAGCCTTAAACTTTCGGGAAAATAAAAAAGCCTTCTCCTTGAGGAGAAGGTGTCACAAAGTGACGGATGAGGTGTAGGTGCATAGCGCCGTTTCAAAAAGTTTTACCCCCCGAACTCAACAAAAGTATTACTCCACCTCATCAGTTTCGTCGCTTTGCTCCTCAACAGCTTCCCCTCAAGGGGAAGCCAAACAGGCAAAACAAACAGCCGCACGGGAGCGGCGACCCGCGGAGCGATGTGGGCATCGCTCCCTACAATTCCCTGAGGCGCAGCCGAGTAACCGAT
>SVOG01000050.1 GCA_015066525.1 Oscillospiraceae bacterium | reverse complement strand
GAGACGGAAGCCCTGGAGCTACTGGTCGGACTCGAACCGACGGCCTGCGCATTACGAATGCGCTGCTCTACCAACTGAACCACAGTAGCGTGTTATTATATTTTCCTATTTTTGCTGCTATGACCTGCCGTTTACGAATGCGCTGCTCTACCAACTGAGCCACACCAGCAATTATTGATTAAATATTACACAATTCTTTCGCGCGGTTGTAGTCGTTCTTATGTACATAGACGATATACAGATAATCCGCGGGATGCTCCGTCCAAGTGGCAGGAACGCCGCCCATATTGAAATGAATATTCTGCTTCTGGGTGAGCATTCGCTTAAAGGACGAGGTGTGCGTTTTTGTTACTACTTCGTACTTAATTTTGCATTCTCTGAGTTTAGACCAGACTGCGGCAACGTTCTGCGCGTCCGTATCCTGTATCAAAACTTTTCGATTCCAGACCGTTATCATTCCATCACCATTTGCGAAAGTGTTTATATTATATGTGATTTCTTCAAAAAAATCAAGTATTATTTAATAATTCTATCAAAGTTTGGAAAACAAATTCAACGGCGGTCTTGCGAACCTGGTTTCTGCCGAGTTCTCCAAACTGTTTTGTATAGGTTTGAACGGTGCCGTTTATGCTGAATCCGAAGCAGACCATACCCACCGGTTTCTTCTCAGTTCCTCCCCCGGGACCCGCTACACCGGTAACGCCGACGCCTACCTCCGATTTTGCTGCAGCCGCGACGCCGAGCGCCATTTCATAGGCGACTTCTTCGGAAACGACGCCGTTTTTCAGAATCGTATCGGCTTTCACGCCGAGAAATTCCATCTTTGCCTCATTCGCATAGGTGGTAAATGAGACATCGAGCACCTTCGACGCGTTTGTCACATTTACCAAAGTACCGCAGCAGAGTCCGCCGGTGCAGGACTCTGCAAACGAAATACGGTATCCTTTTTCAATTAATAAATCCACTACCTGCTCTTCAAGAGCCATCGCTATCACCCTGTTTTTTCGTCACGATTGCAGACTGAATCATATGATTCTCGACATTACGCACGGAAATCGAAAGTTCGTCCGTGTCGCAAGTGAAAATTTCGCCGTTATTCGGCACCCGTCCGAGCACGTCGCAAATATATCCGTTAAAGGTATCGTATCGGTCCTCATTCATCAAATCGAGCCCGAGCGTATGCGACACCTCGGCAATGTCGGCGCTGCCTTTAATGCGCCAGCTATCCTCCGTCAGAGGGATAATATCCTTGGTAACCGTTCCCTCTTCAATATTATGAATATCGCCAACGAGTGCTTCCATCAAATCGTGCAACGTTATTATGCCCTCAAATCCGCCGTATTCATCCACAATGACGGCAAAATATTTGCGCGAACTCTTCATCTGCTTAAAGAGACGGTAGGCGCTCATTCCCTCGGGAACGAATACCGGGTCATCCACCGCGGTGGAAATCACGGCGCGCTTTGTCTTATTCTTAATGCGGAAATAATCCTTGGTATCGAGAATACCGATGATATTCTCATTATTATCGCGCACAAGCGGATAGAAGCTATGGCGGGTTTCGTTAATCGTCTTGCTCCAATCGTCGACAGTATCAGCGACATCGAGAAAATCAACATCACGGCGATGGGTACAAATCTGTTCAATCGTCGTGTCGTTAAAATCAAAGACATTCTGGATAATCTCGTTTTCGTACGCCTTAATCGTTCCCTGTTCGCTGCCCTGGGACAGAAGCATACGGATTTCTTCCTCGGTAATTTTCTCGTCATTCTCGTTAGGATTAATGCCGAAGATACGCAACACAAGGTTCGTCGACACAGTCAGTATCCACACAATCGGTCTGAATATCACCGAAACGGTATAGAGCATCCCGCTCATACCGAGCGCCATCTTCTCAGCGCGCTTCATCGCAATGCGTTTCGGCACCAACTCGCCGAATACAAGATTAAAATATGCGAGAATCAGCGTAATGACAATCAGCGTAATATTGCTGAGCACACGCTGATTGATGCCGACGCCGGCATTCACGAGCGCCTGCACAATTGGTGTCGCAAAACTGTCCGCCGCAAATGCGCTCGACAGCAGACCCGCAAGCGTAATCGCAACCTGAATGGTCGCGAGAAAGCGAGAGGGCTGGTCCGTCAATTTTGACAGTCTGACCGCCTTTTTGTTTCCCTCGGAAGTGAGTTGGCGCAGGCGCGCGTCATTCATCGAAATGACCGCAATTTCCGCGCTGGCAAAGACTGCGTTAAGAAATATCAGTATAATTAATAAAAATATTTTGCCAATCATTATTGAATCCCGTTTTGAAGTTTTGCCGCAGTGAGCGTGTTCTTCATCAGCATAGATATCGTCATCGGTCCTACACCGCCCGGCACGGGAGTTATGTAGGAGCATTTATCCTTCACATCATCAAAATCAACGTCGCCGCAGAGTTTGCCGTTTTCGTCCCTGTCCATACCGACATCAATAACAACGGCGCCCTCCTTGACCATATCGGCTTTCACAAACTTCGCCTTGCCGATGGCAGCAATCAGAATATCCGCGCTGCGTGTGATTTCGCTGAGGTTCTGCGTTCTCGAGTGGGTAATTTCGACGGTTGCATTCTCGTGTAACAGCAGCATTGCCATCGGTTTACCGACGATATTACTTCTGCCCATTACGACCGCCTTCTTGCCGCTGACTTCGACACCGGTGGAATGGATCAGCTCCATCGCGCCCGCCGGTGTGCAGGGCAAGAAATGATAATCACCTATCATAATCGCACCGACGTTGACGGGGTGGAACGCGTCCACGTCCTTAATCGGGTCAATGCGGTTAATCACCTCTTTATCATCGAGGTGGGACGGAAGCGGCAGCTGGCAGAGAATACCGTTAATGCGGTCGTCCTGATTGAGTTTATCAACAAGCGCATTGAGTTCGTCCTGCGTCGTACTTGCGGGAAGGGCGTATTTTTCACTGTAAAATCCGCATTCTTCGCAGGCTTTTTCCTTATTGCGGACATAGACCTGCGAAGCGGAGTCGTCACCGACGAGAATTACGGCAAGTCCGGGTGTAACGCCCTTTGCTTTGAGCGCTTCGCACTGAGCTTTCACACTTTCTTTCACTGCCTTGGATACGGCTTTTCCGTCAATTATCTGCATTTTCTTTCTCCTTCGATTTTTGATATACATCGTCGTCAATTCCGATTGTGATGGACGAGTAGCCGTCCGTATCGGCAATGACGACAAGATTCGGCTTATCGGGAATCATACGCGCGGGAAGGGTGCCCTTCTTATAACGCACCATAAAGTAAATGAAGAACGAGAGCGCTATCACGACAATGATGGCAGAAAGCAGTTGCGACACGCGAATCGTTGACGTCCCGATATAAAGCGAATCGGTACGCATTCCCTCCACAATCATACGCTCCGCGCCGTACAGCACGCCGTAGAGCATAAATATCTCACCCTTGAAATAGCGCGCTTTCTTCAGAATAATATGAAGCACCAGAAAACTGAGCAGGCACCAGACGCTTTCATACAGAAAGGTTGGATGCACGGCGCTATTCGGGTCAACCTCCATTCCCTTTGCAGCAAGGGCGTCAGCCGAGGCTGCAAGGGTGTCGCGGATTTTCGGCGACCACATACGAAAGAGTGCTGTATCGGTATTCGTACCGAACGCCTCCTGGTTAAAGAAATTACCCCATCTGCCAATGCCCTGACCGATTAACAGTCCGAGTGCTCCGAGGTCGAGAAGGTTAAGGAAATCAATCTTGCCGACCTTGCAGCCGATGGCAGCGCCGATGAGCGCTCCGATAATGCCGCCGTAAATTGCGATACCGCCGTTCCAGATGGCAGGAATTTCATTAAGATGTTGGGCGTAGTAATCCCACTCAAAAGCGACGTAGTAGGCTCTCGCGCCGATGATACCGAAAATCGTGCCCCAAATCAGCACATCGGTCATACCGTCGAGGCTCATTTTCCACTGATAGGCTCCCCTGCCGCCATACAATACGGCAAGCGCAAACCCGAAAGCGATCACGATACCGTACCAGTGCACATCATAACCGAATACGGTAAAAGCGACGGACGGTAAATCGAAATCAAGTCCGAGACCGTCGAAATATACGTGCGTCACATCTGACATAATATTGTCCTCCGTGAATTATTTATTCTTAACTACCGAAAGGGCGGCGTACTGCTCGTCCATCATATGGGACAGGCGTTCCTGCGCCTCCTCGAGGGTAATGCTCTGATATATATCGAGCACATCAAACATATTCCAGCCGTTGAAATCACAGGCAATCATCGTATTGGCAATATCGTCGATATCGCTGTACGACATAATTTCCTTGCCGTAGAGGCTGCGTCGCGCAATCTCAAAGAGTTCGGCGTCGATACCGTCGGCTTTCATTTTCTCGATTTCCTTTTTAATCGCATCGGCAACCGCCTCGGGATTCTCGCTCTCCCCTTCAAACATCACGCTCTCGAAACCGTTTCCCGTGAAATAGGAGCCCGCAAAAGAAGGCGTAACAAGACCGTCTTCAACAAGGCGGGAGTAAAGGGGCGACATCTTGCCCGAAATGGTCTCAATCAGAATATCGGTAATGATACTCTCCCTGAGAGTCGGGAGCGGCTTTTCGCACGCTTCCTTATAGCCGAACGCAAACACAGGTACCGAAAGCGGCAGGTTGTGCTCCATATAGTTACAAACCAGCTCTCTCGGCTCATCTTTGGCAGAGCGCTCGATGGAGAGCGGGGGCGCATCCTTCAGGAATTTATCGCATACCTCAAGCACATCGTCAACCGTTGCTCCGCCGACCACGGCAAGCGCCATATTGTGAAGGTTATAGAAGGTGTTATAACAGCTATAAAGCAGTTTATCGGTTATCTGTGCGATGGAATCCACCGTGCCCGCAATATCAATTTTAACAGGATGGTTATGATAAAAGCAACGAAGCAGATTGAACATACTCATCCATTCGGGAGAATCGAGATACATCCGGATTTCCTGGGCAATAATCCCCTGCTCCTTCTGCACCGTTTTTGCAGTAAAGTAAGGATGCTGCACAAAATCGAGCAGGATTTCAAGACTTTCCTTGAAATGGTCGCTGCACTGGAACAGGTAGCAGGTGCGGTCAAACGAGGTATAAGCATTGGCGCTGGCGCCCGTTTTGGCATAGCGTTCAAAGGCACCGAGTTCCTCGCTTTCAAAGAGTTTATGCTCCAAAAAGTGCGCAATACCTTCGGGAACTTCCGTATATTCTTCGCTGTCGCTGCGCTTAAAGCGCGTGTCAATCGAGCCATACTTTGTACCGAAAATCGCGTAGGTGGAAGAGTAATTCTCCTTGGGCATGACATAAATTTTCAGTCCGCTCTTATGGTCAATTTCGAAATATCTTTCGCCGAGGAGCGGTGATTTTACTTCCTTAACAGACATCAGCCCACCTCCTTTTCGGGAACAAGTCGGAATACGGTATCGAGCGTCAGGAGTTTCGCACACGCTGTAATATCGTCAATCTCGATTCGGTTATTCTGCGCTGCGGATTCCTGCGGAGTGAGGATTTCGTTATCGGAAATCTGGTTGATATACCAGGAGCAAAGGGCTAAGGAATCGTCGCAGACGGAGAGAATCATATCGGAAAGCGCCATTTTAGACGCCTCAATCTCGGTCACAATATCGCCGTTTTTCACGGAGTCGAGCTGATTTTGGATTTCCGTCAGGGCTTTATCCATATTCTCCTCTTCGCAGCCGCACTGGATAATCACATTGCTCTTTCTGCGGTCGGGGCGCGCCGAACAGTAGTAACAAAGCGAGAGCTTCTCGCGGACATTATTAAAGAGTTTGCTGTACGGTCCACCACCGAACACATCGGTAAAGAGACGCAGTACGGGATTGCCGCTTGCGTCGTCCTCACGGTTCACTCTGAAACCGATGACGAGCTTGCCCTGCTCGACTTCCATGCGTTCGCTGACGTCCTTTACCGTATCCGCACAGGGCTTGAATACCGCCTTCTCGGGAGCTTTATACGCTCTTTCGACGCTGTTGAAACGCTCTGTTGCAAGGGCTCTAATCGCGTCTATATCCACCTTGCCGACAACGGTAATCTGTATTTTTGAATGTTGTTTGAGCGTTTTAAGGGCATTCAGAAGGTCAGCGCCCGTCAGTGCGTTAATTGCCTTTTTCGTGCCGTATTTATTGACGGCATAAGGCTCGCCCTCAAACATAATACTCTCAAGTCGGCGCAACGAGTAGATACGCTTCTCATTAAATTCCGCGTCGAGCTTATCCGTCAGTTGTTTCTTCTCGCGCTTGATGTCGCGATCGAAAAAATTGCCGTCAACATCGAGATTCGGCGCAAAGAGCATATCGCAAAGAAGACGGAACGCCTCCGTGCTGATGCTCTCGCCGTCAATCGCAAAGCGGTCCGCAAGCGACGACACCATAAGGGTCAGCGCCTGATTCTCGCCAAGTTTGCTGACGCTGAAAATCGCCCGCGCACCATAGAGCATCGCGAGTTTACGGTTAAACGCATTTACCGTCGGATATGCCTTCGTCGTGCTCGAAAGCATACTGCAAAGGAGCGCATTTGCGGCAGCCGTCTTTTCCTCGAGCGGAGAAAGGAAGGTTATCGCAATTTCACTCGTCTTAAACTTATCGGTCTCGGCATAGACGATATCCACGCCATCGCCGATATGATACATTTCAAAATCCTTCATTTTATCACCTGATTTGGTATTATACCACAAATTACTAAAAATATCCACTATAATAGTAAAATATATAATAAAGCGAGTATCAGCGTTTTGTCCTCGCCTTCTTTGAGCGCGGAGACGAGGGCAAGCAGCGCCAGCGGCGTGTTATCCTTCGATTTCAGCGGCATTAAAAGGTCAATCATCGATTTCAGGGCGTCGACATTGAGTTCTTCCCTGCCGGCGTCGGCATACTGTTTCGTGCGCTCCTGCATTTCACGCACGCGTTTCTTCGCGTCATCAATTTCATTCGTATTAAACTGCGGCATTGAACATTTCCCCTTTATGTAGTATAATAATTCATATTACGAAAAAGGAGGATGTATGATGCGAATTGTGGCAACGTCGGACTCGCACAGGCGCAGAAATAATCTCTACGACATCATCGACCGACACAGGGAAAATGCCGAACTTTTTATTAACTGCGGCGACAGCGAAGGCGATATTGAGAATATCCCCTATATTTACCCCGATGTGCGCATGGAATGCGTCTGCGGCAACTGCGACTGGGGAAGTACACTGCCAAACTATAAGGTGCTGAAATTCGCGGGAAAGAAGATATTTTTCTGCCATGGGCATACCTATGGGGCGAAATTCGGATACGAGCGCCTGCTCGAGGCGGCAAAAGCAGAGGGCGCCGACATCTGCATCTTCGGTCACACACATCAGCCCTATATCGAAAAAATGGATGGCATATGGTTGATTAACCCCGGCGCGGTGTGCAACGGATGTTACGCAGTAATAGATATCGTGGACGGCAAGGTGAATGCTTACCACGCAAAGGTGTAAGCTCCAAGGGTTGGAAGCCAAATAGGATAAAATGATAATGGAGACGTCGCGGGACATCTCCATTTTACTCTATCATATCCTGTTTGCCGAGGATGTAGCGCTCGGTGACACGGTATAACAGTGCCACGAGCAGCGTGCTGAGAAAATATTTCACAAACGACACGGGAAGATGAAACACCAGCGCGCCGTCAATCACGGAATTAATGGAATAGACGAAAGTCTTAACAAACGGGAAACTCTGCTGAAGCTTCTCGAGTGCCGCCGCGAAGCCGTGAATCGCCGCGCCTTCATCAAAGCCGCGATACGCAAAGAATCGCTGCGTCAGCGGAATCTGAACAAAACGAAAGGCGTACACGGAGCAGAACGCCGCCACAAGCGAACTTATCAACCCGCTGACAAGGGTAAACTCCACGGAATAATCAATGGGCGGCATATTGTAAATCTCGCGCGTCTCGGCGTTTCGCTTCATAAAATCCGATTCGCGAATCGCCTTAATCAGATAGCAGGTCAAAAGGATAAACACGGTATCCGGCAGCATATTGCTAATCAGCACGTCAGCCGAAGCGGGATTCATCAGATAATCCATCAGAGTGCGAAACAGCATCACGATGACGCCCACAAGCGGATGAATCATCACGCCAACCCACAGTTCGGAAAAGACGGAAAAATCCACCTTCAAAAACGCGGGAGAATACGGCATACGAAACGAAAGCAGACTGAGCGCAAACGCAAGAATCAGCGCAATACCCGTGAAAGAAATATAGCGAATCACGGTGGACTTGCTGTCCTGCGGCGCGGGCTCAGCGACCGGCATTTCAATCGGTCTGACGGGATTAAGGGTACCGCCGAGTACCGAAATATTGGCTTCGCCGATACCACTCTCGCGGATGAACTCCGTCACATCGGGTTTCTTCCCTTGTGTATCGTAGCGCTTTTTGTCGGCGCGCCACTCGTTGAACGCTCTGCGGCGCATCTTTTCAAGCTGCATCATCTCGACCATACTCGGCTGCGCGTCATATCGGCGATGGTACTTGCCCATCGCGGGACGGGAGGGAGCGGTGTTATTCAGTTTTTCGTTTGAATCCTGCCGGGAGTTTTCCAAAACGATACCTCAAAAAATACAGGGGCTAATCTCCAGGCGAGAATAGCCCCGTTTAGATATAAAATTATTTCTTCGTCGTCACTGTCTTTGCCTTCGTCCAGGAGGAGTAGTACTTCGTCTTGCCGACGGTCTTATAGGTACGCAGGCGGACATAGTACTTCTTCTTGCCCTTGAGCTTCTTGATGACGGTGGAAGTCGTTTTATTCTTGCTGACGGTTACGGTCTTGGTATTCTTCGTAAATGACGCGTTCGTCGCAATCTGCACCTGATAGCCGGTGGTCTGGGTCGTATACTTCTTCCAGGTAGCCTTAATCTGTTTGGATTTCGGAGAAGTCACCTTGGAAAGCGTTGTGTTTTTCGGGTTAATCTTAAAGGTCTTAGTGATTTTATCCTTATAGGAACCCTTGCCCGTGATGGTCACGGTAGCGGTGCCCACTTTGGTATTATTCTTATATGTAACGGTATAGTCGGTCTTATTGACTAAGGTTTTTTTGCCGTATTTTACCGTAATTTTCTGCGTTAATGCTTTGCCGGTATAGGTTTTATTCGCGATACCGCTGACGGTACACTTGGATAAGGAAACCTTTGGCTTAGCAGTGGTTACATCACTCATCGGAACGCCGGGAGTTTCAAACTCGGAATCCGATTCGGGAAGTGAAGAGTTATTGGATGAACTATTATTATCACCCGACGGGTCATTATTACCGGACGTGTTACTGTTATCCTCGGATGATGAGGAGCCGTTTAGCGGAATTTTGGGCAGCTCATATTCGTTGCTGCTCGAATTATTATTTGATACGGAATCCGGGGCATCGGGAGCGCCCAGTGCTACCATAGAAATGCTCATACAGAGAACCACAAGGATGCTGAGAAGTGCCAAATATTTTTTCATCTTAATACCTCCTAAAGTAGCATATTATAATTATTATAACCTATCATATTCCGCGGGCTAACCGAAACTGAAATTTCGTCAGCCCAGCGGAACTCTCGGAAGCTCGTAGCCGCTCGCATCTTCTTCGTCGGAAGAGGAATCGGCGGTGGAGGTTTCCGATTTTTCTTTATCATTCTTTTTTGTTGTCGCGTCGCCATCGATGGGCTCAAACGGAACGGCTGCTCCTTCGTCGCCGCTGTCCACAGTGGCGAGTGTGGTGGAGTCCTTGCCGTCGGACTGAGCGTCGGATGCCTGAGATGCGGTAGTAGCCACATCAGAGGATGCCCCCTTTTGAGAGGCACCCTCCTTGTTTGTGGTTTGATTGCCGCATGCACATAACATCAGCGCGAGCGCCAACATTAATACAGCAATCTTCTTCATACTGTTAGACACTGAAACCGAAGCTTACTGCGCCGCTTCCGTTTTTACCGTTGCCGGTATCCCAATCAAACGGTACGTTTGAGATTGTAAGCACGTCTTCAACATTAGCCTGTACTACTGTAAATTCAGGCTCTTTATATTCAAATTTTTTCATATTCTTAGCCCTCCTTTATGCGAATACAGCTTTTGCTGCTGCCGAGTACTGACCGATTGTTTTGCCAAGTCTTGCAAGTTCTACATTATTTGATTTTGCAGCATTGTATGCATAGATAATTGGCGTGTACTGAATTGTTGCTATTTCGTCTTCTTGCGCATCTTTTACGCTGACTGTGATTGTTTCGCCAAGCTTTGAAGCAGGAATACCTGTTACCTGAAGAATTACATCATCTCCAACCTTAACGAACTTAGCCTTGTAGCCCTTATCTGTTTCAACAGTATATCTTTCAGCTTCTGCCTCAGACATATCAACCTTGAAGCGGAGTGACGGAACAGAGGTTGCAACGTATCTTACCTCATCAATGGAAATATTATTTGCTACTGCAGTCCAGCCTGTTGTGTCAAATGTAAAGTCGTTGAAGTTGACAGCCTGATTTGTAAATGCATACTCGTTGTAGCCAAAGAAGTTAGCTGCTGCCTTACCGTAGTCAAGAACTGACTTAGCAAGTGTCTTGATGTTCTCGCTGTAGTCACCATCAACAAGCTCGTCGCAGTATCTTGCTACGGAATAATCCTCATAAGGTCTGAGAACGTCGCCGTTTGCATCCTTGACAAAGATATCAATGTTATCTCTAATCTGTGCAGGTGCAACTCTGATTGTGAGCTTGCGCTTGCCGTCAACTACAGGAAGTGAATCGAAGTCTACAACCTTGGTGCGCTGTGTATTCTCCTGAATATTAGGTGTGGTGTTGAAGGTGTATTCAACGGTTGCTTCCTCACCTGTTTCACCAAAGTAAAGGTTAACGTCAATCTCGTCAGCAGTTGTGATGCTTATTGAGTCAGAAGTGTCCTTTGCAACAACATAGCCTTCATCGTTATTGTCATAAACAGTTACATAGCCTTCTTCTGCAAGCTTGGAAACGTCGCTTGAGAATACAGCTTTTGATGTTGCGGGGATAACCTCGTCAACTCTCGCGAATGTTGCATCCGGATAAAGCGGGTCGTCCTGCTTTGTGTAGCTTGCTACTGCAGCGCCGTTTGCCGATGTAACTCTACCTGCGTTGATTGCAACGGTAGGTACGTTACCCGGATAACCGCACGAATCAATAATGATTGCGTCGCCGGTGCCGTTTGCGCCGTTGGTGTTGAATGTATAAGCGGTTTTTGCGCCTGTTGCGGTGATTGTTCCGCCGTTAACAGCAAGGTCACCTGACTTGATGTAGATGCCCGAGCCGCCCGAAACGGTTGAGCCTGCGTTAACAGCCCACTTTGCATAGCCTGCTGCGTAAACTGCAGCGTTTTCATTGCCGGCTGTAACAGTTCCGTTGATGGTAACCTGTGCAGCATTTGTCTTGTCTGCAGGCTCCTGAATGTTACCGTTAACGTAAACGCCGTACAGTGAATTGATTGTGCCGTTCAGCGTGAGCTTTGCGCCGTATGCAGCCTTGCTGTTTGCGCCAATCATTGCGCCGTAGCCGCTCGGAGCAGAAATTGTTGTGCCTGCGCCAAGGGTAAAGGTTGCATAGTCAGCGTCTGTGCTGTTTGTTGAGCCGTAAACTGCAACTGCGGAAACAGCCGTTGTTGAAACTGTTCCGTTGCCTGTTAAGGTAACGCCGCCATGGCGGATTTCAAATACACGAACGCCTGAACTGATTTCTTTACCGTTTGTGTTGATGGTAAACTTTTTGCCGTCGTTCACAACGATAGTACTGTTAACCGTGGTATTAGCAAGAAGAGTGATTGTGTCGCCGCTCTGTGCAGCTGCGATAGCTGCCTCAAGCGTTTCGTACTTAACGCCGTTAACCTCTGCTACTTTCACTGTTTCAACCGTGTATTTACCGTCTTCGTCAGGCTCGGTTGTGCCAACATAGCCATCTGCCCAGTTTGCTTCAGGAATCAGCACATTTGCAGTACCGCCGGAGAACTTAACGTTTTCGGGCTTGCTGCTTGATGACGCTGCTAAAACAAGCGATTTGCCTGACGGAACTGTGTAGTTACCGCCTTCAACAGAGATACTGCCGTCGCCGTCAGATGACTTAGCTGCACCAAGAACAGCTGCGCCGCCTGTCGTGAAGTTACCGCTTTCGATGGTAACATTTGAGCATTCATCAGCCCATACAGCATAGTAGCTTGCGCTGCCTGTTACATCACAGTTTGTGATTGTTGCGTCTGCGTTCCAGAAGTGTACACCGTAGTTACAGGTGAGGTTTTCAAGCGCAATGCTTGCTTTCTGGCTACCGCTGCTGTGAACGTCACCACTACCTGTACCCCAGATATAAAGACCGTAGTTATAATTCGTCCACTTCGTGCAATCTGTACCTGTGCAGGTACCGTTCATAATCTTACCGTTGGTACCGGTAAACAGTGTGCTCCAACGGCTGCCGATGGTCATTTCGTGACCGTTAAGGTCAAGGGTTACACCGGTGATGTCAATATAGTGCATTGAGCCTTCCTGATTCCAATAAGGATAGATAAGCTCAAAATCATCAAGACAAGTTACTGTCTTGGTGCTGCCTGTTCTTGCAGCTGCGATAGCATCTTCAATAGTTGCGTAATAGTCATTACCAACCTTTGCAACATATGTCTGGGTTACAGTACCGTTTGTCTGTGTTGCGCCTTCTGCAAGGTATTCAGCGGGAAGTTCGTCGGCTACGTTATTAGCAGCAATGAAAGTACCGCCACTTACAAAGTTGCTAACAGCTTCACGAGTGTCAGTGCCGCTTGAATAGTCAAAGCTCTGAACTGCCTCGCTAGTCTGTGTGCTTTCAAACGTACCGCCTGTGATATTTACATCAAGGTTCGGGCTGTAGCCTGCAGCGTTCTCAACAACGATAGCAGCGCCAGTCGGATTGTAGCCGTTTCCGTTGTGTGTGAAATTAGCAGCTTCACCGTTACCAATTACAGTAGCGCCGGCAGAAATGTTGAGCTGACCGGACTTAGCATAAATACCGGTTTTACCTGTCAATGTGCCGCCCGTAATATTCCATGTTGCATAACCTGCAGCATAGATAGCCGTTTCACCTGTCAATGTGCCGCCTGAAATGTTAACAACAGTGTTGCTTGATGGCTGAACGTTACCGTTAATACCAAGAGCTGCGTTACCGGCAGTAATGCTTCCGCCTTTGATATTTACTACGCAGTCGTTAGCGTAATTCGGTGAACAAGCAAGAATACCATAACCCTGAGTCGTAATATTAACATTATTGTCAATAGTTAACTCAGAAAACGTTGTTCCGGTTGCAGTGTCGTTACCGTAAAGTACAAACAGCGAGCCATTGTCTGAATAACCTGTTGTGGTGATGTTACCGTCACCCTTAACAGTAAGGCTTGAGTCATATACTTGTACATATGAGTAACCTGAGCTTTTAACCATGCTGAGGTCGTGACCACCCATATCAAGAACTACATCTCCGCTACAAGGAACAACAATCTTGTCGGTGATAGTTACATTTTCGCCAAGAACATATTCTCCTGCCGGAAGGTAAACGTAATTGCTGTCTGAATATGTGTCAGATGCCAGCAAATCATTTGTGAGCACTGTAACATCATTCGCGAATACGGTGAAAGGCATCATTGATACAGCCATAAGAATTGAAAGAGCGATCGCTAAAATTTTCTTTGAAATTCTCATTTTAATCAAATCCTTTCGATTTAATATTTTTGATTTAAGATATTTAATGTGGCTCTTTGAGCACGCATCACAGCTGACCCCGTTATTAATTTATTCATAATAACCTGCGAGTGAGTCCCCTCCACCTTAAATACATCTTTAATATAAACGATAATACTTAAAAAGTCAATAAAAAATTAATAGATTATGAATAAAACGACTATTTTATACAAAATCGTCCGTCAAATCGGTGTTTGTAAACATTTTGTTAATTTTTTCAGCGTAGGGCGACAACCGTACAGTTTTGAGTATTGATATGTTGAAAATGATGCACCACCTCATCCGTCGGCTATCGCTGCCACCTTCTCCTCAAGGAGAAGGCATATTTTACTGCACTGCATTGTAATCATCCAAATAATATGATATTATACTTATTAAGCCTTCCCCTTGAGGGGAAGGTGCTGAGCTTACGAAGCGGATGAGGTGAACACGTGAACGAAACAAACAACCCGAAGTTGAAACCTTTTGCACAAAAACTACGCCAAGAAATGACAAAAGAAGAACGCCACCTCTGGTATGATTTTCTGAAGGATTTACCTGTTACTGTTAATCGACAAAAAGTAATAGGCAACTATATCGTAGATTTTTACTGCGCTTCTGCAAGAACAATCATTGAGCTTGACGGTTCTCAACATTATGAAGATAAAGGCATTCAGTCAGATAAAAAACGAGATGATTATTTCAACAAGCTCGGTTTGCAGGTTTTGAGATATTCAAACGAAGATATCAATCATAACTTTGACGGCGTATGCGATGATATATTGAGGCGTTTATAACACCTCATTGCCTTGCGGCGATAGTGCGAGAGACGGGACACTCCCTCATCGCCTTGCGGCGATAGTGCGAGAGACGGGACTTTCTTCTCAACTACGAAACAGTCCACTGGACTGTTTCTCCTAAAAATTGTGCGCTACGCTTCAATTTTTAGAGTTTCGTTTCAAGTCCCGTCCATAAGAAAAACCCATAGTATCCGAATGGATACTATGGGTTTTTGGTGCGAGAGACGGGACTTGAACCCGTACGAGTCGCCCCACACGCCCCTCAAACGTGCGCGTCTGCCGATTCCGCCACTCTCGCTCAACGAAATGAATTATAACAAATCATCAGGTTATTGTCAACACTTTTTTGAAATTTTTTCAGAAAAACAGGCGACTTGCGTCGCCTGCTCCGTTACTCATATATAAATGTATAGGATTCTGCGCCGACAAAGGCTGCAAATGCGTTCTTATACTTTGCTTTCAGTGCGCTGTCAGTGATTTTCTGAATCGCGGCATAATCCCTGCCGTTGACGAAGCCGTCGCCGTTCATATCCACTGCGAGCACCGGAACTGTCACGCTGCCGTTCTCCGTAGCAACGAAGGTAACGGTGCGCGTAAAGGTACCGTTCACGCTTACCTCTGCGGTGACTGTATCGCCGCTTGTCAGCGCAAAGAGGACTGTTCCGTTCTGCGTATTATAATCCGTGCCGTTGATGCGCACTGTCGCGTCTACGGGCGTTGTGCCGCTCGTATCCCCCGCTTTCTCGAGCATCACGGTATTGACCGCGAAGGAGACTTCGGGTGCGTCGGGAATACCGCTGAGCACGATATTATCGGCGCCCGTATTGCCCTTGAGCATATCGGCAAGTTCGTCGCCTTCCACCGTTTCGCCGCCGTTTAAGAACACTTTGAGATACAGCGTCGGCTGATTGTCGCACGCCTGAGGCAGGGCAAAGTTATTATAGGTTTCGACCGTGGAGGGCGACGCATCGTTGCTGATGGCTCTTACATTGGAGTCGGCGACATAGGTATAATGCGTGCCGTCCGTCGAATACGCCAGTCCCCAGTCACGCGGTCCCTTGTTTGACGAGAGCTGCTCCATATTCAGCGTAATACCATGGTAGCCCTCGGTACTCGTGGTTATCAGCCAGTAGCCGCCGTCCGGTGTGTCAAGCGGCGTCTCTTTATTATAAGTATAGAAATTATCCGACGCCCACGCGACCTTCACGCCATAGGTATCGCTGGAAGCAAGCGGTGCCGACGCGACGCCGTTAGGCGTCATGGAGAGCGTGCCGCTCTTTTCGCCCGCCGTATTATCGGCAACGGTACCCGTAGCATCGAGGTAATTCTCCAGCACGCGGCTCGAGGAATTATAATTAAATTCGCAGATGGTTTCACCCTTGTAGTAATACTTACGGGTATTCACGGCGCTTCTGTCGTCGTTATCGCCCGCCCAGACGGACACCGTATAAGGCTCGGCAGAATAACGGTTAAAATCAGCGCTGTTCTGAATCATAATGCCGTTTTCCGTATCGTAGTTACCGGACATTATCATATTACCGCTGCCATTCACGACGGAATAGTGCAGTTGCTTTCCGTCCGGGCTGTAATATTTCAGGCTGCCCGTATCGCCGAAATAGTCCGAGGTCTTATTCGTATACGGCATCAGCGTATCACCGCTGAAATCGCCGCCAAAGACGACATAATTGATATACAGATTACCCTTGGACGCGTTATGGTGAAGGGTCGTCTGCGCGACAGTACTGCTGCCGTGGGTCAAATTCTCTGTAGCGACAAGCTGAACGTACACCCGCTTCTGATTATCGCAGGCTGCCGGCAGGTCGTAGGTCAGAAGGTACTGCTCGAGAGCGCCGTTTGCGCTAAGGGGCATATTCTGCTCCACCGTGTACCAGGTGCCGCCGTCAAGGCTATATCGCAGCGTCAGGCTATTCGGTCCCTGCGCGGTGGTATACGCACGCGCGGAGAGTGTGACATTCGTAAAGCCTGCCGTGGACAGGGCAAACGTATAGCCTGCATTGTCGCTCCAGAGCGCACCGTCATCGGGCGCGATGGAAAAGGCGCCGTTTTTCTCATTCCAGAGCGGCACATACTGCGAATTGCCGTCGGTATACGCAGTCATTGTCGCACTGCCGTCATACGCGCCGCCGTTGGAATGCAGCGCGCCGCTGCTGACATTTTCGGTATAAGTATCATATATGAAATGGTTAATATCATGGCCGCCGAAGGTATAAGTCGCCGTCACGGGGTCGGATACGATATCCTCGAATTTCGCATAGGCAGTCAGCGTCACGGTATCGCCCGTCACGGCATTTTCACCAAAGGGCGAGAACGCACCACCGTATTTCACTTCACTGCCACCGAGGGTATAGTAAACATCGGCGCCGCCGTTATTATCCTTCAGCGAGATGGTATCGGTGTCGAAGAGAACGCTGCCGTCGCCGTTTTGCGATGGATTGATAATCGTAGGCGCTGCGAGGCTCGTAATCGCCGTCAATCGCGTACCCTTAACAGCAATATTATTGATGGACGCGTCACCGCTCGTAATGCCGACAATGCGGTACTTCGCGTTAATCGCCACGTCGTCGCAAGCGACAGCGCGGATATACACGGCATTCGCATCGCTGCACGCCGCAGGAAGTTCCACGTCGCAAAACGAATCTTCCATTGACTTATTCGCTGAAATCACATAGGTAGAATTCGCAATATCCGCAAAAGCCGCGCCGTCGAGACTGTACTGCAGTTTCCAGGTACTCGGTCCCCTGTTCGTGCCGCCGAGTTTTGCCGAGAAGGTGATATTCTCATAGCCCTTTGTCGACACAGTCGTTTCGAAATACGGATACGCGCCCCACGGAATATTATCCGTCTTGCTCGTACCCATAATCGGCGAGTAATCCTTCGCAAGGACGGTCGTATTATTCGAGAAGAGGTCGTCCGACCACTTAATCTTGGACTCTGCGGTTGCGGTCACGCTGCCCGAAAGCGTCGCGCCGTCCGCCATCTGTCCGTCGGTAGCGGCATAGCAGTAGCCGCCGTCGGTACTGACATTCGTCAGCGCGTCGGGGTTGACGGAATAATCGTATACCCACGCGGCGAGCGTCTCGGTATAGCTATCCGGTCGTGTGCCCGTTCGGACGGTGCAGGAATTGGAATTCAGCGAATTTGCGAGATTGACGCCGTCGCCGCTGACTTTCACATAAATGCTGGCGCCCTCGTCGGAGGATGTAACGGTATAATCCTGCGCCGTTTCGCCGTTGATGGCGGTGCCGTCACGATACCACTGATAGGTCAGGAACGACGAGATTTCCTCGCCGTCTGCATTCGTATAGACCGCGCTGAGCGTGTCGCCGACATAGGCAGCCTCGGGAATCGTCGCATCTCCCGCAAGACCGCCGCGCACAATCTTAAACGAAGTGCTCTTATTACCGGTATACAGTCCCCTGCCCGTAACGGAAGCAAAGGCGTTACCGACGGCGGTATTATTCGTATATTCGACCGTGTAGTCGAGACCTTCGGTCAGCTCAGCTCCGTTATAAGTAACCGTAATCGCAGGCGTCGAAGGCGAGCCCGTGAAGCTCTGGTCCGGTACGGACTGAATGGTACAATCGGCAATATTTACCTTGTTGAACTGACTGTCAATCCAGGTCTGTCTGCCCGAGAGCCAGTTTCGCATCTCATTTTTGATACTTTCGGCATTATAGGCGGTATCCGACTCTGCGCCGTTGACTTTATAGGCATTCATCGCGGCGGATTTCGCCACGGTATCGACATAGTAATCGACATTATGCAGCACGCTGCCGCTGTCGTCCGTATCGCTCACCAGAACGCTGACGGCGGGTGAAACCACGCGGAACCACTCGCTCTGGGCGCTCTGCCAGAAATCCGTACAATTCGTCGCAAGTGCGCCGTAGAAAGACAGGGGCGCGTAGTCATCCGTGCTGTAAGAGGTGTTGCTATCCCTCGTTCTCCAGCGGTAAATGCGCGTATTCTTCGTATACCAGCCATCCGTAGACGTCCAACTATAGCCCCATCGGCTGCCGTTTCTGCCGTAGCCGATGGAATTATCCATATCCCAGAGCGGACCGGCATAGAGTTTCGCGTCCTTACTGTCGACATCCTTATAAAAATAGGTCGACGAGGTGGACGAGTCCATATTCTTAAAAAATTCCTGCGTCCAGTAAAACTTAACAGCCGAGGTGCTGTCGAGAATATCGCTCCACTTCTTGCCCATGTATTCGCTCTCGGGCGCGGGATTGGTAATGCTTTTCGCACCGTAATTCGTGCCTATACCCGATGTGTAGCCGAGAGAACTGCAGTTCGTCGTCGTGCTGCCGCTCGGCACCGTGCCGCCGTTATAAAGCGCACTGCCGAGCGCATAAAGCAGATGATAGCAATAGTCCACCTGGTGACGGCTGATGTAATCATTACTCTTTACCGTCCAGCCCTGGCGGTTATAAGCGCAAAAGCCGGCATTCTCAGTAGCCCAGCGCTGCGAAATCTCAAGTTCGAACAAATAGCCGCCCGTCAAATCGTCGGGGTCGTTAATATTGGTGTATTCGGGACGCAGAGTCGTGCCCGTGTTATAGGCGCTGTAACGCCGCGAGCCCACCGTATGTCCGTAATAGGTGGATGCGGTTTCGATAGAATAGGTCGTATTATTATTGGCGTCAATTGTCCTCGTCGCCAAGCCAAGCGCATCCATATCGGCAGGAGTGACAAGACCGTTCTCGTCGACAGTACCGTTCGCGATTTCGAGATTCTCATAGTTATCGGTGATGTTAATACGATTTGACTTGATTTCAACCTTTTCCGCAAGATTGTAGGAGCCGTAGTACTGCTGATTGACATAGAGGTCGACGGGTTTACAATGCGGCTGATACTTCACGCCGATATAGTCGGCAAAGTCGTAGGTGAGCTGATTCTTAACAAGTGACCCGTCGCCGGCATTGGCAAGCAGGCACCACTTCTTTGCCTTGGGCATACCGAGGAGTTTCGTCGATGAAGCAAGTTTGATATTATACGGGTTTTTCACATTACCCGTGCCCCAGGTACCGTTGCCGCGACCGCTCATTTTATCAAGAACACCGTCATACTCTATCGTACCGTCAGGATTCACCACCATAATGGTACCCGATTCGTATGTGGTATGATTATCGCTGTTGGTAATGCGGGAAATTGAGCCGGACGCAGTGTCAATATAAACAGTGCCGACATTGCCCGACTTCATCACATTGAGATCATAGCTGTTACCGTCAAGTATAAGCGTATAGGCGTGCATAGCGCCGCCGCTGTTACAGTCACTGAAAACAGAAGTCGGCTGACCGCTTTGAAGCGCGTTACCGTTAACAGTAGCCGTGCTCGCAGTAAACCACACCTTAAGGCTCGTACAGTCAGCATTCGACGGCAGAAACAGATAGTATTTATCCGAACTGTTACTGCGCTTAAAGACGCCGACTGCTCCGACCATGGAGGTCTTGTCACCGCCGGAGAACGCGTCCAGGTCGGACTGCATAATCCTGTTTTCGGGGTCCGCCCAGAAGCTGAGGGAGGAGCTCTCAAGGTCCTTCGGCGTATCCACCGCTTCGGCGGTCATGGGAGAAATGACGAACACGCTTGCCAGCATGGCAAGCGTAATCGTCAGGGATATCAGTTTCTCAAAAAACTTTTTCATTCTATCAAGTCCTATTTCGCATTCGAATATGTCACATAGCAAGCGCCGTATTTACCGCTCCACTCCCATCGGTAATCCTTGGAGGTGCCGTTGACTTTCACATCGTAGTTCTTAGCCGAAACGGACGGAGAGGAATACAAAAACTTCACGCAGGGATTGGAGGACGAAGCCACGGAGGATACATTCCATTTCACCGGTGCCTTTACCTCGGCAGCGCTGCCGCGCGTTACCTTTACGGTACGGCATACAAACGAGGTCTGTGCAGCGTGCATCTTATAGTCGGACACCTTCTTGCTCTCGCCCTTGACGGTGCCGCCGGCGATATAAAAGCCGTCGCCTTTGCCGTCGCGAATGGCATCGTTCTTATTGACGCGCTCGCCGTCATCCCAACGCTCCTGGATGTTGACGCGTCGCACCTTAAACGACGACTTATTCAGCGCCGTAACGGTCGATTTGCCGCCGTTGATATTGATAGAGCTCTCGGCGTCGATGCCGTCTGCTGCGGAGGAATTGGCAGTGAAAGTACCGCCATACTGGTAGAATCTCGTGCAGCGCACTGCGTCGCCGTTACTGTGAATCGTGACATTGCCCGATTCGATATTCACCTTTCCGTAAGAGAATACGCCTTTGGAGCCGCCGATATTATCCGTCACGCCGTATGCTGCGGACTGCAGATGCGCCGAGACATTCTTAAAG
>SVOG01000049.1 GCA_015066525.1 Oscillospiraceae bacterium | reverse complement strand
CCTTTGCATAGCGTACAGACTTGTCTGAGGCACACAGAATAATCCACTTATTGCTGCTCGGTTCCCCGCCTGACAAGGTTCGTAGCATCCCGTCGCACAGGGCCCATACGCTACGCAAAAGACGCAAAAGCACTCTTTTCGCAAATATTATACTATACTTGTTACTTAAAATCAATACTTATTTTTTATTATAAAATTTTGATTGGTTGACGATAATGATGCCGCACACGGCGAGGGCGAGCGCAGGAATAGCAAGTAAGCCGCCCGCAGCAGAGCTACTGTCAAACAGAAGCGAGAGCACAAAGCCGAAAATCGGCGTCAGAAAGCCGCAGACTGCGACCTTCGACACATTGTTATACCGAATCAGAATGCTCCAAATCGAATACGCAAGTGCCGACACGAGCATCAGCCAGACAACGATTGCGGTACCCTTCAAATCAGCGTCTTTGATATTACCGCCACCGAGGAGACCGACTGCGACCATCACCGCGCCGCCAAGTATAAACTGGCAGCCCGAAAGCATTGCCGGCGACGCATCGGTACTGTATTTCTTCATAAACACGGACGAGAACGCATACGACACCGACGAAAGCAAAGTAAAGCCTTCGCCGAGAAGCGAGCCGCCCGTGCGAAATGCATCAAGACTGACGAGCACGACACCCGCAAAACCGATGGCAGAGCCGATGAATTTCTGCGCCGTGAGTTTCTCCTGATGAAACAGCAGGGACGCAATCAGTATCGCAAAAAACACGCTCGTGCTATTCACAATCGAGGCACGGCTACCAGAGGTAAATGCAAGTCCGAGATAGAAAAAGAGATACTGCAAGACTGTCTGAAATAGCGAGAGCACGCCGATTTTCGGCAGGTCGGATTTTCGCGGAATCAGCAGTCTTCTCTCGACAAAGGAGAAAATAATCAGCGTCAGCACACCCGCGCCGAAAAAACGCACACCCGCAAAGAGGATAATTGAAAAGGTGTCAGCGTTGTTGATGGACAGCGCCGCGTACCCCGCCTTAATTGCCGGAAACGCCGAGCCCCACAGCAGGCAGCAAAACGCCGCCATCAGCCATATCATATAAGGTTTTGTCAATTTGGATTGAGTCATAGGAATAAATAAGGGCGGTCGTGAAACCGCCCTGTCATCTGAGATTATTTTCTGGTTATGCCACGGGAGGACTGAAGGAATTCGTCGGATGCCGGGAAGTGGTTCTTATAAACGATATCCATCGATGCCTTCTTATCCTTGAGCACGGCTACATTCGCGTGCTTAACGTCAATATGTACATCCATCTCGTAGTCAGCCTCGACAATTTCCTTCGTCTTGGTGTCCACCTTAACTGTACCGCTACCACCTGCATAGTTAACGACGAAGTTCTCCGCGATGGTACCCTCGGAGAAGGACAGTACGCTGATGGACTCAACGGTCGAACTGATGTCGCCGAGTACGTTGAAGAAACGACCCTGTGAATCCTGGTCAGCCATTGAGAGATAGCAAGCCTTCGGCTGAATGGTGATGCTGATGGTGCCGTCGCCGTTATCCTTCACATTACAAGCGAGCACATCCTCAGCGGTGAGATGGGATTCTCTCTGGGAAAGTTTTGAGCCGTTCGGTCCGTCGTCACGGTCATCATAAACCGGGTCACGGTTTGCTGCGGGCGGAAGTCCCTTCGGTGCGCCCTTGAACAGACCGCTGAGTACGCTCGGTACGAGTTTATCAATCGTGGCATTTGCCTTGCCCTCAACGAGAAGGTTCTGTACCTCGAGCGTCTCGTCGCCGAGAAGTTTATAGTATTTCTTTGCCTCGCCGTTTTCGGTATAGTCAGCGGTGAGGGTCTTATTATAATTGAAGCATTCTACATAATATTTCACAACATCGTCTACGGAGCCAAATTCAATGCCGCCGTATGTACCGGGCTGGAATTCCTCAATCTTAACCTCGTCTACGAATTCTGCTGCAGCATCCTCCTTCTCCGGCACTTTCGGTGAAGAAAGCGCAACGATGACAATCGTCGCAATAAGCAGGATAATGAAGATAATAAACAGAATCTTGTTTACTATGCTGAGACCTGATTTTGCCTTAACCTTTGCCATAAATAATTCTCCTTACAAAGTTATTTACAAAATATTACTCCTATATCATACACTAAAACTTTCATAAATTCAATCTTTTTTTCAAAATTGACGAAATATATGCTATAATGTAGATAAATTTAGACAAAAAGGACAAAAAACACAATGGAAATCAAACCCATCGCAACGATAAAAAACGACTTCACCTCAAAATTCGCCATCCCCCGCCAGAGCGGGCTGGCGCATATCACAAGCGAGATTATCTTTGAAAAAGAATATGCCGACGAAAACGCACTCAGAGGTCTCGAAGAGTTCAGTCATATCTGGCTGATATGGGGATTCAGCGAAAACATCCGCGAGCAACACGCGCTGACCGTGCGCCCGCCCCGTCTCGGCGGAAACGTAAGGATGGGCGTCTTTGCCACGCGCTCGCCGTTTCGTCCGAATAATCTCGGACTCTCATGTGTGAAGATAGAGGAAATTAAAAAGGGCAAAATCATCGTCAGCGGCGCCGACTTAATGAACGGCACGCCGATATACGACATCAAACCCTACATCCCTTACTCCGACGCACATCCCGAGGCAAGCGGCGGATTCACGGATAAAACGGAGTTTCACACGCTGAAGGTGAAGGCTGACGAAACTGTCATCAAATCCCTCGGCGAAAAATGGACGGTACTGAAAACCGTACTCGAAAACGACCCCCGTCCGGCGTATCAGAACGACAGCGAACGGGTATACGGATTCTCGTTTTCCCACCGGGAAATCAAATTCAAGGTGGTCGGCGACACGCTGACCGTACTGGAGATAGGCGATGAATGAGACGGAACTTTTGAAAAGCAGGCTCACCGACCTCTCGCAGCGGGCTTTTGAGCGCAACTACTGCACCTTTTCGGACTTCCTCACGATGGAGGAAATCAGCATTCTCGAAAGCATGAGAGAACTGACGCTGCACACGGTATTCGGCGGATACGACGGTGCCGAGCGCTGCGTCGTTGGATTCGGCGATGAAGTCAAGGAGAGTGATTTTCCGATTGTGTGTATGGAAATCGCGCCCTTGCAGCAGAAATTCGCCGACAAGCTCACGCACCGTGATTTTCTCGGGGCGCTGATGAATCTCGGCATCAACCGCAGCACGCTCGGCGACATCATCGTCGACGAAAACCGCGGCTATCTCTACTGCCTCGACACGATGAGCGACTACATCGCCGACAACCTCACGCGCATTAAACACACAACGGTAAGCTGCAAGATGCTCGACACACCTCCCGCAAGCGCGATAAAGGAGCCTGAGGCGAGAGAGATTATTGTATCGTCGCTCAGGGCGGACGCTGTTATCTCGGCGCTGTATCATCTGTCAAGAAATACAGCAAAAACACTCTTTTTGCAGGACAGGGTATTCGTCAATCATCAACTGATTGCGGGCGCATCGCAGATGCTCAAAGACGGCGACACGGTGTCTGTGCGCGGATACGGCAAATTCAGAATGAGCGCCGTGCTCAGAAGCACAAAGAAGGAAAGATTGGTTGTCAGAATATTGGAGTATAAATAAGACTGGCGGGCGGATAATATCCGCCCGCTCTTTGGTCTTTTGTCTTATTTATTTTCTCGATTTTATCTGTGATTTAACGATATGCGCTACCGCCTTGGTTCCCTTTGTGGCGTAGTCCTTGAGGTTACCCGCAAGTCCCGACCACACGGGATTAATCAGTTTGTTTTCCTCGATGCCGTCGGCTTTTGCCTCCTTAATCGTTACATTGTCGCCGTAAAACGGAGTCAGCGCGCCAACCTCATTATCAGTCGCGACTGCGCCGTCGGCAAAGGCAATGACGTCCGCCATCTGCGCTTCGGTCGGATCTGCGCCTTCAAAATCGAAGAGCGCGAGCATTGCGGTCTCGCTGTTGCCGTTATAGGCAGGTCCGATGGACTTGCCCTGAGGCGTAATCATCGTGTAGGTCGCAAGGATTTCGTCCTTTGCTCTGCCCCAGTGGTGGCGCTGCTCGCCGTAATAGTGACCAAAGGGATTCATATGTACGGTCTTGTCCGCATCAAGGCGCATCGGACAGTATGCCATTGAGTTCAGTACCTGACGGGAATTGGCGATAATCAGTCCGCCTTTTTCATCCGCAAGCCCGACAACGCCCGCCGTCAGCTGATGGTTAAAGGAAGCGAGGCTCTGATTTTTCTCGTCGCACTCGGGGAGCGACTGCGTTCTGAAGGAGGAGATATCCCTCATAAAATTACGCTTAATGACGCGGATATCGCCGTCGAGCGCGGGAGTAAGCTGGAACGGTACCGCCTCCGTCCATTTCATATCGCTGAATCTGCCGAGAGAAGAGTTCTCGGTCGAAATCGAGGTCGTCTCGGGCGTATAGGGGTAATTGACATTCGTTCTCACAAAGATGGCGTCGCTCGACTTCATCTTGAAGAAGTCGAAGTTGAAGCTGCCCTGCTCGGTCTGTGCGGGAAGATTAATAATACCACTGACGCGCAGTCCCTCTCCCGAGCCGCCGAGGTCGAGCGGAGAGACGAGTGTTTTCTCAAACTCGTACTCCTTGCCGCCGTAGGTAATAAAGCTTCTGAGAAAATCCTTTTCGCCGATTTCTCTGCCGCAGGATTTCACGCTGTAAATATTACCGTGAACGGAGAATTTAATCTCGAGGGTGTCGGTCTTTAGGTCAATGTCGAGCGGTTTCGGGTCGCGCGGAATATCGACGGAAATGTCGACGGTGTACTGCTTTTGTACCTTCTTAAAGCGCATCAGAGCAAAGACGCTGTCGCACTTATCATCCATCGGGATAATAGCGTAGTCCTCAAGTCCGCTCGCCTTCAGTTTAATCTGCGCAGCGGAGTCGACATCGACATTCAGTTTCAGCTGCACGCACTGGAAGGTTGACTGAGTGATATTATGAAGGGTCAGTTTCTTATTCACCTCGAGGGCGTTTTTCTCAGCACTGATAATCTTGTCAGCGAGTTCGTTCGCCTTAAGTTCGCGCTGAATATTCAGCACGGGAGTTGCCAAGCCGAAATGTGTTGTCGAGAGCAGAAGCACCCTGTCCTTAAAGGAAGGCGCGTCAAAATCGCTCTTGGCATTGACCTGCGCCATCGCTCTCGCGCGCTCAACAGCCGTCCAGATTTTGCGGTTATAGGGTTTCTCCGACCACGAGGCGTAACCCGTGAAATTACCGTCCGCCGTATCGTGAGTGAAATCAATTTCGCCGAGCGGGGCGTGATGTTTCAGATATCCGCCCGGGGTGTCGTAGACGACATAGTCGAGGTCGGCGACCTCGCGGACAAGTCCCTCGATACCGTTGGAGTTGGCGATTTTGCCCTTGATAATCGGGACGGGCATCGGCTCCCAGAACGGGCTGTCGGCATCCATATTGATAAAGATAAACACATCGTGGTTAATCTCGCCGGCGATTTGTTTTTGATGCAGTTCCTTCGCCCACGCGCGCAGGCATCCCGCATCGCAGACATCCGAGTTGTTATAGGTCGGGAGGATGGTCATACTCTCGCCCTTATAGGTATAGGTCAGCGGATTAAACGCGAGTTCATCGGGAAGCTTCGGCACAATCGTGCGAAAAGCGTCAAACGGCACGCAGGAATAATAGAGACAGAGCGCCTTCACGCCCGTCTTATTGTAAAGTGTAACCTGCGAGGGGGTGAACATCACTTCCTGCGGGCGCACGATTTTCTCGTACTCACCGAAGATATCCTGCAATCCGCTTCCCTGCTCGTTTGTTACGGCAAGCTCAATGGACGCCTCGAATTCCTCCTCGTTCATCGCGGAGAGAGCACCGTTTGAATATCCCATAATGATATTCTCGTCACCGTATTTCGTGACGCGCTCCTTCATTCCTTCGATGATGTCAGGGGCGTATTCGGGGAGAATCCGCTCGAGCGAAAAGAAGTTCTCGCTGTCCCAGGTACCCTTAACGGGGATACCCTCGGCATTGCACTGATTGAGCACATCAATTATCTGGCGGATGATGCGGATATCCGAGCCGAAACCGAGGTTGTCATTCGTATCACCGCGATAGGAATGGTAGCAGTTTACATGAAAGCCGAAACCGATATGCACCTTGTTATTTTCCATAAAATACTCCTAATAATCAGTAGCGGAGCGATGTGGTCATCGCTCCCTACATATTGTTTATTCTGCGTTTTCTTTCGCTCTCATTACCTTGAGTTCGTCGTGAATCTCAGCGAGCTTTTTCTTACTGAGGTCGTAGCCGAAGAAGAGAACGATTGCCATCAGGGCAAGCATAATTGCGGGCACAATGGTCGAAATCTTATAGAGATTTGCGATGACATCGGCGGAGAGTTTGCCGCCGTTTTGGGTAATCGTACCGTCATACGCAATCGCGGCGAGAAGCGCGTTCAGTCCGACACCCGCAAGCGTCTGACCGAGTTTTCTCGTGAAAGAGAAGAGCGCGTAAGCCATACCCTCTTCCCTCTTGCCAGTACGCACCTCGTGGTAGTCGATAACATCCATAACAAGCGCCCAAACTTCGAGTACGAGGAAGGTCTGTCCGAGACCTGAAAGGAAGGTAAGACCGAGGAAGATATACGGCGCTGCCGGATTGGTCGGCACGATAACGCCCTTGAGGACGTACTGAAGCACGACCGCTACGGTCGCAAACGCCATACCGACGGCGCAGAGTTCCTTCTTACCGAATTTCACGATGAGTTTATTCATAATCGGGATGAAGATAGCCATCGGCAGATAAGTGCAAATGGATACCATCGCATAGAGTCCTGACTTTCCGAAATAATCGGTAAAGAGATACATATAGGTCGACTGATAATAGAACTGGAACGCGATAAGGAGCATCGACGCGATGCAGAGCATAATGAACGCTCTGTTCTTCGATAAATCCTTGAGTGTCGCAATCGCATTATGGTTCTTATCCTTAATCTTCTTCTGCGGTGCCACGCGCTCCTTCGTCATCTTATAATGTGCAAAATAAACGAGGACGGACACTGCCGAAAGTACGAGAACGCACCAAAACAGTTTGGTACCGTCGAGAACCTGGATATTCGTGCCGTTGGGATACTTGCCGACTACGGTGTAGACAATCATCGGAAGGACGATGGTGCCAGGCAGTCCGCCGACACCTGCGCCGATACTGCGCCACATCGAGAGCGACGAGCGCTCAAGTTCGTCGTCGGTGACAACCGATGCAAGCGAGCCGTAAGGGATGTTGACCGCCGTGTACATCATACCGTACGCGATATAGGTGACATAGGCGTAAACGAGATATTTCGTCTCGGTCCATCCCGGAATCTTCAAAAACATCAGCGCCGCACTGACAGCAAGCGGAATGGAAAAGCCGAGTATCCACGGTCTGAACTGTCCCTTGGGGCTCGGTTTTCTCGACTGGATGAACGCGCCCCAGAGCGGGTCGTTAATCGCATCCCAGATTCGGGCAATAAGAATCAGTACCAGAATCTTACCGGGACTGATACCGAGAACGTCGGTATAAAACTTATTCTGAAAGGCACCGATGAGTGAGAAGGTCAGCAGTCCTCCCGCGTCACCAAGTGCGTAGCCCACTTTATCCTTAAACTTAATGCCGTGGGTCAATGCTGTTTCTGCCATTGTTAATCCTCGCTTTCAAAGAAAAATTTTTTTGCCGCGACAGCTACCGAGCCGATATAATCGACACGGTCCATCAGCGGCGATACCTCGAGCATATCGCGGCTGAGATTCGCGTTGTACCGCAGGCACTGGCGAATCAGTTTATCTGCGACAAAATCATTATGAAACATTGTTCCGAACAAAACAATATTATCCGTATTGAGTATTGTGGCGGTGTTGGTCAGCGCCAGAGCGACCATATTAATCTTATGGTCAAGTATATTTACAGTATCATTATCGCAATTTTTCAGCGTTTCGTCAAGTGTTTGTTTCGTGCCGAGTTCCGAGAGTATGGCATCCTCGCTCACCTCGGTCTCGAGGCAGCCGTACCGACCGCAGCGGCATTTCTGCCCCGCCGGATTGACGATATAGTGCCCGATTTCGGTGGCAGAAGAATCATTACCGGAAAAAACTCTGCCGTTTGCAATAATCGCCGAGCCGACACCCGGTCCCCATTTGAGGAAGAGGACCGCGCCCGTATTCTTACTACTGCCAAAGAGGAGTTCACCCTCGGCAAACGCCTTGACATTATTTTCAATCACAACGGGCATTGCAAAGGCGCCGCCGAGTTTCTTGTCAAGGTCGCGCTCCTTCCAAATACCGAAATCATCCTCATCCGGTGACCCGATAATACAGACGCCCGCGCCGATAATACGCGCGCGTTTATCAGCGTGCTGCTGCAAAAACGCGCTTCCCTGTCGGATAACCTCGTTAATGTCAGTCGTAAACGGCAGGCGTTTCTTGGCAACCAGTCTGCCCGAGAGCGCTGCGATTGAAAGGGTAACGCCGTCCTTTTCGGCATTGATGCCGAAGCAGAGTTTATCGTCAAGAGTGAGTTCGAGCAGAATTTCACGCCGTCCCGTCTTGCCCTCGCTATCCGCAGCGCCGCACTCCCTGATAAAACCTTCGTCCATCAGCGCCGCGCAAATCTTCGTCACCGCCGCGGGGGTCAGCCCGAGTTTGGCTGCGAGCTCCTTACGCGAAAGCGCACCCTCGCGGTTGAGGGTGTAGAGAATGAGGGAACGATTTTCAGTTTTCAGTGACTGCAAATTCATAAAATCCCTACTTAATCAGAAGTGATACGCCGCTGATACCCATCAGCACATAGGTAATAATCATAAACCAGCGCTTATTCATATGGCGAAAAATCAAATTACCGATAAACAGCGCGGCAAAGAGAATCGCCACCGATATACCCGTCAGGACAAGCGTTTTCGAATGGAAGCAGCCCGCTCGCACATCCGAAAACAGGATGATGGAATTGAGCACGCACCAGGTCGCCGAAACGGTTACGCGAAATTCATCGCGCCCCCTGAGATGCTCGGAGGCATAGACGACCATCAGCGGTCCGCCGCACGAAAACATACCGTGCACGATGCCCGCAATCGCGAGCACGGCAAACGACCATACACTCGTCTTTTGCCGATTTTCCTTCATTGCCTTTTCCTGCTTTTCCTTATACTTCTTTGAAAAGGAGTGGTAACAGCCAAGTCCCATAAACCCGATAACAATCACGCCGAGGAGTTTATAAAGAATCGCGGGACTGACGCTGAAATAATGCACAATCAGAAATCCACCGACCATTCCGACGAGCATAAAGCCGATGATGCGGAAGAATTCCTTTTTGTTCAGCGCCTTGAAATTAATCGTCACAACGCCGACGGAAACCACGATGCCGAGCAGATTCAGAATCGGTTTCGCGGTGTTATAACCGACGAGCATAATCGAAAACGGCATCGCGAGCACTGTGCCCGCGAATCCCGTAATACACTGTATGACATTAGAAACAAAAACTACTACAAAAAATAGTATCTCTTTGATACTGAACATCAGAACTTTTCTACCTCGATACCAAGCATATTCGCAAGCGCCTCGAGTTCATTCGCAATGCCGCCCATCGCGACAGCAAAATGAGGCTCCCATCCCGCTTTGACAGCGCTGTATACGGTGTCTTTCGCATCGCCGTCAGTCTGAATGACAATCGAAGTGCCCAAGAACTGCTGCGGTTTGTCGAGCGCCCTGCCCTCACTGATGAAGAAGCGGAAAGTACCGTCCGCTTTCTTGCCGATTCGGAAGATGGTAACCCTCTCCTCCGCCCTGCAGCCGAACTCGAGCGTCGGCCCGATTTTGCGGTTACAGTGCAATCCGGCGCAAGCACCCGTGTCCTCGCGTGCGAGCGAGCAGGCAGCCGTGCCGCAGTGCCAGAAGGTAACGGTATTCTCGCCCTCGTCCATTGAAACAGGGTCGCCGAAGAAGGCGGGTTTTCCGGTGAGGAACTGCGAGATATACATCGTCAGCGCGCCATAGGTGTCCGCTTCACAAGCGGCAGCAACGCCGAGGTCGTTCAGAATCGCAAGCACCGAGCAAACCGGTGTACCGAATGCGGTGAAGAAATCCGGCCAGCAGCGCGAAGAAAGTGCGCCGATATGGTTTGCCTTCACATACTCGTCATAGGCTCTGTAAAGTCGTGCGAAGTCAAGCACATTCTTTTCCTTGATGGAATCAAGGTTACGGATTCTACCCTTTGCGTCGTTGAGACAGGATTGGACGTCCTCGTCCGTAAAGGTCTTTGCCTTGTCAATCAATTCGCGCGCCTCGATGGAATTCAGCGTTGCACCGAAAACGGTCATCATCTCCATATCCATCGCCCTGCCAAAACCGAAGCCCTGCGGGGTATGACCGACCTGGAGAATGTTAAGGCTCTTCATTGCCTTTTTCACCCTTGCAGCGCGAATGGTGGCAGCAATTTTATGCTTCACCTCATCCTCCGTCGGAGCGCCGAAAACATACTCAAACGGGCGGTTAAAGCTATGTAGCACATTCGCCGCTGAGAACGCACCCGTCAGCGAGTTCAGACGGAGTCTGCCGCCGTCGATTACGGGCTCGCGCAGCGTCCATAGCAGGACGGGACAGTCAAATCTGCGCAGCACCTCGGCGATATACGCACCGTTAGCAAAGGTGATATTCTGCACGATGACGAGGTCGGGGTTCTTGCCTTCTGTAAAGGCATTTAACTTGTCAATGCTGAGGAGCATCTCGTCAGGAACCTTAACCGCGTCGTCAAGTTCGTGCAAAAGATGGATTGATTTTTCAAACTCGGCGCCGGCACTCTCAAGATGAAAGGTCGGCACGCCGATGGGGATATATAAATATTCAAAGTCCATAATGAGTCCTCTGTATAATTTAGTATTTAAGCTCTTTGTTTTCTCCGATGAGACCGATATGCGCGCCCTGTTTTACGAGAGGCTCGCGATCCTTATGGGCGAGCACCCACTTATTTTTCTGTAAAAGCAGCGCGCTCTCGGGGTCAGTCGTATTCTCTTTGGCGTCAAGCGGTGTGTTCGTGCCGCGCGGCAGGATAACGATATCCTTGAATCCCGCGTCTGTCACACGGCAGGGTGAGAGGTGGAGCGTCGACTGGTACATCTCAATAGCAGTACCCTGCGGGACGAAAAAGACCTTTTCCTTACCGACAAAGTACTGATTGTCCTCAATTTCCCAGGTGTGCCCGAGCACGAGCATAAAATCCGTCACGGCGATATTGATTTCGCTGCCCTTATGGTACTCGAAACCGTTATAGGTCGTGTTTCTGCCGTTGCAGTAGCCGAACTGAACAGGCATTCCGCCGTAAAGCGTATCACGCACTGTGTCAAAAACGGGGAACGCCTCCATCTCCGCGATACTCGGGAAATAGACATTGCCGCTCTCGGGAATAGCGGTATGCTCTTCCATATAAGTGCAAAGTTCTGTAAAGTCGTATCCCTTTACAATTCTGCCATATGGTTTGAACGCATCGTCAAACACACTGTATACCGTCACATCGTTGACTTTATTCAGATGATTAATCATAGTCGCCTCTGACAACCTTATAAGTCGCACGCCAGTCCTCTTTGCCGATGCCGGCATCGAAGCCCTTGTCGTAAATGGATTTTGCGTGGTCCGCACCGGGCATTGCAATACCCTGCTGCTCTGCAAGGCTCTGACAGATACCTAAATCCTTGCGCTCGTTTTCAAGTGAGAACGCAGTGGTATAATTCTCCTTCGCGATATTTTCCCACTGCGCGTCGAGATAGAAGTTCTGCGCGCCGCCATAGGAAACTGCAGTGTGGAACTGCTCGGGAGTGATGCCCATACTGCGTGCGAGAAGGAGGGTTTCGTTGACGCCGTTTTGAATCTCGGCACAAAGTGTGTTATGGCAAATCTTCATCGCGAGACCGGCACCGTTTTCACCCATACGGATAACATTGCAACCCATATAGAGGAGAATGGGTTTAATCGTCTCGTAGAGGCTCTCGTCGCAGCCGACAAGGATGCCGAGCTCGCCTGCAATAGCAGCGGGCTTGGATTTCACCACGGGAGCATCAGCAAACTGCGCGCCCTTTGCCTTAATCATATTCGCGCACTCGACTGAAACGGACGGGTCAATCGTGCTCATATCAATGCAAATCATATCCTCCGTAATATAGGGGAGAAGTTCGGTGTAAACCGCCTTTACGTGCTCCGATTTCGGCACCATGGAAATGACGACGTCCGCCTTCTGCGCTACCTCAATATTGGACGCGCAACCCTTTGCGCCGAGGGAGACGAGTTTCTCAACCTGTGCGGGGTTGAGGTCGGAACAGAATACCTCGTCATTATGCTTTTTCACAATATTTTCACACATGGACTCGCCCATAATACCGAGTCCGATAAATCCGATTTTCATCTTCTTAATCTCCTTTTATTAATCTGTAATCGTATTATCCCATGCTGCCTGGAATTTCTTAAGTCCGTAGTCGGTGAACGCGTGATAGAAACTGTCCTTAAACACCTGCAGTCCTGCGGTAACAATGTCGGCACCGGCAACGGCGCAGTCAACAATCTGCTTGCCGTTTCTGACCGCCGCACAAATAATCTGGGTCTCACCGTAGTAACCGTAGTTCTCATAAATGGTAACGATATCCTGAATATACTGCGCGCAGTCCTCGCCGCTGTTTTCCTTCCAACCGATGAAGGGAGATACGAAGAGCGACTGATTCTTCGCAGCAATCAGCGCCTGCGACGGGGAGAAAACGAGGGTCAGATTCGTTCTGATACCGAGCTGCTCCATCTTGCGCGCTGCCTCAATACCCGCTTCGGTGCAGGGAATTTTAATCACAAAGGACTTGCTCATTGCGGCAATCTTCTTGCCCATTTCGAGCATTTCGTCGGCATTGTCAAGATGGGGATTAATCTCCACCGAAATCGGAAATTTTTCCCAACCTTCAATACCCTTTTCCTTCACGAAATCGGCGAGTTCCTGAATCACCGTGTAAAACGGTTTTCCCGAATTCCTAATGTGGTTCGGGTTGGTGGTTACACCGTCGATACCAAAGGTATCATACGCCTCACGGATTTCATCAATCTTTGCACTGTCAAGAAAATACTTCATTTTTTATGCCTCCAATATATCTGTATTATCTATAATTGCCTTTCTTAATGTGCCGAGAACCTCGGCATTTTTTCTGACGAATACGGGCGGCTCGCCGAGTTCGCAGCCTACGATAATCTTACCGCCGGTATATTCCCTGCCGCTCCAGAGATGCACCCACTCGTCGTCGGGAAGGTAGACTTCCTTCTTCGTCGTGCCGGGGCGAATCACGGGAGAAACGAGAATATCGCGTCCGAGCAGATAGGAATATGCCTGCTCATACGCTTCCTTCTCATCGTAGTAGAAGAAGAGCGGTCTGACAACGCCGACACCCTTCTCGCTATTGTATTTCACCGCGTCCTTGAGATACGGTTTCAGCGCCTTGTGGATGCCCGCCATCTTAGAGCCGTGGTGCAGAATATCCAAGCTTGAATCAAACTGCGCGTTCAATCGGGATTCAGTCCCTCATGGCCGCGCATTAACGGCGTAAAGGCATTCATCTCGCACCAGCGCATATAGAGTTCCTCGCTGCGTTTCAGGTTAAAGAACGAGGTATAGCCGCCGATGTCGCTATGCGACAGTCCGAAACCGCAACAGGTCAGACAGAGCATTGCAGGAATGACCGACGGCAGACCGAAGTCAATGGAAAAGTCAGTATGATTATCGCCGCACCACATCATCGTCGAATACTGCGGCGTGTTGCTGAAACCGGCGCGGGTATAAAACATAATCTCGCCGAGTTTGCCGCTCTCCTCGACCGCCTCGCGGTTGAGCTGTGCCCAGCGCGCGGGCCAGGTATTATGCACAAGTTCGGGATTCTCACCGCTATACAGCACGCAATCCGTCGGCAGATATTCGCCGAAGTCTGCCATCCAGCCGGAGAGTCCGAACTCAATCATATTTTTCTTAATAATATTCTTCAGCCAGTTCCACGCATCCGGATTTGTCAGGTCGACCATCGACGCGGGGAAGGTCGTAATCGTGACGAGGTAATCCTTGCCGTCCTTATCCTTCACGCAGTAGCCTTTTTCACTCGCTTCTTTATAAAGCGGCTTTTCGACGGCGAGGAAGGGGTTGATGTAACCGAGGGTGCGGATTCCCTTTGCATTATTCTCGCGAATACGCTCGTCAAGTCCCGGATAGAGTTCCGAATCCCATTCCCAGTTCCAGTAAAGCTGCTTGCCGGCGGCGGTCACGCGCCTGCCTTCCCAGTCCTGAATCCAGATACCGTTCATATGGAGGTTATACTCCTCGCTCGTTCTGATAGCGGCGTCGTAATCCCCGGTGCCGCCCTGGGACGCGATAATCTGGCCATCGTAGACCCAGTCGGGGAGCTCCGGCTGCCGTCCGACGATGTCGGTAAGCGAGGTCATCAGGTCCTCAAAGGTGTCGGCAAAGCCGATATAAAACGGCGCGATTTCGTCGAATTTCACCGTATGGACATTTGCCGCGGTCAAATCGAATTCGCTGCGCGCGGTCGTCAGACTGTGCAGGAAATACTTGCGTGAACTGATAAAGGTCGGCTGCGCGTAGTAGGTCTCGTATTTCTCAAAGGGTTGCTTGCGCGTCGAGTCCCTGAGTCCGAATACCTGCTTGACAAGTTTCTTCGCAATCTGGACGGCGTTGATATGCTCGGCTACCCAGACGTTAACGTTCTTGCCGCGGATATTGAACTCAGAAAAGAGTTCGCCGCTGCCGTAGATATACTCGTCCTCCTCGGCAGGAAGGCGCACCCACATACGGTTAAAGTCCTCAAAGCCTTCAAAATCGAACCGCACTCTGTCGCCGTCGGCGGTCAGCAGCATCTTTGCCTCGGTGCCGTTGACAGTCTTGAGCGAAATCGCAGCGCTCCCCTCTTCGGCGGTTACCGCCGTCACGGTGCAGGGCAGTTTCTCGATAATCTTCTCCTTAATCTTAAAGGTGCCGTGATTCATCGAATAACTGTTTTCGCCCCTGCCGACGGATACGGGAAAGACGCCGTTTTCACTGTCGCACAAAGTATGGATGACGCTGTCATTACGGAGAATGTCAAGCGCCTTGTCGCGTGCTTCAAATCTAAGCAATCAAATCACTCCTCAGGTAATTAATTAACGCTGTTAATCAATTACATTATAATACGCCGCTAAGCACTTGTCAATCATATATATGATTGTTTTTATATAAAAAGAGCCGTTTCATACAGAAACGGCTCAGTAAATATGTTCAGCTATATTTTAATGGCGATTTCTTTGGAATACGCACCGTAGGTGTACTTACCCTTTGAAACCTTTTTGCGGGCACGGACTTTTACATAATAGTTCTTGCCCTTTTTCAGCTTGGCAGTTGTAAATGCGGTTTTTGTGGTGGTGCCGGCTTTTTTGTATTCGCCGTTTTTACCCGTTTTGATGTAAATTTGGTAGTCCGTGGCGTTCTTCACCTTGGAGTAGCTGACCTTGAGTTTGCCTGCCGACTTCTTTACCTTGACATTTTTTGTCATCGCAGGCTTGGTGGTGGCGTTGACATACGCGTACTTGCCCGCTTCGTAGGTAGCCTTTGTCTTGTTAACGGGCTTTACACGGAACTTATAAGTGGATGCCGAGCTGATTTTCTCGACAGTGTAGGAAGTACCCTTTACATTCGCCAGCGTTTCCCACTTCTTTTTGCCGTAATAGTAGCGCTGCACCTTGTAGAAGGTGGCGTTTTTGCTCTCCTTCCAGGTCAGCTTAATGCTGTTTGCCGTTACCTTCGCAGCCTTCAGCTTCGTCACCGCCTTCGGTGCGTCAAGCAGTCGGTAATTTATCTTGCGCCACTTTGCCGCTTTAATATAGTCGTAATTTCCGGAATATGCATAGAGCGTTGCTTTCGGACAGCCATTCAGGATGCTCGGACAGGAATAATAATCGTTCACTTCAAAGCTGTCATTGTTATTGAAGAATTTATCCGGCTTAATTTTTGTCCAATCAAGCTTTTTCAGTGTCTTCTGCAAAATGTAAAGTGATTCTAAGTTTGGACAGCCGTGAACAGCCGAACCGCCGAATTCTGTTAGGATAACGCCGCTCTTTTGACCAAATACCACCGTCTTAAGTGAATTGCAATACACAATTGACGCATTACCTTTTACGCTTGAGGGAATTCTTATTTCTTCAAGTGCATCACAACCGTAAATAACACCGATGCTTTTTAAGGTGTTCGGCAGTGCAAAGTTTTCAAGATTTTTGCAGTCACAAAAAGCATATGCGTCTATCTTTTCAATACCCTTGCTGAAATTAACACTCTTAAAACCGCAGTCGCTAAAGGCGTTTACGCCAATTCTCTTAAGACTTGAAGGCAGGGTGAGCGTTTCGCAATTTGGCAGCGAATTTGCAAACGCTTTGATTCCGACACTGGTTATACCATCTTCAATTACAAGGTGTTTCACCTCTTCGAGCTTGCCGAAGGTCTCCGAAATATCGGGGTCGCCGATGGTAGGATAATCCCATTCATAATCCTCGTCTATACCATCCTCGTTAACAGGCTTGTTATCAAGGCTCAGATAAGTGAATGGAATTTCGCCCTTGCCTTTAATATAGAGGGTGTTGGTATTCTCATCATAATAATTGTAAACTGTCGTCAGACTGTCAAAATACGACTCGGGCTTTTGAACAATTACATAGTGACCTTCATCATCTTTTTCATAAACAGCACAGTATTTATATATCGACGACTTGCCTGCCGCCTGTACAGAAAAACCGACTGACAGCATCGTGATGAGCATCACGATTGATAATACCATACTCATTACTTTTTTCATTATAAACATCTCCTTTGTGTGCCTGATGTAACTATGTTATAACACCTTTAATGAAAAAGGTCAACTCGGTGCTGCGAAACGCAGAAAATAAGCCACGAAACGCAATAATAACGGGCGGTTTCCCGCCCGTTTGGTTATTTCGTTTTAATGGATTTTGCTTTGCTCCACTTTGAGTAATACTTCTTGCCGTCCACGGTTTTGTAGGTGCGCACGCGGATGTAGTATCTCTTATGGCGTTTCAGCTTTTTGACGGTTTTGGCGGTATTCTTGTTGCCCTTTACGGTAATCTTCTTCGCCTTTTTGAAGGATTTATTCGTTG
>SVOG01000048.1 GCA_015066525.1 Oscillospiraceae bacterium | reverse complement strand
TCGCCCCTTAGAGAGCGCAATGCCTTGGACTGCATCGGGGCAATGTCGGGAACGAGCCAGTTGCCTTTTATGCCCTTTCGGGTAGCGGTACCGTTTTTATTTTCCACAAAGGTAAGCGCGTCGCGTCTGATATTCAGCGTATTGAAATACTTGGAGCCGGTGCCGATGATGGCATCGAGCTCGGCTTCAATTTCGCGGTAATCCGCCATCGCGTCCTCATAAACGGGATGGATATGGGAGCCGGGCAGAATATCATGGAACTGGTTAATGAGAAATTTCTTATAAAGCGCGGTGATACGCTTCTGATTATCTTCGCCGCGCATCACGGATACAATCTCGGCATTGCGGAATTTATACTCAAGGCGGCGGTTTGCTGCCTTCATTTCTGCTTTTGTAGTGAAAGTGCCGCGGTGCATCTCAAGATAGAGTTCACCGTCCCATACGGCAAGGTTCTCGTTATTCCTAAGGTTGCGCTCAAGGAATTCCGCGCCGCCCATATGCTCGCATTTCGGCATAATCGAGACCTTGTCAAAACGGTGCATCAGTTCAATCATTTCCTCGGTACAACCCGAGCCTCCGTCACCGTAGCCAAACATATTCATCGTCTGTCCGCCGGTGTCCTTATCAATATAGGCTTCCCAGTTGTCCTGAATCTGTGACGGAGCATTCCATGTAATGAAATGCGTCGGCGGAACGCAGGCAAGCACCTCGCTGCCGTCGATACCGCGCCAGATGAAGTTATTATGCGGGAAACGGTTGGTATCGTTCCAGGTGGACATCTTATTTGAGACGAAATAATCGACGCCGCTTTTTTTAAGAATCTGCGGCATAATCCAGCTATTGCCGAACACATCGGGCAACCACGCGTTATTCACCCGCTTGCCAAACATACGCTGATAGGTCTGCTGGCCGTAGAGACACTGACGAATCAGTGACTCGGCTGACGGAATATTGCAATCGGGCTCCACATACATCGCGCCGACGGGTTCAAACTGACCGCGCGCCACCTTCTCCTTCAATTCCTCGAACACATCGGGATAGTATTTCTCGAGGGTTTCGTAAACATAAGGCTGCGTGTGGGTATACTTGAAATCCGGGTACCTGTCCATCAGGCGCAGCTGAATAAGGACGGTACGCAGATTCTTCTGCACGGCGTGGATTCTGCGCCAATAATATGCGATATCAAGGTGGGAGTGTGCAATCAGTGCCACGTCTCCCGCACCTTTATAGTTATCGTTAGCGTAAATCACCTCGTCCATATACTGCTTGGCTTCCCTCACGCCCGTCAGTTCGTCACCGTCGAAATCAATGAAATTCATACATTGATTCAGTTCGCGCACGAGAAATGCGCGGTAGTCCTCGTTAAAGATCTCGGAAGAGGCGATGTCGGAAAACAGTTCAAAGTCATAGACTAAATCCTGTACCTCATGATTCACGGTACAGAGGTACGCGCCCTCAAAAATCTGACGGCAGCCGCGCACCGAGAGGGACTCGGGATTACGCTCGTCATCGGGTTTGGAGCGGTTATAACCCATCATTTCGATATGAAGGGTCTCGCCGTCGTTGATATAAGGCGTAAGAAGCATACGCTCGCGGTTCGGGTCGACGCCGCCGATGAATTTGCCGTTAATCTTGACGCAGATTTCCGCCGCCGTTTTGAGCGAAAGCCAGAGCTCTTTGCCGCGCAGATGCGTCGGAACGTCAACATCCGCCTTCATAAACGCCGTACCGTCGGGGGTAAAGTACATATCGCCCCTCTTCAACGGTCGATAGTCATCGGAGTAGTACTCAAATTCCATCTCGCTGACCTGGCGCGCATCACGAATCAGGAGATTTTCAATCTCCCATTTTTCGCTGTAAATGTAGCGTTTCAGCCACGCAAAGCGCATCGCCGTCCATTCTTCGGGACGCATGGAGCGCCGTTCGACTTTAATATGTGCCATATGCGCCCTCCTTACACATCCTGAAAATACGGTCTCTTGCGAATGGCATTGACCCTGACATTCTTTTTCAAATCAATCTTTATCTGCTCTTCAATCCAGTCGCAGCAGCGATGAAGAATTTTACATTTTGAGCACTCGCCGCGAAATACGAGGGTGAGCGTTTTATCCTCGAGGCTGACGAATTCCACCCAGCCGCCGTCGCCCTGGAGTTTCGGCTGGAGAACGGTTTCTACATAATTTTGTACTGTCATAAATCTTACCTATGCGTTAATGATTGCGGTCATCACTTTACGGATTTCATCAAGTTTTGCCTGTGCGCGGTCGCGGTTTTCATCGACTATCGAATAGTATACTTTAATTTTCGGCTCGGTGCCGCTCGGACGGACTGCCATCCAGGAGCCGTCGGTAAAGAGATACTTAAGCACATTTTCCTTCGGCAAATCGCGGATACCCGTGCTGAAGTCAATGATTTCGCTGATACCGTCAAGAAGTTCCTCGCCTTTATTGCGGAACGTAACCATCAGGCTCTGAATCTTCTCGGCGCCATCCTTGCCCTTGAGCACAAAGGAATCGAGGTAATCGAGATAGTAGCCGAATTCATCGTAAATCTCATTCAGCCCGTCGACGAGGGTTTTGCCGTGATTCTTATACCACGCTGCCATCTGGCAGATGAGCATGGAGGACACGACAGCGTCCTTGTCGCGCGCATGGGTACCGACGAGGTAGCCGTAGCTCTCCTCATAACCGATAACGAACTCCTGCTTGCCCGTGGCTTCAAATTTATTTATCTTGTCGCCGATATACTTAAAGCCGGTGAGGGTTTCCTCGACTTGTACGCCGTAGCTTCTGCCGATATTGGCGCCGAGTTCGGAGGTGACAATCGTCTTGACAAGGGTGGATTTTGCGTTTAATTGCGTTTTATGCATCTCACAGATGAATTTCACTAACAACGCGCCCGTCTGGTTCCCCGTAAAGAGAACGAAGTCGTCACCGTTTCGAACGGCAATGCCGACACGGTCGCAGTCGGGATCGGTGCCGAGCACTAAATCAGCGCCGATTTCTTTTGCCTTTTCAATCGCGAGAGTGAGCGCCGCCCGGTCCTCGGGGTTCGGAGACTTTACAGTCGGGAAATGTCCGTCGGGTGTGCGCTGAGATTCGAGCACGGTCACATCGAGATTTTCGAGTACTTTGGTAACGGGTACAAGACCTGTGCCGTGGAGCGGCGTGTACACAATTTTAATATCGCTCTTTTCTTCATACACGCTCTGCTCTTTTACAGCGTCAATGAAGGCAGCGAGTTCGTTTTCATAAATCGGTACGATACTGCCGTCTGCAATATAAGCATCCTTCGACTTACAGTTATCATAAATCGACTTATAATCCTCAATCGCGTTGATATAACCGATGGCATTTTTCGCATCCTCGGTGCAGAACTGACAGCCCTTTGCATCGTATACCTTGTAACCGTTATACTCCTTAGGATTATGCGAAGCGGTAATCATCACGCCCGCGTCGCATCCGAGATAACGAGTCGTAAACGAAAGAACGGGCACGGGTACGATGGTGTGGTACGCATAGACCTTAATGCCTTGTGAAGCAAAT
>SVOG01000047.1 GCA_015066525.1 Oscillospiraceae bacterium | reverse complement strand
TCAAGCTCATCGTTCGTCAGCCTCTCGCTCTTACAGACACTGCTGAAAAGTTCGACATCGTTTGCCGTGTAAACGGCGGCGGCGTAACCGGTCAGGCAGGTGCTATCCGTCACGGTCTTTCCAGAGCGCTCCTTCAGTACGATGAGAGCCTCCGCCCTACACTCAAGAAGGCAGGCTTCCTCACTCGTGACCCGAGAATGAAGGAAAGAAAGAAGTACGGTCTCAAAGCAGCACGCCGTGCTCCGCAGTTCTCCAAGAGATAATCTTTCAGACTACAACGTCCTTGCAAAAAGCAAGGACGTTTTTTTACGAACGACTTGTCACTGCGGGTCCTCGGAGCATAGCTCCTGCGGTCGAAGCTAAAAACAGTCCGCCGGACTGTTTTCTTAACGCCTCGACAGTTCTCAAAGAGATAATTGCTTCAATTACAAAACGCTTCCGCAAGGGAGCGTTTTTCTTTTACTGCGGTCTGTGCTCAAAACGAAAAATATCCCGACAAAATGTCGGGATATTTTTATTCCGTTTTGCCCATTACATCGAGGGGGTTGACGGGTTTTCCGTCAAGTTCGGTGACGAGATGCAGGTGCGTACCGAGTGCATCCTCGGCAGGAATTTTGCCGAGCGTACCGATTTTGTTGCCGATATTGACATAATTGCCCTTCTTGACGCTGACACTGTCGAGTCCGTAGTACTTCGCGACGAGTTTGCCGCCGTGGTCGATGACGACAACCTGGGAGTACATATTGTCCTTGTAGACATCGAGCACGAGTCCGTCGTTGATGGCGACAACCTCGTCGCCCTTCTTACCCGTGAAGTCGACTGCGGTGTGTGCGCGCCAGTCGCCCATCGTTTTGTCGTAGACGAGTTCCTCGCTGTAACCGTTTACCACTGCCTCGCCGAGCGGGTATTTGTAGTAACTCTTATACGGCGTATTGTTCTCGCCCTGCTCCATTGTGGACGGCTCCGCTTTTTTCGTCGTCGCCTTCTTCGTTGTCGATGCGGTCTGCGCCTCGGTGGTCGTCTCCTTGATTGTGACGGGGTTTTGCACCTCGGTCGTGACCTCGAGTGTGGTCTGCTCATTTACCTGGTTTTCGCTGCCCCTGTTTGATGTCGTCGAGAAGTAGACAATCAACCCGAGCGAGATAATGCAAAGGCATACCACGGAAAAAAGCGCCTTGATATTTTTGTTTTCATTTTTTGATTTTGATGTAGACATAGTAAAACACCTCGGTCATAGTGTTGACCGAAGTGTTTATTTTTATGCATTTTGCAAAATATTTAATGTGTTTCTGACGATGTCGACGGGATTTTCGCCGAGTAGTTTAATCGAAATATACGGGCGTTTTGCCGCGGAAAATGTAGCACGATTGCGCATTTTTTCATTCAGCGCAACGAGGTATTCGACCTTCACATCGTCGAAATACAGATTGACAGCGCCCGCGTTTTGCTTAATTTCGTTAATGCCGAGCGAGAGAGCTGTGTTGCGCAGTAGGGCAATTTCGACCAGTCCGTAAACGGGTGCGGGCGGCACGCCGAAACGGTCGGTGAGTTCGTCGTAAACATCGTTTGCGTCGGCGTCGCTGCGGATGCCCGCAATCGCCTTGTACATCTCGAGGCGCAGCGGAGTAGAGGTGATGTAATCCTCGGGGATATTGGCATCAACGGGGATGTCGATGAGACAGTTCTGTTCGGTCGCATCCTCTTCCTTCTCGCCTTTTTCTTCGGCGACGGCTTCCTCGAGCAGTTTGAGATACATATCGTAGCCGACTGCCTCCATATGCCCGTGCTGTTTGTTGCCGAGCAGGGAGCCTGCGCCGCGGATTTCGAGGTCGCGCATTGCGATTTTGAAACCCGAGCCAAACTCAGTGTATTCGCGGATTGCCTCAAGTCGCTTGCGGGCAATTTCGCTGAGCTCCTTGCCCCTGACGAAGGTGAAGTAGGCATAGCCACGGCGCGACGACCTGCCGACGCGTCCGCGAATCTGATGCAGTTGCGCGAGACCCATACGGTCGGCGTTTTCGATGATGAGGGTGTTGACGTTCGACACATCGACGCCCGTTTCGATAATCGTGGTACACACGAGGATATCAATCTCGGCGTTGATGAGTTTCTGCCACACATCGCTGAGCTGCTCCTCGGTCATTCTGCCGTGTGCGACGCCGATAACGGCGTCGGGAATTGCCTTTTTAATCTGTACGGCGATGTGATCGATGGTGTCGATATTATTGTGGAGATAGTAGCACTGACCGCCGCGGGCGAGTTCCTTCTCCATCGCCTCGACGAGCATTCCGAAATCGTATTCGACGACGTAGGTCTGCACGGGCTGACGGTCGCCGGGCGCCTCCTCGAGGAGCGACATATCGCGGATACCGCTCATCGCCATATTGAGTGTTCGCGGAATCGGAGTCGCCGAGAGCGTGAGCACGTCGACCTTCGGGAATTTCTCCTTGATTTTTTCTTTCTGCGCCACGCCGAAGCGCTGCTCCTCGTCGACAATCAGCAGTCCCAAATCCTTGAACTGAATATCCTTGCTGATAATGCGGTGGGTGCCGACAATCATATCCACCCTGCCGTCGGCAAGGTCTTTTAATATCTGTTTTTGTTTGGTCGGGGAGACGAAACGAGAGAGCATTTCGATTCTGACGGGGTATGCCTGCATACGCTTGAGCGCCGTCTGGAAGTGCTGCATCGCAAGTACTGTTGTGGGCACGAGAATTGCGCACTGCTTGCCGTCGCCGATACATTTGAAGCACGCGCGCAGCGCGACCTCGGTCTTGCCGAAGCCGACATCGCCGCAGAGCAGGCGGTCCATCGGCGCGCTTTTTTCCATATCGCTCTTGATTTCGTCGGCGCAGCGGAGCTGGTCCTCCGTCTCCTCGTATTCAAAGCGGAGTTCGAAATCGCGCTGCAGGTCGGTGTCCTCGCTGAAGGCGTAGCCCTTGGTGTTGAGTCTCTTGGCGTAAAGAGCAATCAGCTCCTTCGCCATATCGCGCACGCTCTCGCGGACGCGGGACTTAATCTTTTTCCAGTCGCCCGAGCCGAGACGGTTGACTTTGACGCGCGCGTTATCAGTCGGACCGATGTATTTCGATACCATATCGAGCTGGGTGACGGGCACATAGAGCGCGTCGCCCTTGGCATAACTGATTTTAATATAATCCTTGCGCACGCCGCTGATTTCCATCGTCTGGATGCCCTCAAACACGCCGATACCGTGCACATTGTGTACGATGTAATCGCCCGCGCTCAGTTCGTCGAGCGAGCGGACAGCATCCTTTGAGGAAAAGCGCTTGTGTTTTTTCTTCGACTGATTTGCTTTTGCGTGGGTGAGCAGCGCGAATTTGCAATCCGTAAGCTGGAATCCGGAGGAGAGCGTGCCCGTGAGGACGCTGACTTTTCCTTTCACGAATTCCTGCGGCGCTTTTTCATAGTATACGGCGTCGAATCCCATCTCTCCGATGTCAAAGGCGAGAGATTTGCCCGCACGCGATGTGCCCGCCATCACGACGACGGCGTAGTTCGTTTTAACGAGAGGGTAGAGCTCGTCTTTGAGCTGACTGAGCGTGCCCGACCAGACGCTGAGGCTCTGGCTCTTGAAATTCGAGAGCGCCTTGACAGGGGTGTCGAAACTGCCGCGCGGCAGCGAGTCGAGATAGACTGCGCCACGCGTTTCGTAGGCGCGGCAAAGTTCCTCGAACGAGAGGGTGAATTTGTCAATACCTTTACATAATACGCCGTCCTCGGTCAGCCATTTGATTTCTTCGCTGAGGAGTTTTTCGGCGTTCGCCGCTTTTTCTTTTACCTTGGCACTTTCGCAGACAAGGAGCAACCCCTCGGCATAGTCAAAAATACCGTGAGAATTGTATGCGAGGGGGAGATATTTATCGTTGCAGTGCAGGGAGATGCCCTGCTCGAGCTTGTCGCAGTCGGCGTAGAGTTTTTCGCGTGCTTTGGTCGCTTTGCCCTGCAGCTTTTCCGCGAGGGAGCGGATTGCTTTTGCCTGTTTTATGCGGTTTTCGAAGAGTACCTCGGTGGACGGGATAACCTCAACGCTGTCCACCATCTTGCCGCGGCGCTGCGTCGCGATGTCAAAGCGCGTGATGGAGTCGACCGTGTCGCCCCAGAGTTCAATTCTGACGGGCTCGTCAGCACCGGGCGGGAAGATGTCAATCAGTCCGCCGCGGATGGCAAACTGGCTCGTGCCGTCGACCTGGTCAAACCGCGTGTAGCCCGCCTTAATCAGACTTTCTGTCACCGCCTCTATGTCGATTTCATCGCCGTTTTGGATGGTAAAGGTGCGGCTTTTCAGCGCCGCGGGCGGCATCGTGAGTTGCACCGCCGCGGCGACGGACATCACGACCGCCGAATAGTCGCCCTTGATGATTTTGGAGAGAATGCCGAGACGGATTTGTTCGAATTCGCGGCTGATACCCTCAACATCCAGAAAGGTGAATTCGCGTTTCGGGTAGAGGAGAACGCCCTTTTGCAGCTGGGATAAATCCTCGTAGAATCTGACGGCGCTTGCCTCGTCGGGCGTGATGATAAACGCCTTTTGCCCCTTCTGTTCGCAGAGCGCGTGGGCTACGAGCACCTTATTAATATCGGTAAGACCGATAGCCCCGACGGGAGCACCCCCAGGGGTAGCGCTCTCAGCGAGGCGGATAAATTCTGTCTGATGTTCTAATACTTTGGAGAAACTGCTCATATTAGGAATTAAAATCGTTCATTGCCTTGTCAACGCCGTCGGAGATGATTTCTTCGGTAGCGCCGACGGCGTGAATCAGTTTGTCATAATATTCGGCTTGCTTATCGGGTGAAATCTCGCCGAGCACCCATTTCACCATATCGTAGTCGGCAGTCGGTTTCTTGCCGACGCCGATTTTGACGCGGGGGAAATTCTCGCTGCCGAGACAGGAGATGATGCTCTTGATTCCGTTGTGACCGCCCGCGCTGCCTTTGCGGCGCACGCGGATTTTTCCGACATCGAGGGAGACATCGTCGTAGATGATAATGATGTTTTCATCGGGGATATTATAATAGTTTGCCGCCTCGATAATCGCTTCGCCCGACAGATTCATCATCGTCTGCGGCTTCATAATGAGACAGCGCTTGCCGCCGATGACCTCGTCGGCAATCAGCGACTGAAATTTCGCTTTTTTGAACGCGAATCCTTCCTTTTTGGCAAGAAGGTCGAGCGCCATAAAGCCGGCATTGTGCCGTGTTTTTTCATACTTCTTACCCGGATTTCCGAGTCCCGCGATGATATATTCTATTTTGCCTCTTTTGAAGAACATAATGACACCTTCTTATATGTCTTTAAGGGGCATATCGTCGGATATGCCCCCTGAATGATTGAGTTTTGGGAATGCTTACGCCTCTGTTTTTTCGAATTCGTTGAAGTCGCGCTCAGAGTCGTCCTTCTCGTAGTTGTACATATTCTCATCCTTGACATGCTTTGCGATGTACTCGTCGCGGTCGAAGAGCTCATCCGCCTTGACCTTCCACGCCTTCGCTGCGTCGATGGTCTTGTCAAAGAGGTCGTTAGCACTTTCGGGATGCTGCATTTCGGTGGAGTATGCGCCGGTTTCGGCAACCATTTTGCTGATAGCGCCGGGGTTGTCGAGCACGGGGCAGGGACGCAGCATATTGTTCGAGAACGGCTGATTATTCTTGTACGCCATAAAGAGCGGGCTCTGCAGTGCTTCGAGCACGGAGCACTCTTTGATATTGACGTTCGAGTAGTGCACGAACGCGCACGGCTCGCAGTCGCCGTTTGAATTGATGTGGAAATAGTGGCGTCCGCCTGCGATACAGCCCTGTACGTACTCTCCGTCGTTCCAGAAGTCGAGCGCGAAAATCGGCTTTGTCTCACGCCATTCGCGCATTTTCTTATACATCAGTGCTCTCTGGTCAGGCGATACCATCAGTTCTTTGACGGCGCCGTTTCCGGTCGGCATATAGGTGAAGAACCAGGCGAACTTAACGCCCTTTTCAATCAGCCAGTCGATGTATTCATCCGATGAGAGAACATCGGTGTTTTTGCTTGTGTAGCAGAGGGAGGCGCCGAAGGGGATACCTCTGTCCTTGAGTCTTTGCATCGCAGCGGTACATCTCTTAAAGGTGCCCTCGCCGCGGCGGAAATCGTTCTCTGCCTCGTAGCCTTCGATGGAGAAAGCGGGGAAGAAATTGCCCACCTCGCCGATTTCATCCGCAAAGGAGTCGTCGATGAGTGTGCCGTTGGTGAAACTCATAAAGATGCAGTCGGGATTCTCGCGGCAAAGACGCATTAAATCCGCTCTTCTCATCGTCGGCTCACCGCCGGTGTAAAGGAACATATAAGTGCCGAGCTCCTTCGCCTGGCGGATAATTCTTGCCAAATCATCATAGGAGAGCGAACTCGAGTGGCCGTACTCGGCAGCCCAGCAACCCGTACATTTGAGGTTGCAGGCAGCGGTCGGGTCCATCAGGATTGCCCACGGTACATTGCAACCGTACTTCTCAATACTTGCCATGCGGACATCGTAGCTGTTGATGGCGACGTTCAGCATCGGGGGAATCATCTTTTCGAGCACTTTTTCGTCGGTGTCGCAGATAATACTCTTGGCAAAGCGCATCCAGTTATTGTCCGGGTCGTCGAGCACCTTGTGCAGTCCTGCGTATGTAGAACGGTTTACCTTTTTGACGTCAGCTTTTTCAAGCAGGCTGAGAATCTTAGGTGCGTTTTTATTAAAGTCTTTTCTTGCGTATTTCACTGCATTTTTAACGGCAAAGCCGGTAGCAGCCTCTTTAATACCCATAACTTTTTCCTCTCATCATATCATTATAGATTAAATCAAAATATAATACTTTCGTCGGGTTTTGTCAAGGTTTATAAACAAAACTTTACTTTTGATTAAAATCTGATTTGAAACTTGAGTCGATATGTCTTATTGGTCTTATTCTTATACTTCTCGTTGCAGTGCGCGCCCCAGCTGTCGTATCCGCCGATACCCTGCTGGCGGGCGATACATCTGACGACGGTTTTGTCATATGCGGGGAGGTCCTTTTCGTGCCATACGTTCTCAATTTCCTTCGGGAGATAGTGGCAGACATTCAGTTCCATCTGCGGCTCGGCAACGAGGTTAAACGCCTTCTTGTCGCCGATAAGAGTGGCATATCTGACGCGCGTTCTGTTGCCGCATTCCTGGGGTTTGAGGTAGTGCACCCAGAGGTCGTTTACGGTCGTGTTATAAAGACCGATTTTTGCCGCGTTTCTGCGGTCGATATAGTTCTCGTCGGGTCCTGCGCCGAGATAGGTGAGGGTTTCAAAATCCTTCGGCAGTTCGAAGAGCACGCTGACCTCGGGGATTTCGGGGAGACTGTCGTCCGGGAAGAACTGCATATCAATCTCGATACCCTTGGAGGTGATGGTGTATACCACCTGCGCTTTTGACTCGGGCTGCGTTTTCACGGTTGCACCGCTGGTTACCACAATCTTCTTGCCGTCATCGAGGATTTTATAATTCTCGATGGACCAGCAGGTGTTGTTGTAGATACCCGGGGTGTCGCCTGCGTCGCGCCAGCAACCGAGACGGCTGCCCGCACGCGAGCCGCGGTCGTTATCGGTCAGTGCGCGCCAGAAATTCAGACGCATCGGCGCGCTGAGGAGTTCTTCGCCACCCACCTTGATGGAGGTGAGCTGATTTCTTTCGCGCTTTTCAAAACGGATTTCGGTCTCTTCGCCGATGATGCGCAGTGCGCCGTAGGTGTCGGAGACGAGGAGTTCCTGTTCTTCTTCGAGTTCGTCGTAGCCGTTTTCAAATTCGTTGATGACGAACTGCTCCTCGGCAACGATATGTCCCGCTTCGCTCCACGCGGTATCGCTCTTGGTGCGCAGTTCGAGGTTGAGGTAGCACTCATTTGCGGACACCTTGCCGAGTTCGAGGTCAACGGTGACCTTTTCAAACGGCTTTGCGTTTACGGTTGTCACACCGTCGCGGAAGATACCCTTGTCGGAGCACTGGCACCAGTAGAGTTCGTACTCGTTGAGGTTGGTGAAGAGAAACTTATTTTTGATTTCGATGATGCCCTTCTCGGCGTCGATTGCCTTGAAGTCGACATTCTGATATAATTTTTTGATTTCCGCAAGTTTCGGGGTTTCGGTTCTGTCGCCGAAGAGCAGTCCGTTGCCGCAGAAATGACCGTCGTGCGGCGTCTCACCGAAATCGCCGCCGTATGCGAGGTACTCGGTGCCGTTTTCATCCGTGGTGAGAATGCTCTGGTCCACCCAGTCCCATACAAATCCGCCTTGCAAGCACGGATATTTGTCCCAGAGTGCGGTGTATTCATCGGTTGAGCCGCAGGAGTTACCCATCGCGTGCGTGTATTCACAGAGGATGAAGGGTCTCGTATCGCGACCGGTGAGCGCGTATTCCTCGAGATATTCGGGGCGCGCGTACATCTTACTCATCACGTCGCTGAGCTCACGCTCGTTCGGGTCGCCGTCGAGTTCAAAATGAACGAAACGGGACTTGTCGTTTTCCTTGAGCCAGTTGTACATCTTCTTGACATTCTCGCCACCGTGGGATTCGTTACCCATCGACCAGCAGACAACGCAGGCGTGGTTCTTGTCGCGGTGGTAGAGCGATTTGATGCGCTCCATACACGCCTTTTCCCACTCGGGACGCGAGCCGGGAAGGGCGGGCGAGCCGATAATCGTCGACCAGTAGGTGCCGTGGGTCTCCATATTATTCTCATCGATGACGTAGAGTCCGTATTCGTCGCAGAGTTCATACCAGCGCGGCGCGTTCGGATAGTGCGATGTGCGCACGGCGTTGATATTGTTGCGCTTCATCATTTCGATATCTTTGCGCATCACCTCTTCGGTGATGTATCTGCCGTTTCTGCAGTCGAATTCGTGGCGGTTCGTGCCCTTGAATACAACGCGTCTGCCGTTGATACGGATGACGCCGTCCTTGATTTCCACGGTTCTGAAACCGACTCTCTGCGAAATATATTCAATCGGCACGCCATTATTCTTCAGCGTGATGACGACGGTGTAGAGGTACGGACTCTCGGCGCTCCAGCAGTTGACATTCGTCACAATCGCCTTGAGCGAGGTGATGTGGTCCTCGCTTGCGTAGCGGGAGTCGAGCGCAACGGTCTCGCCGTCCTTGTCGAGTACGCTCATATCAATGGAGAGCGACTCGTAGGAGCCGTTCGTTTTAACCGTGAGGTCGAGATAGCCGTCGTGGAGCATCTCGTCGGGCGCTGCGTGGATTTCGAAGTCGCGGATGTACTCGCGCTCGGTCGTGTAGAGATAAACATCGCGGAAAATACCCGCCATGCGCCACATATCCTGGCACTCGAGCCACGAGCCCGTGCACCAGCGATAAACCTCGACGCCGATGACATTCGAGCCTTCTACGAGGTATTTGGTTATATCAAATTCAGCGCGGTTAAAGGTGGATTCACTGTAACCGATTCTCTCGCCGTTGACATAGAGATAAAACGCGGATTCCACACCCTCGAAGCAGAGAACGACTCTCTTAGAGAGGATGGATTCGTTGACGTGAAAACGCTTGAGGTAGCAGCCGACGGGATTGTGATTGGTCGGTGCGTTCGGGGGCGTAATATCCTCGTGTCCCTCCCAGGGATACCGGACGTTACAGTACATATTTTGGTCGTAGCCCTGCATCTGCCACGAGCTCGGCACGATGATGCTGTCCCAGTTGTGCGCGTCGTAATTCGGGTCTGCGAATTCCGACGGACGGTACGCATAGTTCTTGTAGAGTTTGAACTTCCACTTGCCGTTGAGAAGTTTGCAGCGCGACGACGCATAGCGGTCCGCCTTTGCCGCTTCGTTGAAATTCTCGTAGGGCATCAGTGTAGCGTGCTGCGGCATCTTGCCGATGCCGACAATCTCGGGGTTGCTCTGCCATTCGGTGTAACCGTCAATAAAATTTCTCTCCATAATATTAACCTCTTGCTGTAATCCGGATATTGTACATTAGCGTCTGTGGTATTTGCCTTCGTGGAAACCTTCCTGGGTGATAACCGTTTTGACCGACATAAACATAATCTTGATGTCGAGCCCGATGCTCCAGTTATCACTGTATTCCTTGTCGAGTTTCATCTTTTTCATCAGCGAAATATCGTCGCGTCCGTTGACCTGCGCCCATCCGGTCAGTCCCGGACGGAAGCGGTATACGCCGTACTCGAGACGCAGGCGGTGCGCCCTCATTTCGCTCGAAATCAGCGGTCGCGGTCCTACGAAACTCATATCGCCTTTGAGAATGTTCCAAAGCTGCGGCAGCTCGTCGATACTCGTCTTGCGCAGAATTTTGCCGATTTTGGTGATGTACTGCTCGGGATTCTCGAGTTCGCAGGTCGGTACATTCGGCGCCGTGCTCTTCATCGTCTGAAACTTATACATCTTAAACGGCTTGCCGCGTCTGCCGCGTCTCTCGTGACTGAAGAATACGTGGCAGTCGGGGGTGAAGAATATAATCGTGCATATCACCAGAAATACCGGCGACAGTAATACTAATGCGAGGAAGGAGAAAACTATGTCAAAAAGTCTCTTCCATTTCGTCGCACCGAAATATTTATGCAAAAAATTTTTCATTCATCTTTCCTTTTTCACTCAATATAAAGTGGTTAAATCCATAGCATTATACCATATATCACGCAAAAAAGCAATTTGCTTATTTAGTGTTGAAATGTTTGTCCTATGAATATATAATATATATTGTGATTATGCAAGACTTTTTTCAATTTTTTTGCCAAAAAGGAGAAATTTTATGAAAAAGATTCTGTCACTATTACTCTGTGCCGTGCTTCTGGCTGGGGTCACCTGCGGTTTTGCGGGCTGTGCGGCAAAGACGGAAATAAACGAAAAGAATATTACCGCCGCCGTGGAAAAGACTGCGGCAGCGCTGCAGGAATTTGACACCAAAACGCTCGGCAAATACGTGGATTCCAAGACGCTCGGCGTGATTATCCCCGTCGCGGAGAAAAATGAGGCGTTTCTTAAACTCGGCACGGCGATGTTTGTGCATCTCACCGTGGAAATTGTGCGGATTGACGTCGACGCCGCGACCGTGACCGTGAAGGTCAACAATAAGGATTTATATGCGGATGCGTCCGCCTTTGCCTATGAGCTGAACAGTCATTATTCGAAGATGGAACTGCTCGGTTTGCTCAATAATCAGAGCTTTATTGACGAGAATCTGAATCCGCTGATTGAAAAGATTGAGGCGGCGCCGATGAAAAGCGAGGCGCAGGAGATTACCCTGAAAGTCACGCAGGGCAAACGAAATCTCGTGCTCGGTTTTGACGACGCTGCGGAGGACGCCGTTTCGGGCGGTGCGCTCGGCGCGATTAAATCCGTATTCGGAGTATGATATATCGGGGCGATGCCTATCGCTCCTTTATATTTATTAATTATATAAAATAAATTGACAACCCTTGCGATTTATGGTATCATACTGTATGCGTGCAAACTGCCCTGATTTCATTCGGACGGAATTGCAAAAAGTAATAAACACAGAGGTGTAAAAATATGGCTAACAAATTCGTAACCGCTATTTTCGGAGATTATTCCGCCAAGGAAGTGAAAAAGCTCCGCAAAACAGTGGACAAGATTAACGACCTTGGCGATAAGTACAAGGCTATGGACGACAAGGAATTGTCCTCGCAGACAGGTCTCCTCAAGGAGAGACTTGCCGGCGGCGAAACGCTCGACGACATTCTCCCCGATGCGTTTGCCGTATGCCGTGAGGCGGCTGACCGTGTGATCGGTCTGCGCCACTTCGATGTGCAGCTCATCGGCGGTATCGTTCTTCATCAGGGCAGAATCGCCGAGATGAAGACCGGTGAAGGTAAGACGCTCGTAGCGACCCTTCCCGCTTATCTGAATGCACTGACCGGCGAGGGTGTTCACATCGTAACTGTGAACGATTACCTTGCTAAGCGTGACTCCGAGTGGATGGGCAAAGTCTACCGTTTCCTCGGTCTCTCCGTCGGACTGATTATCCACGAGAAGAATAACGCGCAGCGCCAGGAGGCATATAACTGCGATATTACTTACGGTACCAATAACGAGATGGGCTTCGACTATCTGCGTGATAATATGGTACAGTATAAAGAGCAGAAGGTACAGAGAGGTCACATCTTCGCCATCGTCGACGAGGTCGACTCTATTCTTATTGATGAGGCGCGTACACCGCTTATCATCAGCGGTAAGGGCGACGCTTCTACCGACCTCTACCGCCAGGCAAATGTATTTGCCAAGACACTCAAGATGGTCAAGGTTGCCAAGACCGACGACAAGGAAGATATTGAAGAGAATTATGACGGCGACTATATCGTAGACGAGAAGGCTAAGACCGCTACCCTCCTTAAGAGCGGTGTGGAAAAGGCTGAGAAATTCTTTGCAGTCGAGGATTTAATGTCCATCGAGAACACTACGCTGCGTCACCATATCGACCAGGCGATTAAGGCGCACGGCGTTATGACCCGCGACATCGACTATGTCGTCAAGGACGGTCAGGTTAAAATCGTTGACGAGTTCACCGGCCGTATTATGGAAGGCCGTCGTTATAACGAAGGTCTCCACCAGGCACTGGAGGCAAAGGAAGGCGTTAAGGTTGAGCATGAGAGCAAGACACTTGCTACCATCACTTTCCAGAACTACTTCCGTCTTTACAAGAAACTCTCCGGTATGACGGGTACCGCCGCTACCGAGGCAAACGAGTTTGACGAAATCTATAAGCTCGACGTTGTCGAGATTCCGACCAATAAGCCGCTGATTCGTGAGGACAAGCCGGACGTCATCTTCCAGACAGAGAACGGTAAGTTCCACAATGTCATCAAGCAGATTAAGGAGTGCCACGAGAAGGGTCAGCCCGTACTCGTCGGTACCATCAGTATTGAAAAGAGCGAACGTCTTTCCAAACTTCTCAAGGCAGAAGGCATCCCGCACAATGTGCTCAATGCGAAGAACCACGAGCGTGAGGCTGCCATCATCGCACAGGCAGGTAAGTTCGGCGCTGTTACGATTTCCACCAATATGGCGGGTCGTGGTACCGATATTATGCTCGGCGGTAACGCGGAATTCCTCGCAAAGGCTGAACTCAAGAAGATGTCCTTCACCAACGAGCAGATTGACGAGGCAACCGGTTTTGCCGAAACCGATGATGAAGATATCCTCAGAGCAAGACAGAAGTTCGTAGAACTCGAAGCTAAGTTCAAGGAAGAGATTAAGGAAGAAGCGGACAAGGTCCGTGCGGCAGGCGGTCTGTTTATTCTCGGCACGGAGCGTCACGACGCACGCCGTATTGATAACCAGCTGCGCGGCCGTTCCGGTCGTCAGGGTGACCCGGGTGCGAGCCAGTTCTATCTCTCCTGCGAGGACGACCTGATGCGTCTCTTCGGCGGCGACAGAATGCAGCTGATGATGGCGAAGCTCACCGACGATGAGGATATGCCCATCGAGTCCAAGTTCATTTCCAAGACCGTCGAATCTTCCCAGAAGAAGGTTGAGGGCAGAAACTTCGGTATCCGTAAGAATACCCTCCAGTACGACGATGTTATGAACCGTATGCGTGAGCTTATCTACACGCAGCGCGACCAGGTACTCGACGGAATTGACCTGACCGAGACGATTCTTAAGATGCTCGACCAGAACATTGAGGAGACAGTAAATAATTATCTCTCCGGCGAGACCAAGGACGACTGGAATGTCGACGGTCTGCGCGAGAAGTATAAGTCATGGCTCATCTGCGACGATGAAGATTTCACCGACCTCGAGGACCTCAACCCCGTTGATGTTATCGAGACTCTTCAGAACAGAGGCAGAGCAAGACTTGACGAAAAGAAGAAGATTCTCGGCGACGATATGTTCGGCGAGTTCGAGAGAATGATTCTTCTCAGAAATGTAGATACCTACTGGATGGACCATATCGACGCGATGGAAGACCTCAAGAGAGGTATTCACCTTCGCTCCTACGCGCAGCGTGACCCGGTAGTTGCTTACCGTATGGAATCCTACGATATGTTCGAGGAAATGACCGCGATGATTCGTGAGGATACGGCAAAGATGATGCTCACTCTGATGCCGCGTCATAAGGCGGATGTACAGAGAAGAGCGGTCGCAAGAGTTACTTCTACTTCCTCGAGCGAGACTGACTCCAACGCAAAGCAGGTTACCGTCCGCAAGGAAAAGAAAATCGGTCCGAACGATCCGTGTCCGTGCGGCAGCGGCAAGAAGTATAAGAAGTGCCACGGCGCTCCCGGCTGCACCACCCCGCTCGATAAACCGATTGAGGACTAATCCGTAATTGATGACTTCCCGCACTGCGGGGAGTCATTTTTTCATATTTATATTGAAAAATTAATTACTATTATATATAATAGTAGTGTTAAAGTTTTTTTAGGAGGACAAAACTATGAGCATTAAAATCGGCATTTTAGGTTACGGCAACCTCGGCAGAGGCGTCGAGGCGGCAATTAAGAAGAATGACGATATGGAGCTGGCAGCGGTCTATACGCGCAGAGCTCCCGAAACGCTGAAGATTAACAGCAATGCAGCGGTCAAGAGCGTGTCCGACCTCGAAAGCGGCAACGAGGATATCGACGTGCTTATCATCTGCGGCGGCAGTGCGACTGACCTGCCCGAAATGACGCCGAAATTTGCGGCGATGTACAATGTAATCGACTCGTTCGATACCCACGCGAATATTCCCGTCCATTTTGCAAATGTTGACAAGGCTGCGAAGGCGGCGGGCAAAATCGGTATCATCTCCTGCGGCTGGGACCCGGGTATGTTTTCGATTAACCGCCTGTATTCCACCTGCGTGCTGCCCGACGGCAAGGATTACACCTTCTGGGGCAAGGGCGTCAGCCAGGGACATTCCGACGCAGTCAGAAGAATTGACGGCGTGCTTGATTGCCGTCAGTATACCATTCCCGTTCCTGCGGCTCTCGATAAGGTGAGAAACGGCGAGGACCCGTACTCACCACCCGCGAGAAGCACACGAGAGAGTGCTTCGTTGTAGCCGAGGAAGGCGCGGACCTTCAGAGAATTGAGAACGACATCAAGACGATGCCGAACTATTTTGCGGATTATGACACCACCGTACATTTCATTACGGCGGAGGAAATGGCGCGCGACCATAGCGGACTGCCCCACGGCGGCTCGGTTATCTATTCGGGCACGACGAGCGACGGCACGAAGCATGTCATCGAGTACAGCCTGAAACTTGACTCCAACCCCGAGTTCACGGGCTCCGTCATTGTCGCATATGCGAGAGCGGCGTACAGAATGAACACCGAGGGCGCAAGCGGCGCCAAGACGGTATTCGATATCGCACCCGCTTATCTCAGCGCAAAATCCGGCGACGAGCTGAGAGCACATTATTTATAAGAAAAAGCAAACGGGATGTCCGCGGACATCCCGTTTTTTGTTTACAGATATTGTCGGATATCATTCGTGAGTTGCAGCTCGATGTTGACGAGGCGCTCACAGATATCCTTCGACTTCTCGTCGGCACTCTTGTATTGGTTGAGGTAGCGCGAAAGCGACTTGACCCCCATATTGCAGCCGTCCGTCATTAAATCCGCGATGGTAGCGTCGCTGCGGTCCGCCATCATCTTTGCCTCGGTCTTCATCCAGCTCATACTTTTGGCAATCGGGTTCGGATTCTTGCCGTCGTCGGCGTGAATGTCGAGCAGCTCGCCGACCTCCATCCCGAGCTTTTCGTGCTGTGTCTTGCATTCGCTGAGCAGTGTTCTGAATTGACTGTCGCGCACGTCTTCAATGACATCGTCAATCGAGCTGACGCCCATTTTGATTCCTGCGTCGCATTCTCTGAGGAGTTTTACGGTGTCGCCGTCGCGTCCTACGTTCTTTTGCATCCTGTTACCGCCTTTCTGTTAGTGATATTATTATGTGTGGGACATATTTTTTTATGCAATAGTGTTTGACTTTTTCTGTATATACATATATAATATATGAGCAATGTCTCAGTAGCTCAGTAGGATAGAGCGTTCGCCTCCTAAGCGAAAGGTCGGGGGTTCGAATCCCTTCTGGGACGCCAGAAAAACCAGAAGGGATGAGAAACGAAACTCTGAAAGTTGGAGCGAAGCGAACAAGTTTCAGGAGAAACAGTCCGGTGGACTGATTCGTAGTTGAGAGGAGAATCCCTTCTGGGACGCCCTGTGGGGCATTAGCGCAGTTGGGAGCGCACCACACTGGCAGTGTGGGGGTCAGGGGTTCAAGTCCCCTATGCTCCACCAAAAGAACATAGCCACTATTTAGTGGCTATGTTCTTTTCATTAGAAGGGGACTTGAAACGAACTCCAAGAGGCGCGCGTAGAGCGGCGATTGGGAGAACAGTCCAGTGGACTGTTCGATAGTTGAGAAGAAAGTCCCCTATGCTCCACCAAAAGAGCACTATCACCTTTGGGTGGTAGTGTTTTTTTGCAAAAGGGGACTTGAAACAAGTTTCTGTTTTTGCCGTGCAGGAACTGCTGGGGAAAAACAGGAAGAAGGTCCGGTGGACCTTCTGTCCACGAGAAGAAAGTCCCCTATGCTCCACCAAAAGAACACTATCACCTTCGGGTGGTAGTGCTCTTTTTTATTTATATTATAATATATAAATTATATACATATACTATATTATAAGCGATGGTCGAATTGCTGACAGATGAACGAAAGTGTCAAGATTTTATTTGTGAACTTTCACCGTCCATATCTTGAAAAGGGGGGCAAACGAGCCCGCGGATTTAACAATATCTTGTATTTTGGCTACAAAATCGTAGCAAAAAGTTACAATTTGTAAGTTTTGAAAGCGCCTTTTTTAGCATTGTTACAAAATTTCGCTTTTGCGCTTTAATGAGCTAAAACGAGAAACCACAACATTTGGGGTGTTTCCGACCATATGCACAAAATCCAACGAGCGACTTTGTGCAAATTATACAGAATTACACCGCTGAATTTGTTGACATCATAGTGAATTGTGCTATAATGACGGCGTTTCAGGGGGTAACCCCGATAACAGAAAAGGAGAACGAGATGAAACAGTCAAGAAATGCTGCCCATCAATCTGTACTGAAAAAGATTATCGCAGCAGTCATTGCCACACTTCTCATAACCACAGTCATCACTTCTACGGCATTCGCGGATTCGCTTGGTAAATATGATGTTACCATTATCGACGGCGGCGTGGAGTCCACCATCGCAACCGCGGCGAAAGAACCGATTGATGTATTACAGACAGCGGGAATCACACTGAATCCCGACGATAAAATGGATATCTCTGCATTTGAGCAGGGCGAGGGCGGCACCATCGTCATCGAGAGACTGAACGCCGTTAATGTTAAGTTTGCCGGCAATGTACAGACCTATCAGGTATATGCGCCGACTGTCGGCGAGGCACTCGATGAAATCGGTCTTACCGCAGGCGAAGAGAAGAATGTAAACTATACTTTTGGCGATGCCGTTCAGGACGGTATGGTCATTGAAATTAAAAATGCCCCCAGTGTTACCCTCACAGCGGACGGCAATAAAGTGAAGTATGCCAAAGTCAGCGGCACTGTCAGCGACCTTCTCGCAGTGGCAGGCGTCAAGCTCGGCAAGGACGACTACACGAAACCCGCTCTGAACACTGCACTGAAGGCAGGTATGTCCGTCTCGGTAAACCGAGTATCCTTCAAGACTTATACCAAGACCAAGAAGATTAAGTTCAAGACGGTCAAGAAGAAGGATAAGAAGCTCGAGCAGGGCAAGAAAAAGGTTGTCAAGAAGGGCAAAAACGGCAAAAAGAAGGTAACCTATACCGAAAAGATTGTCAACGGCAAGGTTGTCAGTAAGAATGTTGTGAAGGAAGTTGTTACCAAGAAGGCAGTACGCAAGGTTGTCAAGGTCGGCACGAAAGCGGTTGACCCCGATGTAAAACCGAACGGCGTACAGTCCAAGAACGGCTTTACCCTCGGACAGAAGATTTCGGGCAGATACACCCATTACTGCGCTTGCGCTACCTGTAACGGCTCCGGTGCCGGCACAACCTCAAGCGGCAGAAAAATTCATAACGGTATGAAAGACCCGCACTACATCGCTTGTAACTGGCTCCCGATGGGCTCTGTTATCAAGGTGGACGGCGTGAACTACACGGTTGTTGACCGCGGCGGTAGCGGACTTTCGAGAACGGGCAGAATTGATATCTTTACCCCGGCGGGACACGCAGCGTGCTACCGTCTCGGTACGGGCTCCTGCTCCATCACCATCGTCAGACTCGGCTGGTAAAATAAATAACAGTTTTGCAGGACGTTTTAACGTCCTGTTTTTTGTTGTTTTTGCGCGGGGATTATGCTATAATGATATCAAGTAAAATTAAGGAGATGGCAATAATGAAAAAAGTTCTCTCGTTAGCGCTTGCTGTAATGTTGGCGGTATCCTGCATCGGTACGGGCAGTATTGTTTTTGCCGCGGACGCTAAAAAATGCGTAACCGTAAGCGTGTCGGGCAAGCAGTATAACGATATCGTACAAAATGTAACTACGGATATTAACAGCGCGCGCAGTCAAAAGGGCTATGAAGCGGTCGTGCTGGATAAAACCTTAACCGAAATTGCCCAAAGGCGCGCAGCGGAGATTATGGTTTCCTGCGATGAAAACGATGAAAAACTCCCAAACGGCGACGCTGTAAGCTCATCTTTTGCAGACGGCGGAGCATCGGAAGCGACTTTCTTTTACGGCGACACAACAGTTTCGAGCGAAAATGTATACGCATTTATTGCGCAGCTTGTAGTTGATTATGATGATATAGCGTCACAGATTCACAGCATCGGTCTTGCCGTGTTTAAGCACAACCAAACGGTGGCAGTGTACGGCATTATTTCTCCTGCCGAAAGCACGGAGCCGTTCGCGCCTGACGATATTGCGGATTACAAACAAAGCGTTGCCGTTGCGATTTCACAAATAAAATTTGCCGATTCGGATTTTTTCAAAAGCAAAAACGGCAAGTATTACACCTTCAAAACCTATATTTACGGCAATCTCAGTGCTGAACAATTTGAAGTACCTGCAGCGCAGTTAACCTATTCAAGTTCGAATTCAAAAATACTAAAGGTAAAAGAAAATCGCGGTTTCCCGAAAAAGAAGGGCACCATTAAAGTTATCGCAAAAAATAAAAGCGGAGCTTTAATTGCCAAAACAGAGGGTACAGTGACGGTGGATTCTGCAAAAATAGTGATTGCAAGTATCAAATCCACCAAAAAAGGTAAAATGACCGTGAAATGGAATAAAAATGTAACTAATGCAGCAGGTTATCAGATTCAGTATTCCACGGACAAAAAGTTCAAAAAGGGCGCAAAGACAGTAACGGTCAAAGGCAAAAAGAACGTAAGCAAAACCATTTCAAAGCTTAAGAGCAAAAAGACGTATTACGTCCGTATCAGAGCGTACGTAGACCAGGGCTACGGCGAAAAAATGTACACTCCATGGGGAAAAACAAAAAGTGTAAAGATTAAATAAAAAAAGATAGGACTATTGTATTAACGAAAAAAGCGGGGCGCTGAGGTCATCGCCCCCTACAATGTTCATTTGAACGTGTTGTGTAGGGGATGACGACCTCGGCATCCCGTTTGTCTTTTTGTTTTTCAATCATTTTACTTAATAATTGACTAAAACGTTAAAAAGTGCTATTATATTGAGCAATAACAAACTAAAAGAGGTAAGAATTATGGACAATATGCCTAAGGAACAATTCAAAAGAAAGCTCCCCGTACCGAAGGAGGTCAAGGAGCAATATCCGCTGTCGGAAAAAGCAGTTGCGGCTAAGGAACAGCGTGATGAGGAGCTCGCCCGTATTTTTCGCGGCGAGAGCGATAAGTTTGTGCTTGTCATTGGTCCGTGCTCCGCGGACAGAGCGGACAGCGTGCTCGATTATATCCACCGTCTTGCGGAGGTGGAGAAGGAAGTGCGCGACAAGCTGATGATTATCCCCCGTATCTATACCGGCAAGCCGAGAACGACCGGCGCCGGCTATAAGGGTATGCTCCATCAGCCCGACCCGGACAAAAAACCCGATATGCTTGAGGGTATTGTAGCGATTCGCCAGCTCCACGCTGATGCGATTGAGCAGACGGGACTTACCTGTGCGGATGAGATGCTCTATCCCGAAAATCACCGCTACCTTTCCGATATCATTTCCTATGTAGCAGTCGGCGCGCGCTCGGTGGAGAACCAGGAGCACCGCCTTGTTTCGAGCTCGCTCACCATTCCCGTGGGTATGAAGAATCCCACAAGCGGCGACTTCTCTATTATGCTCAATGCGATTAAGGCGGCACAGAGCGGGCACACCTTCCTTTACAGAGGTTGGGAGGTCGAGAGTAGCGGTAATCCGCTCGCACACGCGATTCTGCGCGGCAGCGTCGACAAGCACGGCATTAACCACCAGAATTATCACTACGAGGATTTGCGCATTCTGCACGATCTTTACTGCGCGGGCGGTTATGAAAATCCTGCGGTTATCGTGGACACAAACCACTCCAATTCGGGCAAGAAATATCTCGAGCAGGTGCGTATTGCCAACGAGGTAATGCATTCCCGCCGCCACAGCAACGACGTCAAGGAAATGGTCAAAGGCTTTATGATTGAGTCCTATATTGAGGACGGCAGCCAGAAGGTCGAGGACGGCGTTTACGGCAAGTCGATTACCGACCCCTGCCTCGGCTGGGAAAAGACAAAAGAACTGATTTATGTCATCGCAGACCAGCTGTAATGATACAAACAGTAATCACCGACTATTACAAATGTTGTCACTGGGGACTGTCCCCAATGACAGAGAGAGAATATGGCGTACTATCAGAATTACAATCGAGAATTTAAGGGCAGAAGTCTTGTGGGTTTTCCGCAGGACTTTTGTGTTGTGGATATTGAGACAACGGGGCTTGCGCCCGGCAGCGACGGCATTATCGAAATCGGCGCTATTATGTATGAAAATGGCGAGGCAGTTGACGAGTTTTCCTCGCTTTTGCAACCGAGCGTGAATGAAATGGGTGATTATGTGTCGCCCTTCATTACGGAACTTACGGGTATTACGAATGAGATGCTCGACACGGCGCCGCCGACGGAGCAGGTGCTTGCCGAATTTTTCGATTTCCTCGGCGACAGTATTATCGTGGGGTACAATGTCAATTTTGATGTGAATTTTCTCTATGATGCGATTTATGAGCACCTTGGTGAGTATATGACGAATGACTTTATTGATATACTGCGTATGGCGAAAAAGCTCTATCCCGAAATGCCCCACCACCGTCTCGGCGATATGACAGCGCGCTTCGGTATCGTCAATAAAAGCGCCCATAGGGCGCTCTCGGATGTCGAAGCTACATATGCGTGCTTCAGAGAATTTTGCACAGAAGCAGAAATCAGGCACGGTGACACCGCCGAATTTCTGAAGCTATTTTCTAAAAAATCAATACTGAGCAAATAAAAAACGCAACCGTGTGAGCGGTTGCGTTTTGTTTTGGTAATTCTATTAACCGAGTTCTGCGAAGTACTTGATAGTTCTAACCATCTGAGAAGTGTAGGAGTTCTCGTTATCATACCAGGAAACAACCTGTACTTCGTACTTGCCGTCGCCGATAGGAAGAACCATTGTCTGAGTAGCATCGAAGAGTGAGCCATATCTCATACCAACGATATCCATGGATACGATCGGGTCAGTATTGTAGCCGAAGCTCTCGTTTGCAGCAGCCTTCATCGCGTCGTTGATAGCGTCAACCGTTACATTGTCGCCCTTAACAACAGCGGTAAGGATGGTGGTAGAACCTGTCGGAGTAGGAACTCTCTGTGCAGCGCCGATAAGTTTACCGTTGAGCTCAGGAATAACAAGACCGATAGCCTTAGCAGCACCTGTGGAGTTCGGTACGATGTTAGCAGCACCGGCTCTTGCTCTTCTGAGGTCGCCCTTTCTGTGAGGACCGTCGAGAATCATCTGGTCGCCTGTGTAAGCGTGGATGGTGCACATAATACCGCTCTGAATCTCAGCGAAATCGTTGAGAGCCTTAGCCATGGGAGCAAGGCAGTTTGTGGTGCAGGAAGCAGCAGAGATAATCTTATCATCAGCTGTGAGTGTCTCGTGGTTTACATTGTAAACGATGGTCGGAAGGTCGTTGCCTGCGGGAGCAGAGATAACAACTTTCTTAGCGCCGGCATCGATATGAGCCTGTGCCTTATCCTTGGAGCAGTAGAAACCTGTGCACTCAAGAACTACGTCTACATCAAGCTCGCCCCAGGGAAGCTCAGCAGCGTTCGGCTTAGCGTAAATTGTGATTTCTTTACCGTCTACGATGATGGAGTTCTCGGTAGCCTCAACAGTGTGCTTACCCTCACCGATAACACCTGCATAACCTCTCTGAGCAGTATCATACTTGAGAAGGTGAGCGAGCATCTTAGGATCAGTAAGGTCGTTGATAGCAACTACTTCGTAACCCTCAGCATCAAACATCTGACGGAATGCGAGACGACCGATACGGCCGAAACCATTAATAGCAACTTTAACCATTGGATTTTACCTCCGTAAAATAAATAATTTTTATTTTTTTTGCATTTTTATTTTATACTGTTTGCGTGTAATAATCAAGAAAAAAATGTAATTTTTACAGATTATACAAAATATTTATGACGCACTGTGAAATTTTTAACAAGGATTTGAATTAATCCTTTAGAATGAAGAGATTTTCAGTATCGGACTCATAGACGAGTTCGTAATCATCATCGTGTTTCAAATCATTCATCAGATGCAACGAAACACTGTCGACGATAAGATGGGTAAAATGATACTTATTGACAAAATCCTTATAGTAAATTTTGCCGTTTTTCATATCGTTGTATTCTTTCAGATAATCAAATTCACCGTTATTATCCTTCAAAAACAGTTCTGCTCTGCCGTCGATATACGGGTGGTAGTCATAGAATTCCAGATACTGTCCCTCATTAAATCCGGTGTAAAGGATAATATGATTCTTATCCTCTCTGTCCAGAATTTCAATGATTGCATCGAGATCGGTATACATATTTCTTAAATAGCGATCATGCGATGCGTTGTTGGCAGGTGGTATCAGAATCATTGCTGCCAGCGCGCAGAGTGCGACAATCAACGTAATGATGAGCAGGGGCCGTCTGGTCTTTTCGCTACGGGGTGGTTCTTTGGATTCCTTCAGGGGCAGGGATACCTGAATATCTTTGAGCATATAGGAAAATGCAGACAGTCCACCGATATAGAAATATGCCATGGATTTGTGATGCATCAGCGCCATCAGTGCAGTTCCGCCGAAGAGCAGCACATATCTTACGGAATAATTTTTCTTTTTGAGGCACAGCGTGATAATTGCTGTCAGAGCTAATATGACGAAGAAAAGGACGCCCACTGCGTCACCGAGAGAGGTTTTCGCCATTTCTTTCACGAGTACATTAATTTCGCTATATCCGAAAGAGGTGGCGAGATAGGTTATCGCTTTGATGCCGTAAGGATTCAGAAATCCTGCGGCAAATGTAATAACACCGCAAATCAGCAATTTAAGAAAACTACAGCAGGGCTCCTGTCTGATTTTGCCGATTTTTACCGGTATTGCCGCCGCCGCAAAGGGTAGCGCGAATACAAAAAGCATAATCCACATCGAGCAGTGAAAGTTGATTTGCAGCACGGAAAGCAGCGGTATGAAGCACAGATATATGATTTTCTTTTTCTGTACGAAACGTTCCAGTAAGTAAAGCTCTGTAATGATGATGACATAGGTAATTGCCTGGGGTCGTGTTTTTTCAAACATAACCGCAAGCAGTAAATCCGAACAGAAAGAAATAATGTTTGCAATAAAGAGATTGTCGCAAATCATCATTACAAGTTTATGTATGATAACGCATACGAGAGCGTAGCAGAGATAGATGAAACCGATGACGCCCCATCGACCGAGCAGGGAGTAGAGATAGTAGAAAACCACACCCGTCAGCCACTGCTGGGGGATGATGCTCATCGTACTGTGCATCGACAGGAAATCCGTGGTCGGAAAACCGTGGTGAACGATGTATTCTCCCGTTTTATAGATAAAATAGAAATCATTATCCAACTGCGTGGTAATCAGCAGCAATCCGGCAATCGGTGCCAGTATCATGATGGCGTGAAACCATTTCGGCATATCATTGATGTTTACCATTTTTTTCTCAGGCATAGGTATTCCCCTTTATCGTAATATATTTCATTATATCATCATATCATCCCGAAGGATAATCTACAAGTGCTGTTTTGCGTCGGATTTGCGCAAATCTTCGTCGACAACCGCCACTGCACAAGCGTAAACGGCATCGGCGCCGTAGGCACGCAGCGTGAGGGCGCATTCGTTGAGAGTGCTGCCCGTTGTCTTAATATCATCGACGAGAAGGACGCATTTGCCGTCCGCTTCCTGACCGAGAGCGAGGTCGAATGCCCCGTGAAGATTGACGCGTCGCTCCTTAGCCGAGCGGGTGCGCTGCGTTTTGGTGCGCCGTGTTTTAATCAACAAATCCTCGACAGGAATGTCGAGCCGCTTTGCGATGGCAGCCGCGAGCAGCTGCGCTTGATTGTAGCCGCGCTTTCGCTCGCGCATTTTTCGAAGCGGTATATAGGTAACGCAGTCGAAACGGATATCACCGAATTGTTCCTTGATACACTCGACAATTTCATCCGCATAGCTGTCGGCAAGTTCCGTGTAGCCGAAATTCTTGAAGCGTACGATGCCCTTCGCGATACTCTTGTCGAAATAAAACGGCGCCGCAAAGGCGGCATATTCACAGTGAAAACGGTCGTCATCGCAGCGGCAGTGCTCCTTTATCTTGCCGCATTTGCGGCAGAGGTCGCCCGTCGGGCGCAGCGCCTTTTTGCATTCCGGGCAGAGCTTCTTTCCCGCTTCAATGACTTCACCGCAGAGGGCACAGCGGCGGGGATAGAGCAGTACACTGACGGCGTCGAGCGCCGCACGCGACCTTTTCATATCCTCACCACCCGATATTTTATAATTTAATTATAACATATTATAAGTGATATGACAATGCCGTCCCGACAACATAACAAAAAGAGGATAGCCTTTCGACTATCCTCTAAAAATCAAGTATTATTCTATGTTTTTATGCTTTTTCTGCGATAGCAGCCTGTGCTGCTATCCCAGTAAGAAGGGAAATTGTCAGTAATAATAGAAGCATTCTTATTGGCATCAACGCCAGTATTTAGCTATCTCCGGCGTATCATTTATTATTCATCTTGTAAAATCTTGTTTATTTACAGGTACTGATGTAACCAGCCCGGCATATTCGAATCATCCAATGCCCAGGAATCCTCTTCATGTTCATCTTCTTCCCAGTTATTTTCATCTCCATCAAAAAACTTTTGTCGGTGACACTTGTATTTCACAACTCTATCTCCCTCTAAACGATACTCATTCCAGTAATAATTTTGCTTGCCGTAGCCAGCAATGAACGCTTGCATTGCGCAAGACGTTACATTATCTTCTGAAACATATAGCGCACCTTGTCCAGGCGGCTGTTTGGACGGCGGGGCTGGATGACTGGCTTGCCGACAGCGGCCTGATACCCTTTCAGTTCTG
>SVOG01000046.1 GCA_015066525.1 Oscillospiraceae bacterium | reverse complement strand
TGCCCGGCGCCTCCGTTTTAAGGAGAGCGATCGCATCGAGAGTGTTGTATCGAATCTGAAAAAAATGGGCGCTGACGTCACCGAGACGCCCGACGGAATGATAATCCGAGGCGGCGCCCTTCACGGCGCGGACCTTGACGGATATAATGACCACAGAATCGTGATGGCGTTCTCCGTGGCAGGACTGTTTGCCGACGGGGAAACGACGATTACGGACTGCGAGAGTATTAATAAATCGTATCCTGATTTCTTTGACGATTTCAGGAGACTGGGAGGGATTGCGGATGTCATCGGTCATCGGTAAAAATATCATACTTTCCGTGTTTGGCGAGAGCCACGGCGACGCCATCGGCTGCGTGATTGACGGACTGCCGGACGGTATTCGTCTTGATACTGAACGGATTTATGCCGAGATGCAGCGCCGCGCTCCCGGCAGGGACAAGACTTCCACCCCGCGCAGGGAAGCGGATATGCCCCGTATTATTTCGGGCGTGCTCGACGGCGTGACCACGGGCGCACCGCTTGCGATGCTGATTGAGAATACGAATACAAAAAGCGGGGACTACAAGAATGTGATGACCGTGCCCCGCCCGTCGCACAGCGACTATCCCGCGTATGTGAAATTCGGCGGCAATAACGATGTCAGAGGCGGCGGACATTTCAGCGCACGCCTGACGGCGCCCCTCGTATTTGCGGGCGCGATTGCCAAGCAGATACTCGAGGAAAAGGGCGTGACTGTCGGCGCGCATATCAGCCAAATCGGCGCGGTGAAGGATACCGCATTTGATAAAAACGGCGTGAGTGCCGATGTGCTCACAGCGCTTACAAAGAAACCCTTTGCCGTCATTGATGACGGCGCAGAACAGAAAATGCGCGATGAAATCGAACGCTATCGCCTCGACCAAAACAGCGTCGGCGGCGCAATAGAATGCGCGGCGGTCGGGCTTCCCGTCGGACTCGGCGGCAATATGTTCGACACCGTCGAGGGCAGACTGGCGCAAATCCTGTACGGTATTCCCGCGGTGAAGGGCGTGCAGTTCGGTCTCGGTTTCGGCTTTGCTGCGGCAAACGGCAAGGCGGTGAACGACGGCTATGAAATGAGGGACGGCGCCGTTGCACTGAAATCAAATAATAACGGCGGCGTGCTCGGCGGAATGACGAGCGGTGCACCATTGATTGTTTGTGTCGCGATGAAGCCGACCCCTTCGATTGCGGCGCCGCAGGACAGTGTCAATCTCGAGACGATGGAGAATACCGTCCTTGAAATCAAGGGCAGACACGACCCCTGCATACTCCCGAGAGCGGTACCCGTTGTGGAAAGCGCGGTCGCACTCGGCATTCTGGATATGATGATGGAACAGGACTAATTCATGCAAGATTTACTTTCACTTCGTAATGAAATTGATGAGATAGACGACGCGCTCATTCCACTTCTTCTGAAGAGAATGGATGTGGCAAAACGCGTCGCGGAATATAAAATTGCCCACGATATGCCCGTGCTCAATGCCGAGCGCGAGCAGCAGATACTTGACGACGTTGCCGCCAAATGCGGCGAGCAGGGCGACGCAATCAAGACGATTTTTTCCGCCACGATGGATGCGTCGAGAGCGCTGCAGCATAAGATTATCGGCGGCGGCGCGGCACTGCGCGAGATGGTTTGCTCCGCACGAAAAGAGGAGCATCTGACCTCGGACGGACTGCCGATTGCCTGCCAGGGCGTCGAGGGCGCGTACAGCGGCATCGCGGGCGAAACCCTCTTTCCCGATACGCAGATACATTTTCACAAACAGTTTGAGGACGTATTTGAGGCGGTCAATAAGGGCGAGGCGCGCTTCGGTATTATCCCGGTGGAGAACTCGACCGCCGGCTCGGTGCACGAGTCGTACGACCTGATTATGAAATACCGCTTCTTCGTCGTCGGCGCGTGCGACCTTCGGATTGAGCACTGTCTCTGCGCGAAGGAGGGCACGAAATTCGAGAGGATTGAGGAGGTTTACTCCCACCCCCAGGCGCTCAGCCAGTGCAATATCTTCCTCAAGAGTTTCGATTTTACGGGTGTTACTTACACCAACACGGCTGCCGCGGCAAAATATGTGGCAGAGAGCAAAAAGCATAATATCGGCGCTATCTGTTCGGTCAGCGCCGCGAAGAAATACGGGCTGAAGATTCTGCGCCGCGGCGTGCAGAATATCACGAATAATACGACGCGTTTCATCGTGATTTCTAAGGAGCTCGTACTCGATAACTCAGCCGATAAAATCTCGCTGATTTTTTCGGCGCCGCACACAACGGGATCACTTTACCGCGTGCTCGGACGATTCTCGATGTCGGGGCTCAACCTGACGAAGCTCGAGTCGCGCCCGATGGCAAACGGCAAGTTTGACTACTTCTTCTATGTGGATGTGATGGGGAATGTGCTCGATGCGTCTACGCTCGACTTGCTTTGCGCACTCTCCGACGAGCTGCCCGAGTTTACCTTCCTCGGCAACTACCACGAAATAAACAAGGATTGATTATATGAAAAGGACGAAACGCCACCGCACGAATTTCATATCGTTCATCATCTTCGTCGTGACGGTCGGGGTGCTGGTCTTTTTGGCGCTGGTGATGGCGAATCACGCCGAGCTGGAACTGCGGTTTAATACCATCATTAACTGGCTGACGAAGATTGATAACGCCGTCGCAAGGCTCGATACGGAGAAGGAGATACTGATTTGTATCTTCGCGCTCTATATCGCGAAATGCCAGCTACCGATACCGATGAGTTTTCTGTGCGCGATATCGGGCGTCGTATTTCCGCTTGACAAGGCGCTGATGATCAATGTGGTATTCACCTCGTTTTTCTTTACGGTGAAGTACTGCGAGGGCGTCTTTATCGGCGGCGGCTGGGCAGGAATGATACTGAATATCAAGAAGATGCACTTCATCCGCGACTGGATACAGTTTCGCGGAAAAGGCAACCCCTACTTCCTGTCAGTCACGCGCCTGTTGCCCGCCATCCCGCTCGGTATGGTGAGCAAATATTACGGCTCGCTTCACTACGACCTGATTTATTACCTGCTGCTGAGCCTGCTTGGCTACGCGCCGAGGCTGTATATTTACACCAAACTCGGTGCCGCGTTTACCAATCCGTTCTCGGTGCAGTTTGTGACGCTTCTGATGATTATCGTGGCGTTTACGGGATTCTCGAGTTTGATATTTAATATCTTCTACGGTATTAAGTCGAAGCAGATGACGCAGACCCTCTTGATTTACAGTCAGAAAGAAAAATATAAAATTGTGTTATAGGAGATAAAATTATGAAAGTTAACGAAATGATTGCCGCTATCGAAAGCGGTCAGTTCGACGAGAATCTGAAGGCTGTCTATGTGACGGACGCGTTCGTAGCAGAGCAGAAGCCCCGCTATGTGCAGACGCTCAGGGAGTTCGGTGAACTCTTTGGCGCGGACAGGGACGTCAGCATTATGTCCGCTCCCGGCAGAACGGAGGTCTGCGGTAACCACACCGACCATAATAACGGCAAGGTGCTCGCGGCGTCCATCAACCTCGACGCGATTGCCGTTGTCAGCGAGAATAACGAGGACATCGTGCGCGTCAAGTCCAAGGGACACAGAATGAACGTCGTCGACCTCGGCGATCTTGAGCCCGACGAGAGCCGCTTTGGCGACTCAACTTCGCTTGTAGCGGGCGTTGCAGCGGGTATTCGTAATCTCGGCTATACGGTGAAGGGCTTTGACGCCTACACCACGAGCGACGTTATGGGCGGCTCGGGACTTTCGTCCTCGGCAGCATTCGAGGTGCTGCTCGGCGCAGTCGTTTCGTTTATGTTTAACGACGGCAAAATCAGTGCCGTGGATATTGCGAAGGTAGCGCAGTTCAGCGAGAATGTATTTTTCGGTAAGCCCTGCGGTCTTCTTGACCAGATGGCGGCGTCCGTCGGCACCTTTGTTACCATCGACTTTAAGTCGACCGAGAATCCGGTGATTAAGAAGGTCAATTTTGATTTCTCCAAGTCCGGACACTCGCTTTGCATCGTCGACACGGGCGGAAACCACTCCGACCTCACCGACGACTACGCTGCCGTACGCGGCGAGATGGAATCCGTTGCCAAGGCGCTCGGCAAGAACGTGCTGCGCGAGATTTCCTACGAGGATTTCTTTGCGGCTATTCCCGCGCTTACCGGTAAGGTAAACGACCGCGCCATTTTGCGTGCGATTCACTTCTATAATGAAAACAAGCGCGTTGATAACGCGATTGAATGCCTCGAAAACGGCGATTTTGACGGCTTCAAGCAGATTATCCTCGACAGCGGTAAATCCTCGTTTGAACTCAATCAGAATGTCTACACTCCCAAGAATCCGACCGAGCAGAAGCTCTCTCTTGCGCTCGCCGTGAGCGAGGAAATTCTCAGAGGCAAGGGCGCGTGGAGAGTGCACGGCGGCGGCTTTGCCGGCACCATTCAGGCGTTCGTACCCAACGACATGCTCGATACATATAAGACCACGATGGAACAGATTTTCGGTGACGGCACCTGCCATGTGCTCATCATTCGTCCCGTCGGCGGCACGCAGGTAATGTAAGAAATCGTTGATGAAAAGAGAGAACAGCATAAATGAAATTTGTATTTATCGTGAATCCGATTGCGGGCAGTGAGGACAAGGCGCGCATCTTTAAGAATATCAAGTCGGCTTTCCGCGACAGTGACCACGAGATGATAATTGAGGAAACGCAGGCGCAGGGCGATGCGAAAGATATTGCCGCCCGCTATGCCGCAGAATACGGCGCAGATTGCGTCGTCGTTGCCTGCGGCGGCGACGGTACCGTCCACGAGGTGGCAAACGGACTTGCCCATACCGAAACGCCGATGCTCCTGCTCCCGATGGGAACGGGCAACGATTTTGCCAAGAAAGTGTACGGCACGAAGGAGATTGACGCCGAGAAGATTATCTCGCAGTTCGGCTTCTTCGGCGGCGACATTCAGTACGAGGTGAAACCGATTGACCTCATCGACTACAACGGCGAGAAGTGCATCAACGTGATGTCCTTCGGTCTCGATACCATCGTGGAAACCATTGGACGCAAGATGGTCGCCAAGGCGCCCTTCCTCGGACAGAAGGCGTATACCGTGGCGATTCTGCCCGTGCTGATGAAACCGCTGCATTATACCATCAGCTTCGACGTGATCTGCGTGGATGAAAACGGCGGCGAGTACAATATGGCGGAGGATAATAAGGATTTCGTCCTCTTCGCTATCTGTAACGCGAGTTATTACGGCGGCGGCTTTTGCCCCGCGCCCGACTCGGTACTCGACGACGGGCTCCTCGATTTTGCGCTCGTAAACGGTATGGCGCTGCACAAGGCGCTGCCGATTATCCCGAAATACTCGAAGGGTACCGCGAATGAAAAGACCTGCCCCGGCGTTATTACCAACGGCAGAGTGAAATGCGGCAGAATCTGGATGGAGGACGGCAGTCCGCTGCTCGGCAACTGCGACGGCGAGAACTTCTCCTACTCCGACCTCACCTTCAAGGTGGAAGAAAAGGCGCTTAAAATGTGTTTCTTAAAATAATGACATAATAACAAGGTCAGAGCATCATATCTCTGACCTTGTTTTTTATGTTGGATATTACGAATGTATTTAAGATAATATAGAGCAGATAATGAAAACGGGTTGTCGCTGACAACCCGTTTTGCTATCGTAATACCGCGAAACCTAAATCTATGGCGCCGCCGAGGATTCTCGAGGTGCGGTGCATACCGAGCGTTTCGGTAAACCACAGAATAATCAGCGCAATCAGAATGGCGATAATCATTGCCTCTTTGCTCATCATAAATCCTCCTAACTTACTTTCTCTACCACTTATTATAAACACATTTCAAAAATAAATCAACAACTTTTTTATGCAAACTGACGAAGTGAAAAAAATAGGCTTTTTTTGTTGAAAAAAACGGCGCGTTGATTTATAATGTTTATAATAATTATAATGGGGGAATTTGGGTATGGACCATATTGTACTCGCGACCTCGATTGTCCCCGATACTTCGGTCGGCTTTACCGCCACCGTCATTATCGCCGGACTCGGAATCGTACTTGCAACGCTTGCGGTGCTTATCATAGTATTTAATATATTCGGCAAAATTGTATCCAAGACACAAGGAGCTAATATGAGAAAGAATAAGAAAAAGAACGCACTCAGCCCTGAGCTGAATATCATCCCGACGCCGCCTCCGGCACCGACGAGCGCTCCCGCGCCCGCCGTTTCGCAGGGCATCAGCGGCGAGGTGGTTGCGGCAATCAGCGCGGCGGTTTATATGATGGAAGGCGAGGGCGCAGTCGTAACGGCTATCGCGCCGGCGACTCCCGTCCGTACCCAGGTGAAGAATCCGATTACGAGACGCAATCCCTGGGCGTTTGCCGCTATTTCGGAGAATACGAGACCTTTTTAGGAGAGTAACCAATGGAAGTTTTACAGGGTGTCTGGGAGGTCGTAAAAAGCATATTTATTAACAGCGGATATGCCTACTTCTTCTCGGGCGACGGCTGGAAAAATTTGGTGATGATTATTGTTGCCTTCTTTTTCCTCTATCTTGGTATCAAGAGGGGATTTGAGCCGCTCTTGATGATACCGATTGCATTCGGTATGATGCTGGCAAATCTGCCGATGGCAAACCTTGCGGTGCAGTACCACGATTTGCAGGGCTTTATCGACTTGGTCGCAGGACGGTTGACGGACAGCGGGGGAAAAACGCTGACCCCCGGACTGATGGACTTCTTATACTTCGGTGTCAAGGCGGGCATCTATCCGCCGCTGATTTTCCTTGGTATCGGCTCGATGACCGACTTTTCCTCCCTGATTGCGCGTCCGAGTTCCTTCATTCTCGGCGCGGCGGCGCAGCTCGGCATCTTCGTGGCGTATTTGGTGGCAATCCTGCTTGGATTTGCGCCGAATGAGGCGGGCTCCATCGCGATTATCGGCGGTGCGGACGGTCC
>SVOG01000045.1 GCA_015066525.1 Oscillospiraceae bacterium | reverse complement strand
TAATCAAAAATATCGTAATCGGCAATCTCGTTATCACGAAGCGTTTGGACAACTCTGCTGACACTGTTATGCTCAAGTGAGGATATGAGAATATGGTCACCTTTTTTCACCGAGCCCTTGATGGCAATATTCAGCGCCTCAGTGCAGTTCTTCGTAAAGACAATATGATGCGGAACGGCACCAAAAAATTCCGCCGCCTTTTCACGCACGGAGAATATTTTATCGCTTGTTCTGACGCTTTCGCGATATCCGCCGCGACCGCTATTGAATGAATATCTGAGCTGTGCTTCGAGCGATTTACAGTAAACCCCGAAGGGTTTTGGGTATGAGGTGGCACTGTTGTCAAAGTAAATCAAACTCGCTCAACTCCACGGATATAAATATTTTCCCTTTGAACGATATTCACCGCTTTGTTAATATCGTCCGTAATGACTTGTACAGCGTAGCCGCATCCGTCGCCGGGCTGAGGATTCTTCAGTCTTGTGACACTCGCTCTGATGCCGTGATTTCTTAACGCGCCCCTTGCTCTTTGTGCATTCGTTATAGTTCCGACTTTTATGATATAAAACAAATAATCACCTCACATATCATAGTTCATACTATGTATATGCGAGGTGATTTGTTATAAATTGTAGGAATCAGTCGTCTGTTTCGGACACAATGCTGCCCGTCGTTTCAATATCATCGGTATCCATCGCGACCTCCACGGAGTCCCTGACATCCGATGCCAGTTTCTTCACCTGGAAATAAGCCACAATGTCAAGCACCGCATAGACAATCAGTGCCGCGCCGATGAGCTGTACCAGCGCTTCGGAGAAACTGCCCGACTGAGTAATCGCTACGATGCCGAGAACGGATGTCGCAATCGAAAGACCGAGCGTCAGCCATCCGAATATCAGACTCGACGCAATAATCTTTATCGCTGTAAAGAAGTTTGCAATACCTGCCGCCAGAATAAAGATGCCGAGAACGATGACCATAATCGAAATAATCGCCTTATACTGCGTGCAGACAATAATACCGAGTATCGCCGATAGGATACCGAGTACCAAGGTAAACGCCGAACTTCTGTCTACTAAAAAGTTGATAACGGCAGCAGCACCGAGCAGTATCATCGCCACTCCCAAAAAGAGCGATAGATAGGTCATCACCTGCGCCGGAAAAATGATAAAGACTATTCCAAGCACAGCGGATATCACTATGGTAGCAAGGGAAAATTTCTTGACTTTCTGTAAAAATTTCATATTATTCCTCGTTAGCGGATTCCTCGATTACCTTCTGCGTGATATGCTCAGGACATCTCTCATAACGCGCAAACTCGGTTGTAAACGAGCCCCTGCCCTGCGTAATCTGACGCATAGCGGTCGAGAAGGTCGTCATTTCAGCCTGGGGTACTTCGGCAATGATTTCCTGCATTCCGTCTCCGGTAGGATTCATACCGAGCACTCTGCCGCGGCGCTTATTGATATCACCGATAACGTCGCCCATTGCCTCATCGTTGCAAAGTGCATTCAGCGTTACGATGGGTTCGAGAAGTACGGGAGACGCCTGCGGAATACCGTTCTTAAACGCGAGAGACGCTGCCATCTTAAAGCTCATTTCACTCGAGTCAACCGGATGATAAGAACCGTCAAAGAGTGTTGCCTTGACGCCTACCATCGGGTAACCTGCGAGAACGCCTTTTTCCATAGATTCCTTAAGTCCCTTTTCAACAGCCGGGAAGAAGTTTTTAGGAACGGAGCCGCCAACAACACGCTCAGCAAATACGAGTTCATCGCTGTCGCAGGGCTCAAATTCGATGAATACATCACCGAACTGACCGTGACCGCCGGACTGTTTCTTATGTCTGCCCTGCGCGGTAACTTTCTTGCCGATGGTTTCTCTGTAAGCAACCTTCGGCTGAATGAGGTTAGCAACGACCTTATACTTATCCTTCATCTTGGAAAGGGTTACATCGAGCTGCTGCTCACCGAGACCGGAAAGGACGGTCTGATGGGTTTCGGTATTCGAAACGAATGTAAGGGAGGGGTCCTCCTCCATCAATCTGTTAATTGCATTTGCAATCTTCTCTTCGTCGCCCTTCTTCTCGGGAACGATAGCCATCGAGTAGGAAGCATACGGAATCGCCACTCTGTCGAGCGTCACAACCTTGCCTTGAGCGCACATAGTGTCGCCGGTCTTAAAGGTGGAAAGCTTTGCAATCGCGCAAATGTCGCCTGCCTGACAATCCTTAACATCGTTCTGTTTCGCGCCGAGTGTATTGACAAGCTTGCCGACTCTCTCTTCGTCGCCCGTTCTGGCGTTCACGACGGTCATACCCTGGGTAAGCGTACCGCTGATAACCTTAAAGAAATTGAGTTTACCGATAAACGGGTCTGCGATGGACTTAAAGCAAATCGCAGCCAGCGGAGCGCTTGCGTCAACAGGAAGCTCAACAGGTTCTTCATTCGCGTCAATCGCATACTCAGCCTTCGGCGCTGGAGCACAAGCCGAAACAAAATCGAGCAGCTGGTCAACAGCCTCTCCGGTGGCGCCGGAAAGTGCAAATACG
>SVOG01000044.1 GCA_015066525.1 Oscillospiraceae bacterium | reverse complement strand
GTGACATAGTCAATATTTAGTAGACACAAAAAAGAATTAAGCTGCCAGTTCAATACGATATTGGACTGGCGTTTTTTTATTAAGTTTTCTTAAAGGTTTGATATTGTTGAAGTAGAAGATGGTTTCATCAACTACTTTGGATATGTTCTCGCATTTTGAGTACTCAAAATGCGAGAACATAACGTCTTTGAATCTGCCGAAGAAGGATTCAATAACAGCATTATCTCTCGGATTGCCGGCTCTTGACATACTCTGAATAACGTTGTATGATTTAAGCAGGTTACAATAGCCTGCGGATGAGTACTGAACACCTTGGTCGCTGTGGAAAATGACTTTAGTTTCAGCGCTCATCTTTGCTTTTTCAAGGATTCTTTTAGCAGGCTTCATAACAAGAAAGTTATCGAACTTATCTCCAAGCTCGTAATCAATTATCTCGTTGTTGAATAAATCCATGAAACAAGCAAGATAATACCATTTGCCCTTATTATTGATGTAGGTTACATCGGTCACTATCTTTTGCATTGGCTTATCAGCTTTAAATTCTCTGTTTAATATGTTCGGATATCTGTAATGCTCTGTGCCTTCATTGGTATCAGAGCGTTTTGTTTTTCTGACAAATCCCTTTATGTTTAATCGCTGCATTGATTTCATTACTGCGTTATCTGTTACTACCCAGCCATATTCTTTTAACAGCGTGTCCGCTATTGTTCTGTATCCCTGTGACGGATAGTGCATATGCACATCAAGTACATATTTATCAAGCTCTTTATGTATCTTTTCATATCGGTTGAGCTGACCTTTTCTATTCAGCCATTTGTAGTAGCCTGAACGGGATACTTCATATACTTCACACAATTCTTTAATTGAGTGACCTACGCTTTCTCTTTCAATACAAGCATATATCTGTTGAATCACTTTCTTTTGGCATCGCCCCTTTCTTGTTCGTTCAATTTTTTTAACCGTACTATCTCCGCGTCTTTCTTCAACAATTCTCGTTCTAATTTTGCTACCTTGTATTCCAGCTGTTCCATTGGCGTTAAGTTCTTTTTGCGCTCATACTTTGCCAACGGGTTTCCGGGCTTGCGTTTATTGACAAGCGCTTCTTCGCCTCCTTCCAAATATTGCTTTGTCCACTTGTGTATTTGGGTATGATATATTCCGGTTTCCCTTTCCAGGTCTGCAGCTGTCTCTCCTGCAAGATTTCGCAATACCAATGCTAATTTTTCTTCTTTTCTGTGACTTTTATTCGTTCCACCTTTTGGTCGTCCCATTCTTTTCATCTCCTTTTTTCTATCTTACCACAAAAAATGATGGCAGACACTTTTTTGTGTCTACCATCATTATATCATTTCATGCGGCAAGCCTTTTATTATTATAATTTGATTTCAATCGCGCTTCTGAGAACATTCATCGCGCAGCGCTGTACCTCGCCGAGGGTGATACCGTAGGGTTTGCCGAGGGAGGGGTAGAGCGTGCCGTCGGGTTTGCGGTTCGTCACTCTTGCACCGCCCGGCATCAGCAGGTCAACCTGAGCGCGTACACGGTATGCCTGGTCCCTGACGGCGGGATTTTCGGGGCTCTTTTCGCTCATCATCCACCAGTCGGTCATCACATTGCCTTCGTATCCCCATTCGCCGCGCAGGATGGTCGTGCAAAGGTCATAATTGTAGTGACTGTATACGCCGTTAATGCGGTTGTAGGAGGTCATAATATTGAGCGGTCTGCTCTCCTTGATACAGATTTCGAATCCCTTGAGATAGATTTCGCGCAGTGCTCTCTCGGATACGCGGCTGTCGTTTTTATTGCGGCGCATTTCCTGATTGTTGCCTGCAAAATGCTTCGGACAAGCCGATACGCCCTGACTCTGAATACCTCTGACGGCAGCGGCTGCCATCTTGCCCGTGATGTACGGGTCCTCGCTGAAGTATTCGAAATTTCTGCCGCACAGCGGGTTGCGGTGAATATTGATACCCGGTGCGAGGAGCACATCGCTGCCGCGGTCAACCATCTCCTTGGAGATTTCGGTGTACAGCGCCTCGACGAGCGCGGTGTCAAAACTGCAGGCGAGCAACGTGCCGATGGGAATGAGCGAGCAGTTTGCCGCCAGGCGGATGCCCGACGGTCCGTCGGTCGTGATAACAGGCGGGATGCCCTTGTCGCGCAGCGAGGGAAGAATGCCGGCATAAGCGCCCGCGTTGCCCTTAGCGCCGAGGGGACTGTCCATCGTGTAGTCGCCTCGGGTGATTGCCTCGAGTTCCTCGAGACTGAGCTGCGAGACGAATTCCTCCATCGTGCACTTGCCGTTTTTGACGTCGACGAGTTTCAGTCCGAGGTCGCCCTTGATTTCAATATCGGCGGGCAGGTGGTTGTGGATTCTGGTGCCCATATCGAATTTCTGCTTGGCGACCGCCTTCTTGCGCAGAACGGTTTTACCGTCGATGATTTCCGCGTGGAATACTTCAAAATGCTCCTGCGGCGCGCACGCCTGGGTGTGTTGCGCGTAAACCTCGCACTCCTCCTGGAAATAGGAGAATACCGCCTCCGCCTCGCGCACATTCTTGCCGAGATAGAAGGTGTATTCGCCCTCTTCGGCAACGTATGCGCCCGCGTGATTGGTCGAGCCGCAATCGTCGTAGGAGGTGAGCTGGTAGGCGTCGACCCACATTTTCACTTCTTCGCTCTCGCCCGGCGCGAGTTCCTTCGTCTTGGCAAAGGCGACGAGCTCTCTGGCGGGATTGCCGAGACGTCCGCAGGGTTTTTCGGCGTAGAGCTGCGCCACTTCCTTGCCGCTGACTTTGCCGGTGTTTGTAATCTTAGCGGAAAACTCAAATCCGTCGTCGAATGCCTCGGTGTCGAGATACTCGATGCTGAAATCGGTATAACTCAGACCGTAGCCGAAGGGATAGAGCACATTATTCTTATCAAAACTTTCAAAATAGCGGTAGCCGACGAAGATGTCCTCGGTGTAGTTATTGACATTCTTGCCGCCGAAATTTTCGCTCGACGGGTAGTCGAAATAACTCTTGGCGATGGTGTCGGTGAGCCTGCCGCTCGGGTTTACCTTGCCGCAAAGCAGGTCGGCAACAGCGTTTCCGCTCTCCATACCGCCCTGAAATACATACATAACGGCGCCGATTTTGTCGCCGTATTTTTTTACCCACGACATATCCATAATGCCGCCCGTGTTGAGGAGGACGACCACCTTGCTGAAATTCTCAGTCACGATGTCGAGCATCTCGATTTCGCCGTTTGAGAGAAGGTAGCATCCGTTTTCGAATGCGGAGTCCCTGTCCTCGCCCGCGGCTCTGCCGATGGAGACGACGGCGGTGTCGCTGCCGTTTTTGGCGGATTGCAGGGTGATGATGTCGATGGGCATCTCCTTCTGGCTGTACGGCCACTTTGCCCAAACGCCGTGGTTAGCGGGATTCTCCCTGACCCACTCTTCATAGATGGCGGCGAGTTTCTCGTTCAGTACGAGGTCCTCGCAGTTTCGGATGCCGTCGGCAAGATTTACCTTGCACGGGCAGTTGACATCGCCGCCCGAGCCGTAGCCGACGAAGAACCAGTCGAGCTGCGTGCGTGAAAAGAGGGAGACCACCGTGCCTTTTTGCAGCGGCAGGGTGCCGTCATTTTTTATCAGTACCGCGCCTTCGGCAGCCGCCTGACGGCTGAGGCGCTTCATTTCATCCGTAATGATGCCGCTGCCTTCGTGTCCTGCATTCGTCGCCTGAGAAAGCGATGTCGCGCCCGAAACAGCGTCGCTGAATTTGCTCTTAATCTTATCCACAAGTCCCATACAATCACCTTCATTACAAAATTAATCATATTATATCATATATAAAATAGCGTGACAAGATTTTATTATCGCTTTCCTGCCACAATAAGACATATTTCTCATTCCGTGGTGTATATAATCAAATCGAATTCTAAAAAAGAGGATACGAAAATGGCTGTAATACAACGCATTACAGGTGAAAAACGGGGAGAATTAACCAAACAGAATAAATTGTTTTTAAGCGCAGCCTATTTTGCACTCGGCTTTTCGCTGAGTTTTGGCAGGGCGGTCGGGGATATGACGCCGTTTGGCATCTCGGTGACTGCGGCAGCGCCTAAGAAATACTTTCCTTTTGCGGCGGCAGGAGCAGCGGTGGGGTACCTGACGGGCGGTATCAATGTGAATACTGCACGGTATCTCGCCGGTGTAGCCGTAGCCTTCCTCGGTGCTCTTGCCGCCGCCGCTTTCGAACTCTATCATAAACCGGCGTTTGTGATGGCGGTTGCGTTTTTTGCTGATTTGTCGGGCGGACTGATTGTCCGCCTGCGCCTCGGGGGAACGGCGGAGGATTACATACTGGTGCTCAGCGAGGCGGTGCTATGCCTCGGCGGTGCATTTTTCTTTTATCGCAGTATCAACTCGGGTTATAAGCGCCTGCGCCTTCGCGCGCTGCCGCTCGGGGATATCAGTTGTATTGTCATTTCGCTGTCGCTGATACTGATGAATTTGTCGTCGGTGTACATCGGGGCGGTGTGCCCCGCGCGGGCGCTTTCGATACTCGGCATCCTGATTGTGCTGCGCTATGCGGGCGAACGACGCGCGCTGATACTCGCACTCGCGCTCGGTTTTTCACTTTCCGTTGCCGAGAGCGGCGCCCTGTTTATCGCAGGCGCGCTCGCCTTTTCCGTGCTCGTGGCGTCGCTCTTTTCGGGACTGTCGGTATTCGGTATCGGTGCGGCGTTTTTATGCACGCTCGGATTTTTTTGCGCCGCGGCAGGCAGCGAACTGTCATTCTCGCTTTTTATCGAAGGTGCGGCGGCAACGCTGCTCTTTGTGCTGATACCGCAGAAGCTTTCGGACAAGCTCGAGGAGTGGCTCGGCGGCAATGTCAACGAAGCGCCCGACGGCTCCCTGCGCCAGAATCTCGTGCTGAAACTCCGCTTTGCCTCGTCGGCGATGGCAGCCATCAGCGAGAGCGTGGACACGGTGCGCGAGCGTATTAACGAAATTGAGCGCAAGCGAAATGACTATGACCGCGAAAATCTGACGGACGAGGAATATATCCGCCGCGAAATTGTGCTTGAAAAAACGAATCAGATTCGGATGGTCGCCTCCGACCAGTTCTTTTCCATCTCGGATATGCTCGGGGATTTGGCGTTTGAATTCGACGAAGCGGAGATATTCGATACCGCCTCCGCGGCAAAAATCCGCCGCCTGCTCGGTGAATACGATATTTATGCCGAAAACATCTCGGTGATTGAGGATAAGTACGGGCGCATCCGCGTCGAAATTCTGACGGGCAGCAGTGCCGATAACGCCGACGAGAAGCGCCTATGTACCGAAATCGGCAGAATCACGGGCAGATATTTTGATGCGCCGCGTATCACGCATTTTAAGAATGAAACGATGCTGTCTTATACGGAACGCCCGAACTACAAGTTGAGTATCGGCTTTGCCCAGCACAGCGCTGAGGGCAAACTTTGCGGCGACACGGTCAAGACCATCAACGACGGCAAGGGTCACAGTATGCTGATTATCAGCGACGGAATGGGCAAGGGCTCCCGCGCGGCGCTCGACGGTGCGATGGGCGCCGAACTGATTGCGAAACTGCTCTCGGCTGGCTTCGGTTTTGACAGTGCGCTGAAAGTGGTCAATTCCGCCCTGCTCGTGAAGAGTAACGACGAGACCCTTGCGACGCTCGATGTGGCGAATATTGATTTATACACGGGGAAATGCGAAATTTTCAAGGCGGGTGCACCCGCCAGTTATATAGTGAAAAATAAAAATGTGACGAAATGCGAACTGACCTCGATGCCTGCGGGTATCCTGCGCGGTATTGAGTTTGCCAAACGCACGGCGGTGCTCGGCTGCGACGACGGCGTCGTGCTGATGAGCGACGGCATTACCGACCTCGGCAGCGCGTGGGTGGAGAATACCCTGCTGGAACTTGACGGGCTCGGTATGCAGGAAACTGCCGACGCCGTGCTGACGCGGGCGCTCAGTGCGTGCGAGGGGAGAAAACTTGACGATATGAGTATTATATGTGCCAGACTGGAAAGGAATCAGGTGACAATATGAGCGGAATTTTTGCCTATATCGGCAGGGAAGAACCCGTCGGTGCACTGCTGAAAGGACTCGGTGCGTTGCAGCACCGCGGCGGTGAGGTGAACGGCATTACAGTGAAGGTCAAGGACGGTTTCAGCAGCGCGCGCACCGTCGGCGATATGAGCCGTCTCGGCGAGGAATGCGGGCGCATTACGGCGCAGGGCTGCTGCGGTATTGCCGAAACCTCCGTGCAGAGCCGCGCGGTCGGCGCCGCGTCGCTCGTACCCGCGGCGAATCATCTCTTTGCCGTCGCGTGTGACGGCAGTATTCATAATTATCATTCGCTGAAACGGTGGAGCCGCGAGCCTTTTGCCGTCAATACGGACGAGGATTTGCTCCTCGCGTGTCTGTCTATCTCGAGCGTGAAGGAGTGCCCGCAGCTTGCTGTTAAGGCGGCTGCTGCGTTATCGGGGGCACCCGGATTTGCCTTTATGAGTGCAAACGAGAGCGCTGTTTACGCCCATGCGGGAAACAGTCCGCTCTTTGTCGGCACGGGCGAGGGCGGCTGCTATCTGTCGAGTGAACTCGCGCCGCTTCTTGCCGTCTGTGAGAAATATACCCTGCTTGAAAAAGGCGAGACCGTGCGCCTTCGTACCGACCGGGCGCTCTTCTATGATGCGAAATGCAAGAAGGTGAAAAAGAGCTTTTCCCCCATTCCCGACCGTGTGTATTTTGAAAATGAATACCGCCCCGACGAGGAACTCTACGCCTGCTCCCTTGCGGCGCGGGAAGTGTATACCAAATTTGTGCGCGATGCCCGCCTGACCTTCGATGGGCTGAAACTCTCGCGCCGCAGCGTAGAAAAACTCAGCCGCATTATCCTCGTCGGCGAGGGCAGTTCCTATGCCGCGGCACTGTATGGCAGAAATCTTCTCGACACGGTGACGGATATTCCGTCGTTTGCCTTTCGGTCGGGTGAGTTTATGTTTGCGCGCGGCGTGATGGATGACGATACCCTTTTGATTGCTGTGTCGTTTCGCGGCGAAACGGGAGCGACGCTCGCGTGCGTACGCCGTGCAAAAGCGGCGGGCGCCAAAACCCTTGCGCTGACGAGCAGCAATATTTCCTCCCTCTCCATGATGTGCGATTATGCGGTTACATTTGAGGGTGATTTTGTGCGCGGCGTGGCGCTGCGTCCGTTTATCTCCTGCACGCTGACGCTCGCCCTGCTCTCGCTTTTTATTGGGGGCAAGAATGGCGTCGTCACGGATTTATATCTGAGCGTCGCGCTGAAAATGGCGGAACTTCTGGCGGGCAAAATCGCCTCCGCCATAAAGGACAATACCGCCTTTGCGGGCGCGGTGAATATTCTGAAAAATGCGAAAAACTTGTATGCCTGCGGTATCGGCGCGGACTACGCCGCGTCGATTGAGGCAGCGGATAAAATGCGCACCCTGTGCGGTATCGACTGTGCCGCCGTGCCGCTGACGGAACTCGCGCAGTATCCTACCGTGAGTGAAGGTACGGTCATCCTTGCCTTTGTGACGGGAAAGACGACCGCCGGTGCCTCGGAGGCGTTTCTCAGTCGGATGAAAACACGCGGCGCCCGCGTCATTCTCTTTACGACCGACAGTATCGGCGAGGAGATGAACGCCTTTGACGCCGTGCTCAGCGTGAATGATACGATGCCGCTCTTTGATGCTCTTCCGTGCGTGGCGGCGTCCTTCCGTCTTTCACTGCTGCTTGCAGACGCGCAGCAGAGCGATGAAAAAAACGAGCCCGTCGCCTCATAAATCTATGGACATCCCCGTCGGTATATGGTAGAATATCGGTGAAAAACCGCGGAGGTGTACATATGAGTAATTTTAAGCAATGGGCGACGCAGCCGCCCCTCGGATGGAACAGCTGGGACTGCTTCGGCGCCGCTGTCACCGAGGAACAAATCAGGGAAAACGCCGATTATATGGCAAAGTATCTGAAACCTTACGGCTGGGAGTACATCGTCTGTGATATTCAGTGGTACGAGCCGAAGGCGTATAGCAATGATTATAATAATTTTGCCGAGCTTTGTATGGACGAGTACGGACGGCTGATGCCCGCCGTGAACCGTTTTCCCTCAGCCGCCGACGGCAGGGGCTTCACGGCGCTGGCGGAATATGTCCACTCGCTCGGGCTGAAATTCGGTATTCATATTATGCGCGGCGTTCCGCGCCAGGCGGTCGCGCAGAACTGTCCGGTTTACGGTGTGGACGCGACCTGTCGCGAGATTGCGCATCATTTTTCCGTCTGCTCGTGGAACACGGATATGTACGGCGTGAAAAACTGCGACGCAGCGCAGCAGTACTATCACTCAATTATCAATATGTATGCCGAGTGGGGCGTTGACTTCATAAAGTGCGACGATATCTGTGTGACGGAGTTCAGACGGTGGGATAATCCGTATTCCGCCGATTACGAGATAGAAATGCTGCGCAAAGCGATTGATGCCTGCGGCAGGGAAATTGTGCTTTCCCTCTCTCCGGGTCCCGCGCTGCGCGACAAGGCGGAGCATCTCTGCCAAAATGCGAATATGTGGCGCCTCACGGGTGACTTCTGGGACAAGTGGGATAAACTCCTTGATATGTTTGACAAATGCAAGCTCTGGGAGGGCGTCACCGCCGAGGGCAATTTCCCCGACTGCGATATGCTGCCGATTGGCAGAATTGCGAAGAACAGCACCTACTACGGACCGAATAACCGTATGAGCCAGTTCACCGTGCCCGAGCACTATACGCTGATGACGCTCTGGGGTATCTTCCGCAGTCCGCTGATGATTGGCGGCAATCTGCCTGAAAACGACGACTTTACCCTCTCGCTTCTCACGAACAGTGAGTATATGCAGATGAACCAGCATTCCTCAAACGCGCGCGAATTCTCCCGCGACGGCGACAAGGTCATCTGGGTATCCGACGGCGAGAACTGCCGCTACGCAGCGCTCTTTAATACGGGCGACACAGAGTGTGAAATCACACTTCCGCTTGACGGCGCACGCACCATTTATGATATATGGGCAAAAAAAGAAATCGGCGAGGTCACAGACCTCACCGTTCCCGTCGCCCCCCACGGCGCAAAACTGTACAAGATTCAATAACAAACAGGATTGCAAGGAACGCCCTTGCAATCCTGTTTCAGTTTATTTCTTGGTCGTAACGGCTTTTACCTTGCACCAGGAGGAGTAATAGTTTTTGCCTTTGTAGGTCTTGTATGCTCTTGTGCGCACATAGTATTTCTTTTTGCCCTTGAGTTTCTTTACGGTTTTGGTGACATTCTTTGCACCTTTTACCGTAACGGTTTTCTTGGACTTGAAGCTCTTATTAGTGCTGTACTGAATTTGATAACCTGTTGCGACAGAAACCTTTTTCCATTTGACGGTAAAGGCTTTTTTCTTTTTGGTCAGTTTGCTGATTGTGGTTTTGGGCACCGTCAACTTCGCCGTGTAATCGCTCTTATAACTCTTGCCACATAGTGAGCAGGTGTGTAGGGTATAACCCTTGGCAGCGTAGGTAGGTTTAACTACTTTCTTTATGTACTTATGTACGGTGTGTACGATGTTAAATCTTGCAAGCGCACCGTAAATGCTGTAATCGCCGAGTCCGACAACGGTCACTTTGGCAGAGCCGATCTTTACATTGTCGCTATACTGCGTTGAGTAATCGCTGCCGCTTGTGAGCTTGTCTCCGCCAAATCGCACAGTAACTGCCGGAGTAACCGCCTTGCCCGTATACTGTTGGTCGGGGATAGAATCAATTGTCAGTGTTGTATAACGGATGCTGTTTTTCGCAGCATACTTTGCTGCATATGATTCCTCAGTACAGAGAATCGTCAGTTTATCGCAGCCGTCAAAAGCGGTGTCATCAATCGTTGTTACGCCTTCACCTATCATCGCAACCGAAAGATTCTTACAGTTAGCAAACGCACGGCTCTTTATCTCGTTAATGCTGCCGCCGATAACTACGGTTTCAACTGTTTCATTATCCGCAACATCGTCCTCACCGATAAACTGCTCAATGCCATCCTCTTTGGCGAAATAGAGCTTTGTAAGATTAGTGCAGCCCTTGAAGGTGTTTTTGTTTTCGCTGTTATCATAGCGCACGCCGGTTAAATCAATACTTGTAAGCGAGGTGCAATCCTTAAACACAAGTCTTTCGAGTGTTCTTACATTTGTCAAATTAATCTGAGTTAAATCTGTGCACCCTTGAAAAGCACCGTATTTGATTGATTTGAGAGACTTTGGCATCTTAATACTTTTAATGCCCGAAAAGGCAAAGGCGTTATCGCCTAATACTTCTATTCCGTTTTCGATGGTTATAGCTTTCAAGTTTTTTGCGTAGTTAAAAGCGCCGTTCAAGTATCTTACACTTGACGGAACTGAAACTGTTTCAATCGTTGAGTTAAAAAATGTTCCGCGCATTCTTTTAATCGCCATATTCTTGCCAAATTCAACATGCTTTATTGACTCAGAGAACCGAAAAGTATTTATAAGCGACGTTAATTTGTTGTTATCCTTAAAGCATACATTTTCAATACAGTTCTGATGAGTAAAGGCATTCTCGTTAATTATGCAAACGTTTTTGCCGATTGTTAATGTGTCAAGTTTTTCTGCAAACCAAAATGCGTATTTGCCGATTTCTTCAACG
>SVOG01000043.1 GCA_015066525.1 Oscillospiraceae bacterium | reverse complement strand
TACAAGGGTACGGCAAACGCCATTTATCAGAATATCGCATTCATCGAGAAATACGACCCCGAGTACGTTGTCATCCTCTCGGGCGACCATATCTACAAGATGAATTACGCTAAGATGATTGATTTCCACAAGAAGAACAACGCGGACTGCACCATCGCAGTGCTCGAAGTTCCGTGGGAAGAGGCATCCCGTTTCGGTATCCTCGCAACGGACGAAAACAACAAGATTTACGAATTTGCGGAGAAACCCGCCGAGCCGAAGTCCAACAAGGCTTCGATGGGTGTGTACGTATTCTCCTGGGACAAACTCCGCAAATACCTCACGCAGGACGAGGCAGACCCGAACTCCTCCAACGACTTCGGTAAGAACATCATCCCGACGATGCTCGCCGACGGTCAGAGAATGTTCGCCTTCCCGTTCAAGGGTTACTGGAAGGACGTCGGCACCATCGACTCCCTCTGGGAAGCAAACCTCGACATCATCAATCCGAACGTCGACCTCGACCTCTCGGACAAGACATGGAAGGTTTACTCGCGCAATCCGATGTCGCCGCCGCACTATATCGGCCCCGACGCTGACGTGGAGAACTCCTCCATCGGCGAAGGCTGTGAAATCGACGGCTATGTTGACTACTCGGTGGTATCCCCCGACGTTGTCATCGAGAAGGGCGCGGAGGTTAAGTACTCCGTCATCATGCCCGGCGCTACTGTCAAAGAAGGCGCAAAAGTTTACTATTCCATCATTGCAGAAGATGCCGTGATTGAAAAGAATGCCCAGATTGGCGAAATCCCCGAACACCTCGAAAACAGCGAGGACTGGGGCATTGCCGTCATCGGTTCGGGCGCTACCATCACCGAGGGCAAGAAGATTGCTCCCAAAGAAATGATTGCATCAGGAGAGGAGGTATAAGAATATGAACGGAAAGAAAGTTCTTGGTTTAATTTTCGCCAATATTCACGAGGAGGCACTCGAGTCGCTCACCGATATGAGAACAATGGGCTCGGTTCCGTTTTGTTCGCGCTATCGTTTAATCGACTTCCCTCTCTCCAATATGGTAGAAAGCCAGATTTCCAATGTTGGCGTTGTCACCAACTCCAACTTTAATTCACTGATGGACCACGTCGGCACCGGCAAACCGTGGGATTTGTCGAGAAAGACGGACGGTCTCTATCTGTTGCCGCCGTATTCACTCAGCAACACCACGATGTGGGGCAACAGAATTGACGCGATTTACGGCAATATGAATTTCCTCGACCAGTCCAACCAGGAATGGGTACTGATGAGCGACTGCTACAATGTGATGAACATTGATTTCGAGGACGTATTCGACGCGCACGAGGCGAAGGACGCTGCGGTTACCATCGTCGGCGTAAGAGGCAAGAAACCCGCTAATATGAGCAGCGTTCTCGTGATGGACGACGTCGCGGCGGACGGCAAGATTAACTCCGCCGTTATCGACCCCGACACGGACGGCGAGGTATTCTACTCCTGCAATATCATTCTGATTAAGAAGTATCTCTTGCAGACGCTGATTACAACGGCTCATTCCAAGAATGAAGTATCCTTCCAGAGAAGCATTCTGATGAACTGCATTAATTCCGGCAAGGCATACGCTTATGACGCTACCGACTGCTTCATCGGCACCATCGACAGCGTACAGAGCTACTACGATATTTCGATGAGCCTGCTGAATAAGGACATTAAGCGCAAGCTCTTTGTCCACGACAGACCGATTTACACCAAAGAGCGCGACGATATGCCGACGCTCTACGGCAAGGACGCTGAGGTGAAGAACACCCTCATTGCCGACGGCTGCGAAATCAAGGGTACGGTCGAGAACAGTATCCTCTTCAAGGGCGTTAAGGTGGAGGAAGGCGCAGTGGTCAAGAATTCCATCCTGATGCAGGACACCGTCATCGGCGAAAACACCAAGGTGAACTACATTATCGCCGACAAGAATGTCAATATTAAATCAGGCGTTGAACTTTCGGGCGCAGAGAATTACCCCGTCAGCCTCAGCAAGGACACACGCATTTAGCAAATTGAGAATTGAAAATTGAGAATTGAGAATGAATGACGGGCTACGCCCGTACCCGATTATACTATAATTGGGTGTGGGCAGCGCCCACCCTGAATTCTCCATTCTCCATTCTACATTCTCCATTCTAAAAAGGAGATTATTATGAAGGTATTATATGTTGCTTCCGAAGCGCTTCCGTTCATGGCGTCAGGCGGACTCGGCGACGTAGCCGGCTCCCTCCCCGTTGCTCTGAGAAAGCGTCTCATCGGCTGCCGTGTTGTGATGCCGCTCTACGATTCCATCAAGCAGGAATACAAGGACCAGATGAAGTTCATCACCTCGATTTCCGTACCCGTTTCGTGGAGACGCCAGTACTGCGGTATTTTCGAAGCAAAGCACAACGGAGTAATCTATTACTTCCTCGACAATCAGTATTATTTCAAGCGTGACGGCATTTACGGTCACTACGACGACGCGGAGAGATTCGCATTCTTTGCCCGCGCCGTGCTGGAGATTATCCCCCATCTCGGATGGAAGCCGGATATCATCCACTGCAACGACTGGCAGAGCGCGCTCACCCCGCTGTATTACAGTTGCTACTACGCAAATCAAATCGGCTGGGAAAACATCAAGACCGTATTCACCATTCACAATATTCAGTATCAGGGCAAGTACGGCGACGAGCTCTTAAACGACGTGCTCGGTATTGCGCCCGAACACAATAACCTGATTCTCTATGACGGACTCGTCAACTTTATGAAGGCGGGCATCGAGTGCGCGAACCGCGTCACCACCGTATCCCCGACCTATGCAAAAGAAATCCTCGACCCGTGGTTCAGCCACGGACTCGACCCGATATTGAATCAGAGAAGCTGGAAACTCTGCGGTATTCTCAACGGTATCGACACCGACAACTACAATCCCGAAACCGACCCGAATATTGAGGCAAACTATAATGCGAAGCATTACGAGAAGGAAAAGGCAATCAATAAGAAGGCACTGCAGGAGCAGATGGGAATGGCAGTTCGTCCCGACGTACCGCTCATCGGTATCGTCAGCCGTCTTGCCGGCCACAAGGGCTTCGATTTAATGAAGGAAGTACTCGAAAAGAGTCTCTGGGAACGCGACGTGCAGTACGTCGTCCTCGGCTCCGGCGAGTGGCAGTACGAGAGCTTCTTCAGAGAGCTGCACGACAAATATCCGGACAAGGTCGGTATCTGCATCGGCTTCGTTCCCGAGCTTGCTCGCAAGATTTATGCGGGTGCAGACCTCTTCTTAATGCCGAGTAAGAGCGAACCCTGCGGACTTTCGCAGATGGTGGCGCTTCGCTACGGCACCCTGCCGATTGTCCGCGAAACGGGCGGTCTCAAGGACTCCATCACGGACTGCGGCGACGGTGAAGGCAACGGCTTCACCTTCCAGACATACGACGCATACGATATGCTCGGCGCGATTTACAGAGGCGTAGACGCTTACTACGGCGACAAGGGTATCTGGAGTGCGCTGGTAAAGCGCGCGCTCGAATGCGATATGTCCTGGGGCAAGAGTGCCAACGAGTACATCAAGATGTACAAGGCACTGATGAAAGAGTAAGAAATGTCATTTATGACTCCAACCCAATAAGAGCGGGGGCAGGTAAATCCTGTCCCCGTTTTTATGATGCGTATACAAAAACAAAACGCGTAGTCAGGGTGCCCCCTGCTACGCGTTTTATTTATTTTAATTGGGTTTAGTCGGAGCCGCCTTCTAACTGGTCGCCCGAGGTATCCGTATTCTTCAGTCCCGGGAAGAAGGGCTGTGCCCATTCGTTGAGGCTGGTATCCGGATTTGTCTCGTAGCCGTACAGATAGAGGTCGTCGACATTATCCTTCGCCGTATCGTATTCCTCCTGCGGTATCAGGTAGACATTCTTGGAGGTGGCGATATGGAGGTCCATCGAGCGCCAGTTATTGAAACGGTGTACATTGATATAGAAGGTATTGATGTCCACCGTGTGACCGACGATACTGCCGTAGAAGTTATACGCAAATCCGTCAAGGTCGACATTACCTACGGGCGCATACATCAGTGCACCGAGCGAGCCGCGCAGCGCATAGAAGTTGACATCGCCCTGATAGGAAGCAAACGCATTCGGGAGATTAATCGCGTCGCTCGGCGTTGTCTCGGACGTTTCTGAAATGAAGTTCAGATTCGTGAAGTTGACATTGCCCCGGTTTGCGACGAAGTACGTCGAACGGATACGCGCCGTCGTCGAGACGTTAATTTCGTTATTTGCGTAAACCACAATCGGTTTCGGGATGACCTCGTCATTCTGCGTTTCGTCATAGGAGTCGAAGCCCTTATAGCTCTTGCTCGTGCTGAGTCCGAGGTTTGCCTTCATACTATTCATAAATCCGTCAAACGAACTGAAATCGGACTGGAGGTTATAAATCGGTGCCCAGCAGTCGAAGTCGTGACCCATATAGATGAGCGACGCCTTACGCAGTACGGTCTGACCGAATACCATCGTGTCATAAGTACCGAAGATGGAGGCATTCTTATTCAGCGTCAGCTGTCCGAGCGAATATACGCTACCCGCCTTAGGCTCAAAGTCCTCCTTGACATCGTGGGCAATCTGCGCCACCTTATCCTTAATTCGGTTCCACAAATTCGCATCCCAGTCAGGCTGGTGCTGATATACGGTGGTGTGGTAGGTTGTCTTGCCGAATACTTCGGGAAGCACCCACAAATCGGCGTTATGACGCAGGGTAACATGCTGAACTGCCATCACATAACCGCCCGATACAACACGCGAGTAAGCATACTCACGGATGTACTTCGTGAAGGAGATGATGTTACCGCCGATATAGTACTCACTACCTACCGAAAGGTCGGTGTCGTCCTTACCGAGCTCGGTCTCCTCCTTCATAATCTCATTTTCTTTATTGGTATAGGAGTTGGTATCTCCCTGGGTCTCCTGACCGGTTTCAGACTGGTTATCGTTACCCGCCTCGGTCGCGTTATCGTTATTGCCGACCTCATGCTCGTCGCCGTTATAAGCGAACTCACCGCCGTCGGAAACGTCGTTATTCGAGCCGTCGTTTTCCGGTCGGTTCGCGTCGTCATCCGCCGCATCCAGATACTGCTGAACGCGCTGCGACTTCACGCCGCGATAGAAGTTCGTATCGTACTTACCGAGCTCGATATAGGTCGCCGCAGCCATATCGCCGCCGATGTAGCAAGCCATCTGGTCGCGCAGTTTAATATTCTGCGTATACGCCGTACAGTTGCCGCGGACATAGAGTTCGGAGTAAGCGCCGCAGTCGATGGACGAATAAGCAGTCATATTACCGCCGACAAAGAGCCGCGCGTCGTGACGCAGGGTAATATAGGGATTGCCGAGAACCTGGGTCCAGTCGCCCGCTCTCATATCGCCGCCGACCTTCACCGTGGTGGAGGCGTAAATCTTGGAGTACTTGGTGCTTTGCATATTGCCTGAAACATACATATATCCGGCATTGGAGAATACGTACTTCGTATCGTTCTCGCCGGGCGCCCTGTATTTCTCAAGCCGTGCCTCGGTTGCGTCCTCGTTACTATCGTTAAGTGATTTACCGATTTCGAGGTAATTCTTGGCAATCATATCTCCGTAGATATAAGTCTTTGTCATATCGCGTATCTTGCAGGTATCGCGAACAAAGGTATTGCCGTGTACCACAAGTTGTGAGCAAATATTCATATCCAGGAGCATATACGCAAACAGGGCACATTCCTCGCCGGGCTTCTTGTTCGAAATCCAGTCCAGAATACTGTTTACGTTATTTGTCAAGGTACTTGTAACACCCGGACCGTAAACAAGAGGATTATCCTTATTGCTTTGACTTGCCAATTCATCCAGACCGCGCGCCTTCCAGTTGAGGTTGCCGTTACTGTCGTAAAGACCCTTGCCCTCCTCGTTACAGATAGTCATATTGACATTCTGCTTCAAGTAAAGCTTTTGCGGACAGTAGAAGCCGCCGCCAATCATAATATTGGCATTCGCCTGGATATCAATATCACGCGAGTGGTCATACGGTACAATATCACCAAGTAAGCCTGTAAACAGGAAGTTTTCAAGGTCGCGTCCTTCTACATTCGCGTAAACACTGCCGCCGACGCGCATATAGCATGCTCTGAAGCCGTCATCGTTGGAGCCGAGCCAGCCCTTACCCTTATACTGTCCGTCTTCAAAATACGAAATGACATCGCCTGCACTACCGCCGTTGTTGTAGAACTTAAACCACATATTCACCTTCAGCGGTCGTCTGACGCGCAGGTCGCCGTCGCACATAAAGATGGAGTTTTTACCCGTTACTGCTGCGGAACCGGAATAGCATTCGCCACCAACAAAAGTATTGGAATCATTGAACGCCATTAACGATGTTTGATAGAAAGCCGGTCCGGTATCGTTCGTCTCGTTACCACCCCAGGAATACACTTTGAGACTACCGCCGGTGTACATATCACCGAGGTTAAGAACGGTACCCGCCTTCTTTTGTGATTCGTAGTCGCCAATCTGCATATTGCCGCCAACGAACAGCGTTGCTTCGGGCCAAGTAAATTCGGATGTACGTTTGGTTGTATCTTCCGTAACCTTATACGTGCCGTTCATAAACGAGAATGAACGTGACGGTGAACCGTTGATATTAAACCAACCGACTTCGTTATCGCGAACGTCCTTACCCTTACGGCAGGAGAACGACTGGTAATTGTCGTTTTCAATACCGCCGTCAATCATGTCGCCGCCAACATACATCTTGCCGCAGTTATAGGCTATTTCCGAATAGGTAAATCTGCCGTCGCAACCGAACGAAGTGTTCCATTTGTTGAAGAAACGGTTACCGTTACAACGGAATTCACCGGCGAACTGAGCGTTTGAACCGACGTAGTTCACGAATGCGTAGTCGCCGCGCACACCGTCGTGAGTCGCGAATCCCTCCACGCTCAGACCGTAGTTCATATGGATGTTACCGCTGTTCTTGACGTAGCCCTTAAAGGTCATCATCGTGCCGACATCACCGTGGTTATAGGCGAGGAAGGATGCACCTGCGCCGCCGTTATCCTGGTTCCAGCCGTTCTGGAGCGACCAGCCCTTGTATGGCTCATTTTTCGAATTCTTATTATCGGTAATCCACTCGTTATTATTATCCAGATTGAACGCACCGTAGATATGGAGCTTGCCGAAGTTCCAGATGGTTGAGCTTACATTCAAATCACCGCCGGTGATGAATCCGCCGCCGCGCTCAATCCTCGTGGCATTACCCGTGCCGAAGGTCGCGTTACCCGATACATAGGTCACTGCGCCCTCAGGCATATAGAGACCGACATCACGGTTACCACCAAGCTTGAGGTTGCCATCCGTCGTCTTACCCGTCACGTTCAGGCTTGCGTCGATATAGACGGTACCGCGGCAGGTATAGTATCCGGCAGTGGTATAAGTTGATACCGGGGAAACGCCGCCGTTATAAATACTGCCGAGGAAGGTCTCGCTGCCGTTTTGGAGCAGGTTGAAATCGTAATCGTTATTACCGCCCGCCTTGCGCGCGTTTGCAATATCCGTACCGCCGTAAGCATAGAGCTTGCCGTAGTTCGTATAGGTAGCGTTATCCTTGAGCGTGATTTTTTCAGCGCAGTAAAGCGTTGCCTTGCCGTTCGCCGAAGCATCATCGCCGACCTGTACCCAGGTGGAAGTAATCGCCGAGTCACAAATTACGATACCCGTGTTATGAACGTAGACGGTGGGATAGGTGCTTGCGGTATTGCCGAAATGCTTGCCGCCCGGCAGGTACAGCGTACCGTCAATCTGCCAGTTATAGTAAACCGTATCCGTCATATTCTCGCCGCAGAATACAAGGCTGTTATTCGCGCCGTGCGTCGTGCGGTCGATGGTGATGGCAGCCGTGCCGCCGTTCGGGAATACGATACCGGTATAACCGAGTACCTCGGACGCATCGTCAACCGTCAGCGACGTGGTTCTGAGGTCGCCGTCCACATAAACCTTGGACTGACCTTTTACAGTCGTATCGCCCGAAAGGATGACGTTGTCATCGTGTTTGTTTGCGTTGTCATCCCTGCTGAAGAGCTGACCCTTATGGTCAAGCGACAGCGTCGTTGCCGAGGCGATACCCTCTGTCGCAAATACAGTGGACTTATCAATCGTGAGGGAACCCGCTTTTATCAGGGAATCGTCGAGGCGCACAAGCGAGCCGTTTGAAATATCGACTGCGCCGCCCGTGCCGCTCGTGGTGCTGTTATTGGTAATCAGCGTCGTGCCCTGTACCCACAGATTGGAATTATCCATCGTGAGGGTGCGGCAAATCAGATTACCCGTGACAATCAGGACGGAGTTCTTCAGATTGATTTCGCCGTTGATGGTCAGGTTGCCGTTTACCTTAATGCGTACATTCGTACCCCTGAGGTTACCGGCGGTCTTACCCGTATTGAATACGATATTCGTCGTAATATTCATCAGCGGTGCACCGGTCAAATCAACCGTAATCGGCGCATAGACAGCACCCGAGAAATCATCCGAATAACGCGGCGTCGTCTCAATCTTCTTGCGGATATTGACAACCGCATTATTTCTGAGAACCATATCACCCGTGATGGACGCCGTGTTCGGCGAGAACAAAACGGAGTTATTCTTCATAATGACGCTCTTGACAAGGATATTGCACTTGCCCGGTTTTGCGTCAGCGTCATAGGTATCTTCTACATAAAGCAGATGGTCGTCCGCCAGAATCACCGTTGCATTCGGCGCGTTGAATTCATCCTTACAGTACGTAATACCGCCGTAGGAATACTTCGCGTTGTTTTTCGCATTATCGGAGGGAAGATCCTTCTCCGTGTTATACGAGCCCGCGCTGCCGTAAAGCGAAATACTCTTCGCATTCGGCGCAACGATGCTGCCGTTGACATAGAGTCTGCCGGCGTTGACGAGCTTATCGCTTCTGGTGCTCTCATCCGTATAGGAGCCGGTACCGGCGAGATACAGATTCGTACCGAGGTAGATATTGCTGCCCGCGTGCTGATTGCAGAGCTCGTCGAGCTTGTTGCCGAAGCAGTCCACATTGGCTGCCGCGCCGTTACCGAGAACGCTGAGCACGGTGTTGGAGCCGTCGTGCATCCAGATATGCTTATCCGCCGCCTGCGAGGAAGCGGTGGTGAGCATACCGCGGATATAGACATGGCAGGTGCCGAGCATTTCCATCAGATTGGTGCCGCCCGTCTTGCAGGCGATGAAATCGCCGATGGTGTAAATATCCGTGCCGCTGAGATAGTTCTCGTAATTCGTGTTGATATTGCCGCAGGCATAAATGCTGCCGAAGCTTGAAATTGAGTGCGTGCCGTTATTGCCGTTTACGGTAAGGGCACCGTTCTTCATCGTGCCGTTATCATCATAACCGAGATAGAGATTACCGTAGTTATCGAGATGAGCGCCGACCGTCATATTGCCGAAGCAGTGGAAATTGGTGCTTCTGGCATCCGTGGTACCGTTATCCAGGTCGCCGGTCGTCTCCACGTTACCGAGACAAAGGACGTAATTCTTATTCGTCAGCTTGCCGGTTGCCTTGATTTTACCGTGAACGAGAAGCGAGTTATTATTCGTAATATTAACCGCTGTCAAATCACCGTTCGTCGTTGTGACGCTGACACCGTTTCCGATGGTCAAATCACCGGTGAGTGCAATATCACCGTTGGTACGGACGTTACCGGAAGTGTTAATGGACTTGGCGGTAATCTTATTCACACAAGTGATACCCGCGCAGGTAAAGTCGCCCGTGCCCTGAATTTCATCGCCGACCGTGATGCCGTGCGAAGCGTTCAGCGAGTTGGAAATCTTCAGAATACCGCCGCAGCCGAACGCGCCGCTGCTGGTGACCGTGGACGCCTTCAAATCGCCTACCGCAGAGCAGATGGCGCCGCTGCTATTCGTAATCGTAGTGGTATCAATGGAGCCGTTCGTCTTGATAACACAGTTTTCCTTATTGTAAATATTCGTGGGCTTGAGCGCGCCGCTGCCGCCGAGGACAACGCCGGGCTGATAGTTATACAGTGCACCGCAGGCATCGCTGATGGCATTGACATAGAGGCGTGCGGTAGAACCGCTTACATTGTTGTCAAAGTTATTATAAATGGCGTTTCCGTTGGTATCAATCGTACCGTTTACGCGAAGAGTAGCATCAAATCCGGTGTGTTTGCCGGGGTAATTAGAGATTGTACTCTTAGTTGTCAGATTTCCGCCGATAACCGCCTCAACTGTAATGTCACTCTGGGAATTGTTATTCAGGAACTGACCGTTAACCCAGACATCGCCCGTTGTTTTGAAGGTACCGTTATTATACAGCCAACGGGTGGTGCCGCTGCCGACGGATACGCTGCCGGCATAAATCGTGCCGTTATTAACGATATCGCCTTTTCGCGAATCAATTTTACCGCCACACACAATTGTGCCGTAGTTTTCAATCTTCTGTTCCCACAGAGTGATGTCACCGGCAACATAAAGGGTTGCACCGGGCTCAACATAGATGCCTTTGCTGCTTTCGCCTTTTCTGACAAGTAAGTCGCCGTTGATGACTGCTTTGGAGTTGGACTTCAGCAACAGATAACCGGAATCGGACTCGTTAACCATATCGCCGTTGACATAGAGTTCGCTGTTCTGCCATACGGTGGTAGTACCGGAAATAGCATAGCCGCAATTATAGTTAACTCCATCGATGGTGAGATTTAATTTTTCTTCACCGCTACAAATCATCGTTGCTTTTTCGGAAGCCGTAGCGTTTTCTTCACCGATGTCAAGACCGGCGCCGGATCTATAGAATTTGCCGACCTGAACATAGGCGCCCTTTTTGAGCTGCCTCTGTTGCCAAGAGGAACCGCTCTGTACCCAGATAAATCCGGTGGTGTACAGTTTACAGCCGGTTCTGAAGTCGATATGTCCTGTCTGACCGCTTCGGATATCAATATCGCCATCAACATAGAGCGTCGCATTGGAGCCGCCATCCTGACCGAGATCCAAGCTCTTACCATTGGCGTTAATGTCCATATAACCAAAGATATAGGATGTATTACCGCTCTTTACATACAAACTCTTTTTAATCTTTCGGTCACTGGCAATACCGTAAATCTTTTTATTTTGTAATTCCCAGTTAGAACTGTCACTGTTAACCCATGCTTCCCATTTCCAACCGTTTTGGTTTTCAACAGGCAACGAAAAAGCATCAGTGCCGGGAATAGACGAAATTGCCGTGGTGTAATCCTCCGGGAAGGTGACAGTTGCTGCGGTGTAACCCGAATTAAACTGAGAAGTATTGACCGATACGGCGTTGAAATCGTCAGCGCCGACGGACTGATTATTGATAATCGCCGTGTTGAACTCAGCGCGCTTCGTGCCCGTGCCGGCACCGACAACGAGACCGTTTCTGCCTGCGCCGTTGCCGCCGAGGAAAATCTGGTCGGGCATGGTAGCAAGCGGATTGGTCGGGGTCGCAATCTCGACACCGCGGTCCGCATTCATTTGCTGCTGTTCTTCCTCGGTCGCGCCGTTAATATCGGGAATGACGGGTTTCGTCAAAGCGTTGATTGCGTCTTCAACCCCTACCTTCTTCGTAGCATAACCGCTGTTGCCGGATACGGCGGAGCCGTAGGTATTATAAATCTGCGTTTTCTTATTTGCGACTGCCGTCTCTTCCTTGCCGCCGGCGTGCGTCTGCTTGTTGGCATACGCGTTGACAGCGGTATGACCGAATTCGGCGCCGTGTTCATCATCATACTCTTCGACGAAGTCGCTCGCCGTCTTGAGTTTGTTATTATTATCGTAAAGGTCAAACCCCTTAAACGAATCGTTCGACATCGAAACGCCGCCAAGCGTCTGCTCAGCCGAGGTTAGCTGGGTCAGTCCGGAGTCGGCATTCGCCTTGAAATCGTTAAAGAGCAGCTTCTTGGCATAGCCCGTCGTGCCGCCGTTGGTATATTCATCCAGATCCTCATAGGTGGAATCCGTGTAATTTACTTCATTCGTAACTTCGTTCAGACCGTTTTGTGCGGACTGAACTGCCAGAACGACGCTCTTGTCGCCCGTGGTGGTGCCGTCGCCTAACTGACCGCGCTTCTTCGTTGCATCGCGCACGGACTGATTAATCTGGCGCACGAAGTACGGTCTGAGGTTCGGCATACTGATGTAATCGCTGTTTTCAATAAAGGTACGCGTTACCGAATGGTAAGCGCCGAGGCGGGTCGCCTTGACGTCATTCAGCGCGTTGCTCCAGTTAAAGGAGCCGATGTATTCTTCCATATTACCCAGATTACGGTTTACCTTGGTGCCGTTAATCGTCAGGGTATAGGTATACTTCAGCCGGGCGCCATCATCCTCCTTATCGGCGTGATTGCCGTTCTTATCCTCATAGCGCTCGAGGACAATCTTTTCATGGTCGATATTGCCGCCGTCCTTATCGGCATAGCCGGCATAGAGGAGTCCGTTCTCGGAAGAATTATCGCGATAGACTTTATCATAACCTTCCGACTGAAATAAAGCAGTCATCTGCTCCAGACGGCTGAGACGCTGTTCCTCAATCTTGGAGTCCCTGTCAACGGCAATACTCGAATACTGGTTGAGATAATCCGTCGCCTCTTTCTGGCTGACGCGGTAAACGATTGCTTCCTGATTATCGAGCGTCACCGTATTATCCGCCGAATGGAAGGTGAGGTCGGGCTCAAGCTGGAATACGCGGGTCTTGATAGCATCCGAAACCTTGCTGTTTACTTCAAAATATTTAATTGCCGCTTTTTCAAATTCGCCTTCGCCGTCACCGTACGTACCCGCAAAGGTACCGTCGTGGCAGTTGTCGAGGTCCATTTCGTTGAGGATATTAATCGTATGCTGAATCGCCTGGACGTTAATCATATTCTGCGTATAGACACGCGCTTTGTCCGACTGGGTATTCAGATAGTTGACGAGAGCCTGGCTGATGAAGTTAGAGGCTCTCTGCTCCGCATAGAGGGAATAGCCGAATTTAATACCGTATTTCGTCGCATCGTTAGGGTCGCGACCCTCCACGGCGGTAAAGTGTACCGCGCCGTAATCCTCGGCGTCGGTATGGCCGTTATATTCGTCGTTTTGATTGAATGCGTAGTTAGAATCCGTATCGTCAGCCGGTGATGCACCGGTATAGTCGTTATCCTTGGTGCGGGCAACGTTCAGCGCCTGCACACCGATTAAAATGTTGGAGTTGGAGTGGGAGTCGTTATTCATCACGGCTTCCGACACATTGATATTAACGAGTTTATTATAATCCTGCGTAAAAGAAGTACCGAAGGTGCTGTTCATCCAGCCCTTGAAATTCTGGACAAAATCGTTGACACCGTTAATCGTATTCTCCGCCACCGCAACAACGGATGAAAAGGCGGTTTCTCCCGAACCTGCGCCGGTGGAGCCCTGGATATCCATCGCCGGATTGTCCTTATCAATATAGGAGGTGATATTTCCCTGGGCATCCTTTTCGTTATAATCACCCAGTCTTGCGCCGGCAAAAATACTGTACTTCAACGCCTCGGGCATACCTTCATAGTTAGGCTGAATCAGTACATATGACTCCTTATGAAGATGGAGAGAACGGATACCGAGCGCATTACCAAAAAGGGTATCGTCCGACGCGTCTACAGAAACGCGCATATACCCCTTGGAAATATATTCGTCGTATTCATGAACGGAAGTGTCCGCTGCTTCGGGCGCAACGCCCTTATAGTCAATCTTAACAGTGACCTCATCCCTGTCATATCCGTTTTTCTCGAGATAATCGTAAGCCGCGTTATAGCGCTCACTTTCATCGGCGTCGAGCATCGTACCCGCAGCTAATGCCGCAGCATCCGCCGCATTCTGCAGCTTTGCTCCGAGGTAATGGTGCATGCCGATGTCGATGCTCAGCGCAGTAAAGCCAAGCAGGACGGTCAGCATCAGTGCCGTCATTACCATTATGGCGCCTCTCTCTTTCCTGATTTTATGTAACTGTTTCAAGGTGTATGCCCCCTTGTCTATATAATAATATATTAATTAATACTATAATATAGTGGTGTATTATTTCTTAATATCCTCTGCTTTGGAGTGCGCGAGGGAAAATTCGGTCTGGAGTCTGTAAATCAAATCTTCAGCCTTGTCGATGGCACTCTCGTAAATCTGGGCAACCTCGGAGAATTTCTTAGCGTCTTCATCCGCCATTCCCTGCTGTGCCTGACCTTCGAGGTCGTTAATCTTGCTTCTGTTTTTGTCCACTTTTTTCGTCAGATGTGCTACATCGCGCTGAAGGTCCCTGTTCTGGTCCTCGAGTTTCTTATTCTCATCCTGGAGAAGTCTGTTCTTAGTGAGTGCCTTCTGGAGTTTATCGTCGAGCTCCTTAAGTTCAGCGGAATTATCCACGGGCGCGCTGATTGCCGCCTTGCGGTCCGCCTTTTGCAGTTTTGCCGCAAGGGCGTCGCGCTCTTCCTTACACTGATTGAAGAGGTTTCTCATTCTGTCCGCTTCCTGCTTCGCCTGCTCGAGTTCGTAAGTGAGCATCTCGTTTTTGTTCTTTAAGTCAACGACTCGCTGGTCAAAGATTTCCGTAGCGCTCTTATTTGCCTTTTGCAAATTTGCGAGCACCTCGTCAACCTGCTTCGGGTCATATCCGCGGAGCACCTTATCGAAACTATAAGACTTATTAGTTGAGCCTAATATGTCTTCTCTCTTGATTTCGTCTGCCATAAAAATTATCCTTTCAAATTTTTGCTACTCGCAAAATTCCAGTTTGTCGCCGACTGAAATTCCGAGCTTATCGCTGACGCCGGAGCACAGCTCAAGCATCATATAGCCGCCCTTGACTTTCTTGCGCGCCTTACGGGGCGGAACGGCTCTGTCGATAAAGAGGACCTCGCCCTCCTTCGACATCGCAATCGTATCGATATCGAATCGCATACCGAAGGTATGAATTTCATTACACGGCGTGAGCAGGAGTCCGTGCTCCTCCCCCATTTCGCGGCGGTACATCAGTCCCATAAACCGCTTAAAGAAGGAGGACGCGTCCTCAATTTCACTCAGTAAAATTTCGCCGTTTTTCTTAAGTTTCAGTAATTTTTTCATCATCCGAATGATTCTTTAACAACATCAATTACCTGAATGATAACCGGTCCGATAATGACCAGAACAAATGCAGGCAGAATAAAAATAACCGTGGGAATTGTCATCTTGGTCGGTACCTTGGAGGCAACCTCCTTGATTTCCTCGCTCTTGTCAAGACGAAGCTGCTCCGCCTGTGCCTGGAGTACATTGGTAATCGGAATACCGAGCTGTCCCGCCTGCGTTACCGCCGACACGAAGGTCTTGAGTTCCTTAACGTCGGAGGCATCGGCGATGGATTTCAGCGCGTCGTTTCTGTTCTTACCGAGCTGAATCTGACGGAACACCGTCATTAACTCGTCAATCAGCGGACCGTCCATACGCTCCGCCACCTTAACAAGTGATGCGTCAAAGCTCAGACCCGCTTCCATACAAACGCTGAGCAGGTCAATGGTATCGGCAAGCTGCATTTTAATCGCTTCCTGGTGTTTTTTCACCTTCAGTGACAGATAGAGGTCGGGCGCCAGAATGCCAAAGAGAATACCGACGATTACGACAAACAGCGCGGGCTTAATCATACCGTAGATAAACAGAATCAGGCTGATACCGATGGACAGTACAATGACAACCGCCGAAAACGCAGTCTTGAAGAATGTGTAGTTCGATACCGAGATATGCATACCGGCTTTTCTGAGTTTAGCGGCTAAAAGCTCTCGGTTTTTCTTCTGTCTTTCACTCTTTGTCGCGTTTTCACCGTAACGCTCCGTGTTATTGATTTTATCAAGCATCGGCTTCACGACACGGTCATAGAATGTGGTGTCCACATTTTTATAATCCGCCTTAACCGTTTCTTTGCCGAGTGCCTTCTTACGGCGGAAATTATTATCCTCTTCCTCGCCTCGTTTGGTCAAAAGAATGATGACAAGACCGAACGCGAACATCGCATAGGAAATAACTAATGCAGGAATCCAAAATTTCATCTGTATACCCTCCTTACATCTTGACGGTTGTGATTCTCTTTATAACCACAAAAGCAATTGCCTCGAGACCTGCCGCTCCAAGGAGCAACAGATGACCGCGCGTATCTGTAAAAAGAACACTGACAAAATCTCTGGCGATAAGTGTAAATAATCCGAGAACGACAACCGGAAGCATGCCAACGATAATACCGGACATCTTACCGGAGGCAACAGAGGTTTTAAGCTGTCTCTTGAGTTTCATTCGTTCACGGATGGTGTCGGAAATACTCTGCAGAATCTTCGAGAGATTACCACCGGTCTGGCGCTGTACGAGCACAGCGGATACCATCAGGTCAACGTACTTACTCTTAATTCTGTCGCCGAGGTTTTCGAGTGCCTCATCCATCGAGTAACCCATATTGACTTCTCGGACAACCGTAGAGAATTCCACGGAAATCGGCGCGTCCATATCCTTGGCAATGGTTTCCATCGCCTGATTGAAGCTGAGACCGGAGCGCAGACAGCTGATGCAAATCATCAGCGCATCGCTGAGCTGCTCTTCGAATTTTTTAACGCGTGATTTTTGCTTGCTCTTAACATATATAATCGGCAGTACGGCGCCAACAGCAATCAGCACGAGCGTCAGAATCACATTACGTGTGAACACAACCACCAAGGCGCCGGGGAAAAAGGCAATAATCAGCCATACTATCAGAAATTCCTCGGGACGCATCTTGATATCCGCGGACTGCAACTGGCGGTAAATCGCATTACCGACCTTTTCGTCAAAACGGCTATGCTGTCTCTGGCGCGTTCTTTTGTTCGCGCGCGTCTTGCTCTCATTCTTGACAAGAGCAACCAATTCGCCGTCGCCCTCTGCTTTATTCAGTTCTTCCAGTCGTTTCTCGGCAGCGATTTTATCGGCTGCTACTGCAGAAGCAATAATATAGACCAGGAAAAAAGTCAGAGCAGCGAAGGTCAGCGACAAGCCGGCAATTATTATAATATTAAGAAGTGAACCAGTCATTGCTTACAATCACTCCGTTCTCTTTAATTTTATCAATACACTTGGGCACAATACCCGTCGCCTTGAATTCGCCCTTAAACTTACCGTCGGTATCCATTTCACCCGTGGTTTCGTAAGCGAAAATTTCCTGCATACGGATGACGTCGCCCTCCATTCCGACAATCTCGGAAATGGAGACAATCTTTCTCGTACCGTCACGCAGACGCGCCTGCTGCACGATGAGGTTAATCGCGGACGCTACCTGGTCACGAATCGCCTTGGACGGAAGTTCGGAACCGGACATCATAACCATCGTCTCAATACGGGAGATGGAATCGCGCGGCGAGTTTGCGTGGATGGTGGTAAGCGAGCCGTCGTGACCGGTATTCATTGCCTGGAGCATATCGAGGGTTTCGTCGGAACGAACCTCACCGACGATGATACGGTCGGGTCTCATACGAAGTGCGTTGACAACGAGGTCGCGGATACTGATTCTACCCTGACCTTCCATGTTGGCAGGACGGCTCTCGAGTGTGATAACGTGCTCCTGCTTGAGCTGTACCTCGGCGGAGTCCTCGATGGTAACGATACGCTCGTCATCGGGGATGTACGCAGAGAGAATATTGAGCAGCGTTGTCTTACCGGAGCCGGTACCGCCGGATACGATAATATTGAGCTTGCCCTTAACCGCCGCCTCGAGGAACGCCAGCATCTTATGGTTGGCAGAACCGAGCGCGATAAGCGTCTGCGCCGTAATGAGTTTCTTGCTGAACTTGCGGATGGTAAGCACCGGACCGACAAGGGATACCGGCGGAATAATAACGTTAACACGGGAGCCGTCGGGAAGACGTGCGTCGACCATCGGGCTTGCCTCGTCGACGTGACGGCCGACCTTGGTAACAATACGGTCGATAATCTGCATCAGGTGCGCGGTGTCCTTGAACTGAATATCCGTCAGGACAATCTTACCCTTTTTCTCGGCATATACCTGGTAGGGTCCGTTTACCATGATTTCACTGTATTCATCGCTATTGACAAGCGGCTGAATCGGACCGTAACCCATAATGTCGTCGTAAAGCTCTTCGGCGACAACGGTTCTGTCGATACGCGGAATACCGTATTCGGGCTTTTCAACATATTCTTTGATGAGGGCGCGCATACCCTCCTCGGTAACATTGGCAGATTCACTGATTTGCTTCTCAACAATGGCATTGTGAATCGCTGTTTTTGTATCAGCAAACGGGTCGTCGCTCTGCAATCTGGTCGCTCTAACCGCGCCTCTGCGCTCCTCTTCCTCAGCGGGCTGAGCAGGGGCATTTGCCTCTTCTATTGTTCCGTATCTGTCAAGAAGTCCCATTATTTAGCACCTATCCTTCTTGTTTTCTTGCCGGAGTCAACCTTGCCTTCTCTTTCAAGGACAAGCTTGTCTACAAGATTTACAATATCGCGCGCAATCGGCGAGCGGGGTTTATAGGTCGTAACGGGCTGACCGTTATTCAGTGAGGAGTTAACGGTCTTAAAGTCACTGGAGATAACAGCGTACGCCGGAATGCCGAGCAGATTCTCAAAATCGTCAATTGTGACGTTATTCTTCTTCACATTCTTGTTGATGAGGAGTCTTGCCTTATCCTTCTGATTGAGCTGCTGAATAACGTTGAGGCAAACCTTTGCTCTCTTAAGAGAGAGAATATTGACGTCGTTTACCATAAAGATAATGTCCGCACCCTCAATAGCGGTAATAACCGGGTCGGTCAGCGCACAGCCACAGTCAATCAGTATGTACTCAAAATAGTTTCTTGCTACATCAATGATGGACTTCACCGACGCAGAACTGACATACTCGGCAAGTTCCGGTGACGGCGGCGAAGCAAGAAGGGAAAGTCCCGACGGGTGTGAGGTGCAACAGGTGGTCAGATTGTCGATGGAAACCCCGTTGCCGTCTCTCGACAGGTCAACAATGGTCTCCGTCGGTGTGAGGTCGAGCGCCATATCGGCATCGCCGAACTGAAGGTCGAGGTCAATCAGTAATGTTTTCTTTCCTCTCGAAGCAAGTTCTACGGCTGCGTTGGCAGCAATCGTCGTCTTGCCGACACCGCCCTTACCGCTGAAGAAGCCGTAAACGGTGGAACGGGTTTTCTTTTCAACGGTGCTGTCGGTATTGAATCTTCTCTCTCTGGCAACAAGGCGCTCCATGCTGTCGCAGAACTCCTTGCCGTCCACATTGATGTCGAGCACCTGCTTTACGCCTGCCTGCGCAGCCATATTGACAATATCAACCGTAACCTTATCGGTGAGAATGACGGGGATTGCACCGATTGACGCAAGGCTCATTTCCTCTATGTAATCCACAAACTGAGGATTGATATCCATACTGTCAACCAGGAAGGTAACAATATCAGGTACAAATCCCTGCACTCTTACTTTGGCATTCGGTTCGATATCGGCATAGCCGATAATTGCTAAATTATCATCTACCAGTTTGTTCTTGAGGGCTACCTTGTATTCGGTATCGTTTGAACAAACAACTATATTAATCTTTTCCATAAACTTACTCTCCGATTTTCAAAAATTATTTTTTATTGCGTGGGTTAAGTACGAGCTTAAAGGTGTAGTCGCTCTCGATTTCATAGAGCTGAAGCGCCTGCTTCTCGGTAACTTCAACGGTCAGTGTGCCGTAGTCGCGAATCGTGGAGCCGCTCTCGTTTGCGGTTGCATCAGCGGACGCGTTGGAAACTCTGAGAATCTTGAGGTCCTTATATGCTACTCTTGTCACGGTCTTGCCGTTTGTGTTCTTCTCGTATACGATAACGTCAACCGTATCGCCCACTCTGATATAACCGTCTACGCCGTTAACCGAGCCTGCGCTGAAGGAGTAAGCCACATGACCGGGTGCCAGCTTCTGGGAAAGACCGACCTGGTCGGAGTCAGCGTCAACAAGTCTGTTGGTGTTGAGCAGTTCGTCGGGATAAATCTTGTCGACGGTTACTTTATCTACGATGGCGGTGAGGTCGGTAATCATCGAATCGTTGAGTGTGCTCTCAATCATATTAACCGGCTTGAAGTATCCTGCGTCCTCCGCAATCATTTCCTCAGTAATCTTGGTGTTGTCCGCAATTTCCTGAGCAGCAGCGTAAACGACCTGCGTGTCCTTAATGGTGGTTTTCTTGTCGAGCTGATTTGCAAACATAAAGGTTGCAAACATCGAGAGCAGTGCGAAAACAACTGCGATTAAATAAACTTTTTTCATAAATCTTACCTTCCTTAAAATATTATCCTTTCAGGATTTAAATTTTTTAATATATATTATAAGATTCCGCACTCGCGTTTGGAATCTGTTATTTGCTTCAGTTAATTAGACTCATATTGCCGCTCGACCTTATAAACCGATGATGAGGTCAGCGGCTTGAGCATATGATCCGCGGAAACGCCTAAAACAGGGGTAAGCACATGTGCCTTCCCTTCCACTTTTACAATGACGTCACCCTGATGGCGGTCTTTGACCTCCCAACCCTCGGATTCCGAGTGGGGACTGTCATCATATGTATAGGTAACCGTCACGGTTCTGCCTTCGTCATCAATGCCTGTATGCTCCAGCGAGCGCGCCACATGGCGGCAGAGTTCAATTTCATTCGTTCGATAATCCTCGTATTCGTCGCCGGTATAGGACTCGAGCAGTGTTGCGTCGCCGTCGGGTAATTTCAGTACTCTGGGAGTTAAGGGGACATCCCGTTCCACATCGTACCCGATTTTTTTATACTCAACGCACGCTACACGCGCCGCATTTCGCGCGGCGTTTTCCATTGAGATATAATTATAGAAAAGAAAGCCGAAGTCAATGATGCCCATGACCAGCAATAAAAATAGCGGCAATACCAGAGCGAACTCCACCATAGCCTGACCGGATTCTCTTTTCTTCTTGTTTCGGTGTTTCAAAATATCACCAACCTCTTACAGATGGTTTGTCGAAAATAGGGGCAGGAAACCTGCCCCCACCTTCTTTGTGTTAAAAATTAGTCAGCTGCCGGTACATCAGACATGTTTTCGTTAGCACTCTGGAATGAGCCCTTAACTCTCTTGCCTACAACTACGATAAGTGCAATTGCAACTACCGCGATGAGACCAAGGATGAGACCGTACTCAACCATGCCCTGACCGTTTTCGTCCTTAAGAAATGTCATGTTTTTTTCCTCCTTTTTAGATTTTTAATTATTTATTTAATTAAGTAAATAATTACGCAGTTATTCAGCGGGTATGTCGGCGTTTGCAAGTGCGTCGTCGGATGATTTGAACGAACCCTTCGTTCTCTTGCCGAGCACCACGATAATCGCCACTGTTAATACCGCAATCAGACCTAAAATCATACCGTATTCGACCAGACCCTGGCCGTTTTCATCTTTCAGAAATCTCATAACAGTGTACCAAAAATTAATCCTTTATCAATCATACTCACAAAGGAGACACACATTGATATTACCATGCCGGCTGACAGAAACGGTCCCATAGGAGCCATTGTCTTAAGTCCGCCTTTTTTTGTGATTTTAAGGTAGATGGCAAATATACCGATAAAGAGTGCCATCAGTATCATCGACTGGAAGTAGCCGACTGCGTACAGACAAATACCGATAACGCCGTTATACTTGACATCGCCCGCCCCCATCGGAATCTTCAGAAAACCGGGAATGATGCAAACCACCGTTCCGAGCAAGATGCCGACAAACATCTTGGGAATAATGTCCAGTGTCTGATAATGTACACTATAGTATATTGCGTACACCGCTTCGACCACGAGGATGGAAAGCAGGCAGGAATTCGGAATCTTGCGCACTACCGCATCCACATAAGAGAGGGCAAATACCGGAATCAGAAATAATAGATTTCTAATTAATAATTCCGGCGTCTCCGCCGTAAATACAACTCCGAATGCACCGGCAAGCGCCAGCACCACTGACGAAGCTTTCACAAGCGGTTTGTTCAGCGGAGCGACCTCTGCGGGGTCTTCCGCTCTCGACAGGGCAAGTTTCTTAGCAAGCGGAATCGTAACAAATCCCAGCGCAACGCCAAAGACTACCGATATGATAATTTTCAATATCACACTCGCTGATTCCATACTTGCTCCTGTCGCTCGAATTGTAAACATTAACTAAATATAATTAATGTTTACATTCGCATTATAGCAATTATTGCCACTGAATACAATACAAATATCAAAAATGTGATGATTTTCGTTAGTTTTTAACAAATTGTGAATAGCCTTTTTGTGAGTTATGCCAAATTATGCGGTGCAAAACTATTATTTACAAAATGTTTACATTTATATTTTAAGAAAATCGTCTTTAGTGGATATATATGTCGTATAAGTGCCGAATAGAACTTACTTCGTATATTTTCTGATTTCAAATTGGTTCGTATCGTACAGTTTCAGTTTCGCTTCGAAATCGGCGCGCATTTTTGCCTCTTTCTTTTCATTATAATATTTAACTCTTCGGTTATTGTTTGCCGCGTCAAAGTACATCCGCTTGCCGCTCTTCGCCGTGGCAAAGGCGTACTGGTGAATCGTGCGCCTGCCCTTCATCACGTCGGTAAACTCGATTGCGCCCTCGCTGTCGTAGTAGAGCGCAAACTCCGCCATGCCGCCGTCGTAGCCCGTGCCGCTCTTAAAATTGCGGGAGAGCACGGCGTTGAAGGTGTCGAGTGCACCGTTTGCACCGTCCGCGCCGGCAAAGGTGACGGAATACTGCTTCGTATTTGAAATATCCATCGCCTGCATTTCGCAGCATTTGTCGGCGTTCATCTTCAGTCCGCACGCTTCGAGCGCCTGCATCCAGCCGAGCCAACCGTACTCCGCCGTATAGCGCTCCACGCTGATGAAGGCGCCTTTGTCGGCAAGATGCGCGGCAACCGCCCCCGCAAAGTCGAGGAACGCGTCATGGTAACTTGCTTCCCTCTCATCGCGCGCGCCGACGAAATTCAGCCCCTGCGTTTTGAGCTCGCAGGCATCGAGCAGCGAGCGGAAGGAGGTGATGCAGTCAAACTTTTTGCCGAGTTCGAGTGCAAGCACATCGGCGGTGATAAACGCGGCATTTGTCACGCCGAGTTTTTCGGCGAGCTGTTTCGCATTATTCACAGCGCCCTCATTAATATCCACGCCCGTAAACTGCACCGCGGGGTACTGACGCGCCATAAAGCAGGTCACGATACCGCAGTCGCAGCACAAATCGAGCACGCTGCCGTGAAAGAGGTCGGCATTGTCGATGACGAGATTGCCGATATGACGGAACACGCCGCCGTCAAACGCAGCGGAAACATAAATGGAACCGTCGAGCGACCTGTTCTTCAATTCGTAAAAATGTGCGTTATCGACGGGGGCGCCCTCGCCGCGCGCATTCAGTTCTGCCGCCATATCCTGGGCGTACTGCTTATCCGTTCTGAACGCGAGCCCCGCGATAAAATCGTTCGGATTCTTAATATACTTAAGTCCGACTTCCTTCATATAATTCTCTACCTGTTCGTAAGCAATCATAGTGCGTTCTCCTAAAAAATTCTGAATGTATTATAACACAAACGGCGCATTCTTGCAATTGATTTGGTACTTAATTAATGTTATAATACAGAGCGGTGATAAAATGACGCGGCAAAAGAATATACTTATGACACAAAAGACCGTGATGTACGCACTGTTTTTTCTGACCTTCGGCGTGATGATGGTCGTCGGAACATTCCGCGACCTTGCAATCGACAAAGCGCTCTTTCACTATCAGAATGCCTTTGCGTACTTTATGGAAAAATACGGGATGCTGCCCGAATTTGCGATAAAGCTCTTCGCTTATTCGGTGCTCTTTGTATCCTATTGCAAAATCGACGACGCGCTCGACATTGCGCAGTCCCTGCTGCCGTTTACGGCAAAGCTGCGCGGGATAAAGCCGATACGAATCATCCTGACCGTCCTCTACCACCTGCTCTACCTCGCCTTTCTCTACGGCGCGTTTTGGGGCAGCAATGATTTGCTCGAATTTCTGCTCAGAGGAGCTACGGGAGGCAATCTGCAGGATTTGCTGATGCTCGGCGGATGGACGAAACCCGCTGCCGTCGCGGTTTGGACGGCGGCGCGCATCGCGCTCGAAATCCTCGTAATTCTGCTATGCCGCAGGGTGGACAAGGACACGCTGCAAGCGCTCGAATTTATGGCAATCGCCGGGCTGCTGATGTACGAGGGCGGCAACATCATCGGTGCGCTGAAGGAACATTTTCACCGGGTGCGCTTTCGGGAGATGATTGCCTACTCGCACGGGCTCGTCGACGCATACGGAATGACCTGTCGGGGCAGCGAAGATTTACCGCGGGAGTGGGCAGCAAATTCGGATTATTCCGCCTTCACCCCATGGTACAAAATCGGCAACGATTACGGCGTGTTCAGCGAGCCGAATTCCTTCCCGTCGGGGCACACGGCAGCGGCGGCATACACCCTCCTGCTCCCCGCCCTTGTGACAAAGACGAAGAGAGCAAAACAGTGGTTTATTCCGGCATTTCTGCTCACGTTCGGCTACACGCTGACGATGGGTATCACCCGTCTCGTCAGAGGCGCGCACTATATGACCGACATCGCGGCGGGCGCGATGATAATGTTTCTCATACTGGCGGTTATAATGGCGATTATGAACCGCATAGAACGGTACGCAAACGCGCACCGAAAGGAGTGATACTATGATAAAATACCTCGTACTGATACTGATTATTCTGGCGATTGTGTTCATCGCAAACTGGATGGGCACGCGCGCAGGGCAGGGAAAGAGCGACACCGCCTACGCCACGAAGGACACGACGGTACGCGACGTTCTGGCGCTCGATGAGGGCATTGCGGACATTCTTGCCGTTCACGGGATGCACTGCATCGGCTGCCCGTCGGCAGTGAGCGAAACGCTCGAGCAGGCGTGCACCGTGCACAACCTCGACCTCGACGAAATCCTCTTTGCTGTCAATGATTTTATGGCGCGAAAGGAGCAGAAAAATGGAGATTAAAATCTACCGAAACGGCTGCCCTGCCGAGGCGGCACATATCCGCAAGACGGTATTCGTCGACGAGCAGAAATTCGTCGATGAATTCGACGAAACCGACGATGCGGCAACGCATTTCGTGATGTTCGACGGCGACAAACCCGTCGGCTGCGCCAGGGCGTTTTTTGATGAAAACGAGGACGCGTGGCACATCGGCAGAGTGGCAATCATGAAGGAATACCGCGGCAAACACCTCGGCGAAGAAATCATGCTTTTTGCAGAGGACGCGCTCAGAAAACAGGGCGTCGGTCGCGTCACTCTCTCGGCGCAGGTACGTGCGAGCGGATTCTACAAGGCAATCGGCTACACGCCCTATGGCGAGGAATACTACGACCAGTACTGCCCGCATATCGCGATGGAAAAGAGGCTTCGGTGAAGCCTCTTTTTTCTTGAGCCTTTTGCCTGCAGGGCAATCCTTGAGCCTTGAGCCTTTTTAACAAAGTTCATCGAACTCGGTGAAGCCTCTTTTTTCTTGAGCCTTTTGCCTGCAGGGCAATCCTTGAGCCTTGAGCCTTTTTAACAAAGTTCATCGAACTCGGTGAAGCTTCTTTTTTCTTGAGCCTTTTGCCTGCAGGGCAATCCTTGAGCCTTGAGCCTTTTTAACAAAGTTCATCGAACTTTGTTAAAATAGTATCACTTGCCTACCGGCACATATTATGTTATAATATGTCTGTTATGGATTAAAAACATTTTTATGAAAAGGGAGAGACTCTCATGGGTGTCAGAAAAACATTTAGAAGAGGCGTGCATCCCAAGGGCGGCAAGGAATTCTCGGCTAATGTGCCGATTCGTACCATTGACGCCGAGGATGTCATGGTCTATCCCCTGTCGCAGCATATCGGCGCTCCGGCAAAACCGCTCGTACAAAAGGGCGACCGGGTGCTCAAGGGACAGATGATTGCTGAGGCGGGCGGATTTATTTCCGTGCCGGTTTACGCCTCCGTTTCGGGTACCGTAACGGGTATCGAGAAACGACTCCTCGTAAACGGAGCGCAGGTGGACAGCATTATTGTCGAAAACGACGGTACGTACGAAACCACCGAGCATTTCGGCTATGAAAACGATGTCGATGCAATGACCGCTGACGAAGTGGTCGGCATTATCAAGACCGCAGGTATCGTCGGTCTCGGCGGTGCGGGATTCCCGACAGGCGTCAAGATTTCGCCGAAGAACGCGGAGGATATCGACTACCTCATCATCAACGGTGCGGAGTGCGAGCCGTATCTCACCTCGGACTACCGGCTGATGATGGAGCGCCCCGAGGAGATTATCCGCGGTATCCAGGCGCTGCTCAAGGTACTGCCGAAGGCACACGCCATCATCGGTATCGAGGATAACAAATCCGACGCGCTCGACGTGATGGAGCGTATGGCGCGCATCGACGACAGAATCGATACCTGCAAACTCAAGACGAAGTATCCGCAGGGCGGCGAGCGCCAGCTCATCTACGCCATCACGGGCAGAAAGATTAATTCCAAGATGCTGCCCGCCGATAAGGGCGTGGTCGTTGTCAACACCGCGAGCTGCTACGCGATTTACGAGGCGGTATACCGCAATATGCCGCTGATACATAAAGTGATGACCATCACGGGCGACGCGGTCAACGAGCCGCAGAACGTGGACGTGCCGCTGGGCATCAGCCACTCCTATCTTCTCGAGCAGTGCGGCGGCGCGAAGGACAGCGTTGTCAAATTCATCTCGGGCGGTCCGATGATGGGTATGGCGATGAGCACCCTCGACGTGCCCGTTGTCAAGACTTCCTCCTCCATCCTTGCGATGAGCGAGGACGACGTCGAAAAGGCGGCGAAGATTGAAACCGCCTGCATCCACTGCGGCCGCTGCGTGGCAGTCTGTCCGCAGACGCTCGTGCCCCAGATGATGGGCAGAAGTATCAAGGCGGGCGACTATGAGCGCTTCGGCAAAATCAACGGTATGGAATGTATCGAATGCGGTTGCTGCTCCTTTATCTGCCCCGCAAAAATACCGCTCACTCAGTTATTCAAACTCGGCAAGGCGCAGCTGCGTGAGGCTGCTGCCAAGGAAAAGAAGTAAGGAGGGGAGAATATGTATAATGTATCGGTTTCCCCTCACGTCAGGGCGAAAACAAACACCAAAACCGTGATGCGCGACGTGGCAATCGCACTGGTTCCCACCCTCGCATTCGGCGTCTACTATTTCGGCTGGAGAGCGCTGATGCTCATCGCAGTCTGCGTCGCTTCCTGCGTCGCGAGCGAGGCACTCTTTGAACGCGCGTGCAAAAAGCCGATTACCGTAAGAGATTACAGTGCCGTTGTCACCGGTCTGATTCTCGCGCTGAATCTTCCCTCCACCGCGACCTGGTGGATGGCAGTGCTCGGCAGCGTATTTGCCATTGTGGCAGTCAAGTTGCTCTTTGGCGGACTCGGACAGAACTTTATGAACCCGGCACTTGCAGGCCGTTGCTTTTTGATGATTTCCTTCACGGGAAGAATGACCGACTTCGCCGTGGACGGCGTTTCCGCCGCGACACCGCTTGCCGTGCTCAAGGACGGCGGCAGCGTCGACCTCTGGAGCCTGTTCATCGGCACCCATCCGGGATGTATCGGCGAGGTTTCGGCAGCGGCGATTCTGATAGGCTTTATCTATCTCGTGGCGCGCAAGGTCATCACCACGTCCATCCCCTGCACCTATGTGGTATCGACCATCGTATTCATCACGGTTATCCGTCTGATTTCCCACGACGGCGTGACAGCGGAATACCTGCTCGGTCAGGTGCTTTCGGGCGGTCTGCTCGCCGGTGCGGTATTTATGGCAACCGACTATGCGACAAGCCCGATTACCCAGCGCGGCAAGGTTGTATTCGGCGTCATCCTCGGTCTGCTCACGGCGCTCTTCAGAACGCTCGGCTCGACAGCGGAGGGTGTATCCTACGCCATTATCATCAGCAACCTGCTCGTTCCGCTGATTGAGAAATTCACCGTGCCGCATCCGTTCGGCGGCGAGAAGAGAATCTCCTTCCCCCGTCCGTTCGGCGGAGAGAAGAGCATCTCGCCCTTCCTCCCGTTCAGCCCGAAGAAGAAAGGGGGCGCAGCAGATGAGTAAGCAAAAATCAGGTATGATGAAAAATGTCATTTCCATCTTTGTGATTACGCTGATTGCCGTGCTGCTGCTCGCAGTGGTCAATCAGGTCACCAGGGACCCGATTGCGCTCGCGGAAATCAATGCGAGAAACGAAGTTTACAAAACTGTTATGAGCGAAGCAACCGGCTTCGGCGAAATTATGACCGAGGAAGAAATCGCCGAAAAAGGCGAAAAGGCGCTCACAGACGCCGGTATTTCCTCCTGCGAAATCAACCACGCTATGGCGGCATTACGCGGCGACGAAAAGCTCGGCTATGTCATTGCCGCCACCTCAAAGAACGGCTACGGCGGTGACGTTCAGGTCGCAATCGGCATTGATATGAACGGCACCATCACAGGCTTCAACGTCATCAAGCACAGCGAGACAGCAGGTCTCGGCGCCAAGGCGAAGGACGACCCGAGCTTTGCCGCACAATTTGAAGGAAAGGCAACGGACACGCCGATTGAATATGTCAAGGGCGGCGGCGCAACCGGTCAGCAGATTGACGCGCTCAGCGGCGCCACCATCACCACAAACGCAGTAACCGAGGCGACGAACGCCGCCATCGCATTTTACAATGCATGTCTGAAGGGAGAGTGAGAGAATGAAGGGAGCTATTGAAAGAATCTACAACGGCGTCATCAAGGAAAACCCGACCTTCGTTCTGATGCTCGGTATGTGCCCGACGCTTGCGGTTACCACAAGTGCGAAGAACGGTCTCGGTATGGGACTGGCGACAATGGTCGTACTCATTATGTCGAATCTCTTGATTTCACTGCTGAGAAAAGTCATTCCCGACAGTGTCAGAGTGCCGATTTATATTATCATCATCGCATCCTTCGTCACTATCGTTGAGATGCTGATGCACGCCTACGTCAACTCACTTTACGAGAGTCTCGGCATCTATATTCCGCTGATTGTCGTAAACTGTATCATCCTCGGCAGAGCGGAGTCCTACGCGTCCAAAAACGGACCCGTCCTCTCGATATTCGACGGTATCGGTATCGGACTCGGCTTTACCTTCGGTCTGACCATCATCGGTATCATCCGCGAACTCATCGGCAACGGCACCGTATTCGGCGCGCAGATTATGCCCAAGGCGTATGAGCCGATTTCCATCTTCGTTATGGCACCCGGTGCGTTCTTCATTCTCGCACTGCTCTGCGCCGTTCAGAACAAGCTGAAACTCAAGGGCGCAAACCGCCATGTGAAGGGCGACAAGGAGGTGGAGCATAATGGCTAATACTTTATTCTTAGTTCTTATCACCACCGCACTGATTAACAATGTCGTGCTCAGTCAGTTCCTCGGCATCTGTCCGTTCCTCGGCGTTTCGAGAAATGTAAAAACCGCTGCAGGTATGGGCGGCGCGGTCATCTTCGTTATCACCATCGCGTCCGCGGTATCCAGCCTGCTTTACACCCACGTGCTCGAGAAATTCGGTCTGACCTATCTGAAAACGATTGCGTTCATTATGGTCATCGCATTCCTCGTACAGCTCGTTGAGTTATTCCTCAAAAAATCATCGCCGTCGCTTTATAAGGCACTCGGCGTCTATCTCCCGCTGATTACCACGAATTGCGCCGTTCTCGGCGTCGCGCTCACGAACGTACAAAGCGAGTACGATTTTCTGACAAGCGTCGTCTCCGGCTTCGGCACGGCGGTCGGGTTTATGATTGCCATCGTCATTATGGCGGGTATCCGCGAGAGAACGGAACTCAACGATTTTCCCCAGTCGTTTAAGGGCACGCCGGCAGTGCTGCTGACTGCGTGTCTGATGTCTATCGCCTTCTACGGCTTCAGCGCATTGGCATAAGGAGGTAATGAAATGAATGTAACAGAAATTATTACCGCCGTCGTTGCTCTGTGTATCATCGCCGTCATCATCGGCGTGGTGCTCAGCATCGCTGAAAAGGTATTCCACGTAGAAGTGGACGAGAAAGAACTTGCCATCCGTGACGAACTGCCCGGCTCGAACTGCGGCGGCTGCGGCTATGCCGGCTGCGACGCGTGCGCCAAGGCGATTGCCGAAGGCAAAGCGGCGGTCAGCGCCTGCCCCGTCGGCGGTATGCCCGTGGCACAGAAGGTGGCTGAAATTATGGGACAGGAAGTCGGCGAAATGGAGCGCAAGGTCGCGTACGTCAAATGCGACGGCACGAGCGAAAAGCGCGAGAGCGATTATAACTACTTCGGTCTCGACAGTTGTATCCACGCGTCAAAGATGCCGGGTTCGAGCCCCTATTCGTGCAAATACGGATGTATGGGATTCGGCTCCTGCGTCAAGGTCTGCGACCAGAACGCCATCCGTATTATCAATAAAAAAGCGGTGGTCGACGAGGATTTATGTATCGCCTGCGGCAAATGTCTCAAGGCTTGTCCGCACGACCTCATCGAACTCATCCCCGCAAAGTCAAAGTACCGTGTACAGTGCTCGTCCTGCTCACGCGGCAAGGACGTTAAGAACGCCTGCACAGCGGGTTGTATCGGCTGCGGTATGTGTGCGCGAAACTGCCCGAGCGACGCGATTGTGTTTGAGAATAACATCGCCCGCATCGACCAGAGCAAGTGCACCGCCTGCGGACTCTGCGCGGAAAAATGCCCGGTTAAGATAATCAAAAAGTATTGACTTTTTGATTGTCAGCTAAGAGCTAAGAGCTAATAGCTGAAGATGATGACTATGAAACGATTAATTTCAATCATAATCTGCATATCATTAACACTAACCCTCTGCTCCTGCGGCAGAGGGTTAAAACGCTTTGAAAAAAGCTTCCTCGACGTGTTCGACACGGCGTCCACCGTCATCGCGTACGACACGGACGCGCAGTCTTTTGAAAAGCATTACACCGTCTTTCACAATATGCTGATGCGCTACCACAATCTCTTTGACATCTACGCGTCGCACGACGGGATGGTATCGCTCAAGGACGTCAACGAAAGAGCGGCGCGCGCCCCCGTCAAGGTGGACGCGTCTCTGTTCAGACTGCTCGCATACGGCAAAGAGGTGTACACGCTCACAAACGGCGCGGTCAACATCTGTATGGGCAGCGTGCTCGCGGTATGGCACACTTACCGCGAGGAAGGCACGCGCCTGCCCGACGAGGCGCTGCTGCGTGAGGCAGCAAAGCACTGCGACATCGACGATATGATACTCGACAGCGAAAACGCCACCGTTTTTTTCAAGGACAGTGAAATGAGTCTGGACGTCGGGGCGATTGCCAAGGGCTATGCGGCGCAGCAGATGATGAAAATCGCCGGGGAGCGTTTCGGCTGGGACAGTATGCTCCTGAATCTCGGCGGCAATATCAGCACGAGCGGGCTGAAACCCGACGGCACGAAATGGAATGTACAGATTGAAAACCCGCGCGGCGGCGCGGCGCTCGACACCCTCTCCGTCACCGACACGGCAGTCGTCACGAGCGGCGATTATCAGCGCTACTACGAAGTGAACGGCAAGCGCTACTGCCACATTATCGACCCGCAAACGCTGCTGCCGGCGGAGCATTTCACCTCGGTCAGTATCATCTGCGAGGACGCGGCGCTGGCGGACGCGCTGTCCACCGCACTCTTCATCCTCCCCCTCGACGAGGGCAAAAAAATAGCGGACCGCCTCGGCGTAAAAGCGGTCTGGGCAGACAAAAACGGAGCAGTTACGAAGATGTAACTGCTCCGTTTCATTTATACAAAGGTGCCGGTAAAATCGGGTTCGATGAAGAGTCCGCCGACGTCGGAGACCGTTCTTCTCACACCGGCTTCGCCGAGGTGCGTCTTAAGCGGCATACCCATAAAGTTGAAATAGTAAACCGTCAGGTCCGGGAAGGTCGGGAACGCCTCGTTGACCACCCGCACCGCGTCGCCCGAGAAATAGAAGGTGAAGCGTCTCTCGTGGGCGCTCTCGACGGGACGAATCCACAGTTTCAGCGAGCCGTCCTCCTGCCACGCCGCCTGCGAAAATGCGTGGTAATGCAGGTCGGCAAGCTGGATTTCGCTCATTCTCAGCGTGCCGTCAAGTCCCGCTTCAATGGTGTTCGTATATGTCTTTTCCTTCCAGGTAAATTTCAGCGAATTCTCGCCGAAGGAGAACTTCATCTCGCTGAGTTTGCCCGGCTTATTAAAGAGCATCTGCGTCGTCGTAATCGTGACGACCGAGGTGTACTCATTCGTCCTGCAGGTAATCTTGCGCCCGTCAATAATCGCTTCCATCGCGTTATTGCGCGGCTTGACCTCGAGCTTCGGCATCGAGAGAGTGGCAATCTTATCCGTCAGCGCCTTGGCAGCGTCCTGATTCGGCTCGAGTTTCTCACTCTTGAAGCACTGCGGGAAATATTTCCAGAATACCTGCATCACCTTATAGTCCTCTGCCTCGCCGCAGTTGAGCACGACGAGCGCGTCATACTCGGGGAACATAAAGCAGCGCTGGCCGAACAGTCCGTCGGCTCTGAACGAGTTGGGGACGGGATTCTTCCAGAACTGATAGCCGTAGCCGTTGATGATGTCGGGGGTGCCGTCGTGGACGGAGTCGGTCTGCTTCTTCAGCGCCTCCCGTACCCAGTAGGCGGGAATGAGCTGCGTGCCGTCGAGCCACTTGCCGCCGTGGATATACGGCAAAAAGAATTTGGCGAGGTCCTCGCTCTTCATATAGCAGCCCCAGCCGCCGGCGCTGTTGCCCTTGCCGTCCGCTTCCCAGAACGGCTTATCAATGCCGAGGGGGCGGAACATCTTTTCGTCGAGATAATCGAGCGCGCTTTTGCCCGTCACCTTCTTCACAATCGCTGAGAGCATAAAGGTGTTCTCGGAGACATAGTTGAACTTGGTGTCGGGTTTCATCATATACGGCGCTGCGAAGAAGAGGCGAATCCAGTCGGTCTTGCCCTTCTCCTCAAACGGGGTAATCAGTTTATCGCTGCGCATCGTCAGCAGCATCTTCACCGTGAGCTGCTTATTATGGGGCGATTTCGTCAGGAGTTTGTACTCGGGGAAGAAATCGACCACCTTGTCATCAAGTTTGATGAGTCCCTCATATACCGCAAAACCGACTGCCGTCGAAGTCAGGGACTTGCTCATCGAATACATAACATGCGGATATTCAGCCGCATAAGGAGCAAAAAAGCCCTGGGCGCAGACCTTGTCGTGGCGCACCACGGTAAAACTCTGGAGTCCTAAATTTTTATCCGTAATCTCATTCAGAAACGCGGTTATCGCACTGCTGTCAACATCCACCTCTTCGGGGGTGCAGTGCTTTAATGTGGTATCTTTGAGCATTCTATTTCACCTCATTTTAATTTATATCATAAACGAAAATACAGCGCAAGGAAATATTTACAAATATAAACATATGTCACAAAAAATATAATTCTTGATTTTTATTATAATTAGTGTATAATGTAAATTGTAATAATATTGTAACTTTTGAAATGAATGTGTAATAATTTGAGGAAGTTCCTATGAAGTACATAGCAAGAAAAACACTCGCGATACTGCTGAGTGTCGTCATGATGATAACCCCCGTCTCGATGACGGTTTACGCCGCGAGCGAATCGAAAATGAAATCCACCCTGCTCTCCATCGCCGAAAACGAAGTCGGCTACACGGGTACCGGCTCCTACTCCAAGTACGGCGAATGGTACGGCTATCAGGGCGCGTGGTGCACGACCTTCGTGCTCTGGTGCTACTATCAGACGGGTGTCAAGCTCGACGTCAAACTCTACGGCAAAATTGTGCCGAGCGGCGGCAACTGCAACTCGATGATTAGCTGGTATCAGAATAAGGGACGCTACCACACCCGCTCCTCGGGCTACACGCCGAAGAAGGGCGACCTCATCTTCTTTGACTGGAGCGGCAACGGCTCGTCGCAGCATGTGGGACTGGTGCACTATGTATCGGGCAGCACGATTCACACCATCGAGGGTAACTGCTCGGGCAAGGTAAAGGCGAAGTCCTACACCCCGTCGGGCAGCAAGCCCTATGCAAGCACAAGCTCGATTATGGGCTACGGCTCGCCGAACTGGGACGCCGTCTCCGACGGCAAGGGCGAGAAAGAGACCAGGCAGACCACGAAAAAGGCAACAACCACCAAGAAATCAACGACCAAAAAGAGCAAGAAATCGGCGAAAAAGAAGTCCTCCAAGAAAAAGACGACGAAGAAATCCACTACGAAAAAAGCGTCGGCCGGACAGTCGACGACCAAAAAAGAAACCACAACCAAGCCGACCACGACAAAAAAGCAAAAGGCAGTGGCAAAGAGTATGGACATCTATGCCGCTACGACGGAGCTTGAAATCGGCGACAGCGTCAGCCTCAACTACACGATAAAGCCGAAGGGCGCGCAAGCGGTGGTCGGCTATTTCTGCGACGAGGAGAACGTCATCGAAATCTCGCAGGGCGGCGTTATTACCGCCACGGGCGAGGGCAAGGCGACCGTCGTCGTCTGCGCCAACGATGAAATCTACAGGCAGTGCGACTTTACTGTCACCGAAGCAAGCGCCAAGGTCACCCGCCACACGCCGCAATTCATCGAGCCCGACACGACCGAGCCCCTGCGCGACAAGACGCTGAATCAGAAACTCAGCGACATCGGCATCAATGCCGAAAAGCTGATGCAGCACGCAGAGAATTTCATTTACCCCGCTGCCATCATCGGCGCAACGGCGGTGCTCGCGGGCATTATCGGCATCGTCAAAACCATCGCCTCCGCCATCCGGAAAAAGAAGGAAGAGAAAGAATAATATTGTAGTTGCTTTATTTTAATATTTATATTATAATGAGATTACTTCAATATTTGGTGATAAAATGAGCGAGAAAAACAAAAAAGAAAAAAATGAGGAAACCGTCGCACTGCACGATAAGGCAGTGACCTCCCATCTGAAAAGAACGCTGATTGCCTTCTTTGACGTGGGGCTATTCTTTGTAGCAAACCTGATTATCTCGGCAACGGAATCCAAAGCGTTTATCGCAACCGAATACTCGCGTCTGGTACTCTCGTACAGTCATTTTCTGATTGTCAGCGTGCTGATGCTTGCCATCCACTACCTCTTCGGGCTGTACCGCAGTGTGTGGAGTTTTGCCGGCACGGATGAGATTATCCGCGGCGTTGCGGCGGCAGCGCTGGATATGGGTATGCTGATGTTTGTGGACAGGCTCATATTCGAAGGCATCCTCGGACATCAGGCGCATCTTCCCTTCTGGCGTTACATATTCGGCTTTATCGTCAACACGGCGTTCGTTGTCGGTCAGCGACTTACTTTTCGCATTATGCGCCGTATGCTGCATTTCAGAAGAATTGATATGAAGAGCGACCACGACCGCGTGATGATTGTCGGCGCCGGATTTATGGGCAATTTCGTCATCGAAACCCTGCGCAACGACGCCTACAAGGGCGGCAAGCCCGTTATCGCAGTCGACGATAACCCCTCGAAATACAAGAAAGTCATTAACGGCGTCAAGGTAGTCGGTACCTGTAACCAGATACCCGAGCTCGCCGAACGATACAAAATCGACCAGATTATCCTCTCCCTGCCCTCCGCTACCGAGGCGCGACAGAAGGAGCTGCTCGACCTTGCGATGTCAACAGGTGCCAAGGTAAAAATCAGCCCTTCCATCACCGAAATGCTCGAAACACGCGGCGAAAAGAAGGTCAGAAACGTCGACATTGCCGACCTGCTCTCACGCCCCGAGGTCAAACTCGACAAGAAGGTGTGCCGCTATCTCATCGGCAAAACCGTGCTTGTCACGGGCGGCGGCGGCTCCATCGGCGCGGAAATCTGTAACCAGGTCGCACGCTACGACCCGAAGGCGATTGTCATCTTTGACATTTACGAAAACTGCGCCTTTGAGTTGCAGAACGAACTGAAGGAAAAATACGACGGCGTTATCGACATCAGCGTGCGCATCGGCTCCGTGCGCGACACGGACAGGCTGCACGAAGTATTCGAGGAATTCCACCCCGACGTCGTCTTTCACGCGGCGGCGCACAAGCATGTTCCCCTGATGGAGGACAGCCCGTGCGAGGCGGTCAAGAATAATGTATTCGGCACCTACAACGTCGCCCTCGCGGCAAACGAGTTCAAGGTACCGAAGATGGTCATTCTCTCCACCGACAAGGCGGTCAACCCAACAAATGTCATGGGCTGCACGAAGAGAATTACCGAAATCATCGTTCAATATATGAACGAGGTAAGCGAAAATACGGAGTACGCGGCAGTGCGTTTCGGCAACGTGCTCGGCTCCCACGGTTCGGTTATCCCGATATTCAAAAAGCAAATTGAAAACGGCGGTCCCGTCAAGGTTACCCACCCCGACATCACCCGCTACTTTATGACCATCCCCGAGGCGGCGCAGCTCGTGTGCCAGGCGGGCGGTCTGGCAAAAGGCGGCGAGGTGTTCGTGCTCGATATGGGTGAGCCGGTGAAGATTATGACGCTGGCGGAAAATCTGATTAAACTCTCGGGCTACACCGTCGATGAAATCGGTATCGAAATCATCGGTCTGCGCCCCGGCGAGAAACTCTACGAGGAACTCGCGATGGAGAGCGAAATGTCCACGAGAGAAAAGACGGCGAATGAAAAAATCTACGTCACCCAGCCGATGAAAATCGACAAAGAGAAGTTCGGCGCTATGCTGGCGGACCTCGCATCCATCAATAATGAAAACGTCAGGGACGTCCTGATGAAGTATGTCCCAAACTACCATCCGACACAGAATGAAAACGCTTAATCAATCACTCACTTATCCCAAAATGACAGCCGTAGGCTTCTTCCTGCTGATTCTCGCGGGAACGGGTCTGCTGATGCTGCCCATCAGTTCCAAACACGGCAGTGCATCATTTATTGATGCACTGTTTACTGCTACCTCGGCGGGTTGTATCACGGGACTTGTGCCGTTTGACACCTTCACAAACTGGAGCGTTTTCGGTCAGATTGTGATTATCGTGCTGATACAGACGGGCGGTCTCGGCTTCATCACCCTGCTCGCCGCGGCGATTAAACTGCTCGGCTTCAAGTTCAGCCTCAAGCAGAAAATGCTGCTGAAAGAGAGCATCGGCTCGCTGACGCTCGGCGACGCGAAGGAGCTCGTCAAATCCGTCGTACTCTTCACTGCGCTGTGCGAAGGCGCGGGCGCGGTACTGCTCTCGCTGAGATTCGTCCCCCTCGCGGGACTCAGACGCGGCATCTATATGGGCATTTTTACGAGTATCTCCGCTTACTGCAACGCGGGATTCGATTTGATGGGACAGTACGCTCCGTCCTCGTCGCTCACCACGGTAAACGGCGACTATATCGTGCTGCTGACGATATCCCTTCTGATTATCTTCGGCGGTCTCGGTTTCATCGTATGGGAAGATATTAAACGCAGAAAACTCAAATTCTCGGCACTCGCCGTGCATACGAAACTAACGCTCATCACCACGGGAATCCTGCTCCTCGGGGGCACGGTATTCTTCCTCATTTTTGAATACAACCAAACGCTCGCCGATATGCCGCTGCCGCAGAAGATACTCAATGCCTTCTTCTGCAGCGTGACGCCGCGAACGGCGGGATTCAACAGCGTCGACATCGCGGCAATGACGCCGCAGTCGAGGATGGCGACGATACTCCTGATGTTTATCGGCGGCTCGACCGGCTCGACGGCGGGCGGTATCAAGACCACGACCGTGGCGGTCATCATCCTCTGCCTCGTTGCCAGTGCACGCGGCAAGGACAGCGTCACCGTATTTGACAAGCGCATCACGTCCGACACCGTCAGAAAGGCGATTTCCATCATCTCGATTAACTTCTTTCTGATTGTCATCGGCACGGTTGTCATTTCTTTCGTCCAGCCCGAGCTGACGCTGACGGACGTCATCTTTGAATGCTCCTCGGCACTCGGCACGGTCGGTATGACGACGGGCATCACGCCGCAGCTTGGCACCGCGGCAAAATTAACAATCGCGCTACTGATGTATATCGGACGACTGACGAGTTTAATCCTCGCGATGTCCTTCGTCCACACGAAACCAAAAACGAATTCGAAAAAACCGAAATGTAATATCATGGTAGGATAGGAGAAACTATGAAAACAACACTTGTAATCGGCGCCGGCAGATTCGGCAAGCACCTCGCGCTCGAGCTGTGCAAAATGGGCAATGAGGTAATGCTCGTCGACCGCAACGAGCAGCTCATCGACGAACTCGCCCACAGAGTGACCGCTGCCGAAATCGGCGACTACACCCTTTACAGCAACCTCCAGGCGCTCGGCGTCGAGGATTACGACTACATCTTCGTTTGCATCGGAAAATTCCAGGAGAGTCTCGTCATCGTTGACCACCTGAGGCGTCTCGGCGCGCAGAAGATTCTCGCCAAGGCGTCCTCGTCCGTACACGAGCGCTTTCTCAAGATGGCGGGCGCGGACGAGATTATCTATCCCGAGCGTGACAGCGCCTTTACCACGGCGGTGGAATACTCCAACCGCAATATCTACGACTTCATCAAACTCAACGACGAGTCGGGTATCTACGAGATTGACGTGCCCGCGTCGTGGATTGGCAAGAGCCTCGTCAACCTCAACGTCCGCAAGACGCACGGCGTCACCGTCATCGCGAGCAAGAGCCCCGATGATAAAATCACTGCCATCAACTCCGCGGATTACATCTTTAACCCCGATGAGCACATCATTATTATGGGCAACAAGGACAATATCCGCAAACTCACGAAGGATAAATAAAACGCTTCGAATGACGAATTCCGAATACACAGTAAAACGAGAATACATATGAACCGATTTGAAGTAGAAAAGTATATCGACGACACCTTCGCCGTCAAGTCCGAACAACTCTGGGCAAATTTTCCGAACTATGTCGTGTTTCGCAACAGAAGAAACAAAAAATGGTTCGGCATTATCATGGATATCGAAAAGGCAAAGCTCGGGCTTAGCGGACACGGCAAGGCGGATATCCTCGTCATCAGATGCGACCCGATTCTCATCGGCTCGCTGCTGCATAACAAGGGGTATCTCCCCGCGTATCATATGAGTAAAAAGAACTGGATTACCGTCCTGCTCGACGGCAGCGTCGCAGAAGGCGAAATGATAGACCTGATTCACTTAAGCTACGATATCATCGACAAAAAATAGAAAAGCTCCCGAAGGGAGCTTTTTTCAATCTGCAAATTCTTCGCGGATATAGTCGACGATGATGTCGACAATTTTTTCTTTCTCCATCTTGGAGGTATTAAAGCACATCGCGTAGTTATCCGCGCGGCTCCACTTGCCGTCGCCGACATAGTTATAATAGGAAGCGCGCTCCCTGTCCTTGCGCTCAATGAAGCGGCGCGCCGCCTTCTCGTTCATACTCTCGCGCTCGAGAAAACGCGCCACACGCCAGTCCATATCCGCACCGATAAAGATACTGACGACGTTGTAGTCATTCTCGAGAATTTTATCCGCCCGTCTGCCGACGATAACGCAGGGACCCTTGTCCGCTGCCTGCGCCATCACCCTGCGCTGCGCCTCAATGACCTTGCCCTCATTGACGGCACTGTCAATCGCGTACGGGTCCATCACGACGGAAAAGAGAAAACTGCGGGTCGGCTTCTCGTCAAACATATCGAAAATGCCGTCCTCGATGCCGATTTCCTTCGCCTTTTGCCTGAGAAGCTCTGCGTCGTAAAAGTCCACACCGAGGCGCTCGGCAAGAAGTTTGGCAACCTGCTTGCCGCCCGAGCAGAACTGTCTGCCGATACAGATAACATATTTTTTCATACTTTCACCTACTTAAAATCACGGAGAGTGAGCCCCTCCATATCGTCATTTTCGAGATATGCGAGCATCCCGTCAAGCGAGTCAAACACACGGTAAAGCGCTGTGCAGTTCTTCTTTATAAATCCCTCGCTGATGGAGTGCATCATCATCTCGCTCATCCTGTCGAAATAACCGTCGATATTATAAATCGCAATCGGCTTGCGGTGGCGACCGAGCTGTTTGAGCGTCAGGACCTCAAAGAATTCCTCAAAGGTACCGCAGCCGCCCGGCGTAATCACAAACGCGTCCGAAATATCCTCCATCACCGCCTTGCGCTCGCGCATCGAGTTGGTATAAATCATCTCGTCGCAGTTGTAATCGACGTACTCCGTCAGCACGTCCTCCCTGAAAAACTCGGGGATGACGCCGTGCGTCTTGCCGCCGCCCTTGCGAAAACCGCGCGCAACCGCGCCCATATTGCCCGTTTTGCCCGCGCCGAACACGAGGTCGTGACCGTTCTCAGCGAGAAACGCGCCCAGATTTTCCACAGCCTCCAGGTATTTATCATCAATTTCCTTGCTTGCCGCACCGAATACACAGATTTTCATAGATACTCCTTAGGGTTAGTCTGTTATTATTTTAATACTTTTGCTGCCGATAGTAAAGTATTTTCAAAAATTTATTGCAAAAAGCACCCTCTATCATATATAATATTCTTATTATGTTTCGGAGGTTTCGATATGACAATTTATGAAGCAATCAAGGCGCTCGTCAACTACGCGCAAAATAAAGGACTGATTGAAAAAGAGGACTGCGTCTATGCGATTAACTCCGTCTGCCAGGCGCTCGGTCTCGATACATACGAGGACTGCGCGGTAAAGAGCGACGACCTCGAGGAAATTCTCGCCGCGATTCTCGACTGGGCGTGCGAGAACGGACTGTGCGAAAACAGCGTGGTATACCGCGATTTATTCGACACGAAGATTATGGGCATCCTCACGCCACGCCCCTCCGATATCATTCGTAAGTTCAACGAACTTTATGAGGAATCGCCGAAGGCTGCGACCGATTATTACTACGCCATCTCCAAGGCGTCGGATTATATCAGAGCGTACCGCATCAAGAATGATGTGAAATGGATTACCGTCACCGACTACGGCGACATCGACATCACCATCAACCTCTCCAAACCCGAAAAGGACCCCAAGGCAATTGCCGCGGCGCTCAAAATGAAGCAGAGTTCGTACCCGAAATGCCTGCTCTGCAAGGAAAACGAGGGCTATATGGGCAGAATCAACCACCCCGCGCGCCAGAATCACCGCATCATCCCGACGACGCTTGCGGGCGAGGAATTCTTTATGCAGTACTCCCCCTATGTTTACTACAACGAGCACTGCATCGTCTTTAACGGCGAGCACATCCCGATGGTCATCAACAAGGCGGCGTTTCAAAAGCTGCTCGATTTCGTAGAGCGCTTCCCGCACTACTTCATCGGCTCCAACGCCGACCTGCCGATTGTGGGCGGCTCCATCCTGACCCACGAGCATTTCCAGGGCGGTCACTACGAATTCGCGATGGCAAAGGCACCCGTCGAAACGAAAGTCACCTTCAAGGGATACGAGGATGTCGACGCGGGCATCGTCAAATGGCCGATGAGCGTCATCCGTATTGCCTCCGATAAAAAAGAACGCCTCGTTGACCTCGCAGACAAGGTGCTCGGCACCTGGCGCAGCTACACCGACGAGGAGGCATTCATCTATGCCGAGACCGACGGCGAGCCGCACAACACCATCACCCCCATCGCCAGAATGAGGGAGGGCAAATTCGAGCTTGACCTCGTGCTCAGAAACAATATCACCACCGAGGAGTGCCCGCTCGGCTTCTACCACCCGCACCCCGAATACCATCATATCAAGAAGGAAAACATCGGTCTCATCGAGGTAATGGGACTGGCGGTGCTTCCCTCGCGACTGAAGGAGGAAATCTCCGTCCTCGCCGACGCGATGGTAAACGAAAGGGACATCACCGCCGACGAGCGCATCGCAAAGCACGCTGACTGGGCAGCGAAGATTATGCAAGAAAACGACATTACCGCCGACAACTGCACCGATATTCTCAAGGCGGAAATCGGCAAGGTATTCACCGCGATACTCGAGCAGTGCGGCGTTTACGAAAGAAACGAAACGGGCAAGGCTCAGTTCATCCGATTTATTGAAAGTGTTTAATCCGAATGAAGTATAATTACCACACCCACACCACCCGCTGCTTCCACGCAGAGGGCGGCGATGAGGAATATGTTAAGAGCGCCATCGAAAACGGATACGAGATACTCGGCTTTTCCGACCACGCGCCGTATATCTTCCCCACGGGCTATACCAGCCATATGCGTATGCGCCCCGAGGACGCCGAAGAATATATCGAAAGCATCCGCTACCTCGGCGAAAAATACCGAAACGAGATTCAGCTCAAGGTCGGATTCGAGATGGAGTGGTACCCCGATTTAATCGAGGGGCAGAAGGAATTTCTGAAAACGCTCGACATCGACTATCTCATTCTCGGGCAGCATTTTACCGAAAACGAATTTGAGCCCGATTCCATTTACACCGGCTCCAGAACGCGCAGCACCGAGGTGCTCGACCGCTATATTGAGCAGCTTCTCGCTGGCGCGAGGAGCGGACTCTTCACCTATGTCTGCCACCCGGATTTAATCAATTTTGTCGGCAGAAAGAAGGTCTACGAAAACAAAATCGGCGATATGCTCACTGAGTTAAAGCGCCTGCGCCTCCCGATTGAGTGCAATTTCTACGGCTACATTGACGAGCGCTGGTATCCGAACGACCGCTTCTGGCATATTGCGAGAGAGGTCGGCTGCGACGCCGTCATCGGCATCGACGCGCATATGCCCTCGCTCTTTAAGTACGACGACGGGGTGCAACAAATGGCGGCGCATCTCACCGACGACATTGGCATTAACCTGCTCGAAAAAGTCGAGCTTATTAAACCGAAGTTTTAGATACAATAAAAGGATGGCAGACGCCATCCTTTTTGTTTGCTGTTTTCTGTTAATAATTTTTGGCGTTGAGTTCGAAATACGCCTGCGGGTGAGCGCAAACGGGGCAAACCTTGGGCGCCTTGGTGCCGACCACGATGTGGCCGCAGTTGCGGCATTCCCACACCTTAACCTCGCTTTTTTCAAAGACCTGCTGCGCCTCGATATTGCTGAGCAGTTTTCTGTAACGCTCTTCGTGCTCCTTCTCGATAGCGCCGACCATACGGAACTTTGCGGCAAGGGCGGTGAAGCCTTCCTCCTCCGCCGTTTTGGCGAAACCCTCGTACATATCCGTCCACTCGTAGTTTTCGCCGTCGGCAGCCGCCGCTAAATTCTGCGCCGTGTCGCCGATGCCCTCGAGCTCCTTGAACCACATCTTGGCGTGTTCCTTTTCGTTATCCGCAGTCTTAAGGAAGAGCGC
>SVOG01000005.1 GCA_015066525.1 Oscillospiraceae bacterium | reverse complement strand
CTTGCATGTGTTAAGCACGCCGCCAGCGTTCGTCCTGAGCCAGGATCAAACTCTTAAAACTTGTTATCTAAACAACCCTATGGTCGTTCAAATCATTTTAATAGCCGATCAGCTCTTCGCTGTCGTCATTCATTACTGTTTAGCTCTCTCTCGAGAGCCGGAGTTCAGTTAACTCAATTAATTAAAATCGGGTTCCTTTTCGTCGTTGTTTAATTTTCAAGGTCCTTGCGCCAATCGCTATCAGGTTGTAAAAAATAACCCGCAAGAGGTTTTGTTCGGCCCTCTCTTGCGACGGCTTAGCAATAATACCAAATAAAAACTCAAAAGTCAAGGGTTTTTTTCAAAAAATTTTCACCTCTTCACACCCCGCCGTGTGTTCCGCGTTTCAGGGTATGCCAAATGTTGTTATACGGAGTCGAAACGCGGCGAACGAGATACCATATATTGATTAGGATAATAAAAATACAGTTTTGCGGCTATTATATAGTCACAAAACTGTCGGGTGCGATTGCCTTAATTTTTTTCAGTTTGTATCTTATAACATCATATTCTATATGATAATCCATAATATCCACGCCCTCGGAATTATAATAGATAATATCGTGCTTATCGTAACCGATGGAGGCGGTATTGTGATACGCAATAACAATACATATTATAAATACAACCGATGCGGTTAAGATTATTTTAGACGGCTTCATTTTGTATTTCCTTTCAAGAGGAGGCTGCGTATGCGGACCGATGTGGGCATCGGTCCCTACAGTTGCTCGTTAGGGCGTGGTTTGCGGGCGATTCGTGAATCGCCCCTACAATATGTATTTTTCGTTGAGGAGGTCGCCGAGGGCTTTACCGAAGAGACGGGCGGAATAGCACGCCTCGTCGAGGGTATTCGCGTCGGTGCCAATTTCGAGCAGGAAGGACGAGTGCGTCTCATACATATTATACTTACGCTCGGAGAAGAGTATCGGGCGCATCAGACCGGGATAGAGCGCGCACGCCTTCTGCTGCACGGAGAGGTCAAAGCGCAGGTTATCCTCCCAGTCGGGGAAGTGCTCCACCCTGCCCCACTCGCAGCCCGCGATAATCATCATACGCGCCGCTTTTTTACCGTTCACCTTGGCGGTGGGCTTCACCTTCGTCTTATTCGAATATGTAATATCGTCGCGGTGCAGGTCAATCGTTACCTCAATCGAGGGGTACTCTTCGAGATATTTCTCGACCGTTTTGCGCGAGGAATCGTAGCTCGCGTTATAGTCCTCGTCGTGGATTTCGGTATCGTGGATGACAGTAAACCCTGCCCGTTCGAGGTAGGAGGCAAGTTCATCTCCGACTCGCACCACATTTTTGGACGGGTCCTTTGAGCGTGAGTCGGAGGATATATAATAACCCGAATCGATAAGCGCGTACGCCTCCGTCGTGTGTGAATGATAGATTAAGATTGTCGGCTTCGTTTTGTCCTTGATTTTCAAATCCGCGCCCTCATTCAGAAGGGATTGAATGTCGGGGGAATAAAATTTCTTAGGGATTTTGCTCTGAATCTCAACATCGCCGCAGGAAATAATCGTTCCCCCGCCCTGGTATGCCTCTTCACTCGTCTTGCCGCGGGCGTCCTTCTTGGAATACTTCTTTTCTGCCTCTTTCATCAGCGCTTTCACATCGGAGGGAATCTCGGTTATATCACGACCGTCATCGCTATCCTTTGAACCTATCGCATTCATAACCTGCTCATCGGTCCGGGTGTTAGTAGTATTTTCGGGTTCGGGAGAAATATAAGAGGATAATTTTGACTCGGTGCGCTCTGCAAGGTACGCAGGCGAGGATAATTTTGCCAGTGCAACGGATGCCGCCTGCGCCTGCGGCGTCACGAGAGGCAGGACATTCAGGCAAATGCCCACCGAACCGAATAATATAATCGTATTTAATAACATAATAAAGAGTTGCTTTTTCATTGAGGTCCTTTTGAATAATGAATGATGAATTACGCGTTACGAATTACGAATTTTTGGTGCTCGCCGCACGGGCATAATATCATGGGTGCGGGCAGAGCCTGCCCACAACTCGTCACTTGTCACTCGTAACGGAACAAACGGAGCGATGTGGGCATCGCCCCCTACGGGTTTTTTAGCCGACAAGGGCGTAGATGTCGCGGGCGGACAGATGGGGCTGAAGGGCGACATTGATGCCCATACCGATTAATTTGGCGCCCTGCTGGATAATGCGGTCAATCTCACGCGGGGTGACATAGGCGCCGCTGCCGATTGCGCGGTTAATCGCCGCCACGGAGACAACGGTCGGGATGCCGACGGAAATCACGGGCACGCCGAGGGTACTGCGCGAAATCTCGTGGCGGTGGTTACCGACGCCCGAGCCGGGCGAAATGCCGCTGTCAGAAAACTGCACCGTCGTGCCGAGGCGTTCCGCCGAGCTTGCAGCCAGCGCGTCCACCACAATCACGCAGGACGGCTCAATCTGAGAGGCGACGCCGCGGATAATCTCCGCTGTTTCGATGCCCGTATCGCCGAGCACGCCCGTCGCAACGCAGGCGACAGAGGCGATATTCTCCGCGTCAAAAGTGCGCTTCAAATCATTAATAATATGCCGCGTCGACAAAATATATTCACCCGTTTTCGGTCCGAGCGCGTCAGCGGTAATATTCGTATTACCAAGCCCCGCAATCAGAATGCTGCCGCTCTCCTCGGGCAGAAGCGGACGCAGAATGGCGGAAAAATCCTCGAGTCTGCCATCGAAAATATCCGTGTCGTTCACAAAGGAATTCACCTCGAGCGTAATGTAACGCCCGACGGGTTTGCCGATGGCAGCGGCGCCGTTTTCATTCACGACGTCGACGGTGGTCACGCCGTTTTCCTCGCGCACAATTACGCCGTCGAGCGCGGTTTTGCCCTCGGCTTCAAAGCTTTCGAGCGCCAAATCCGTGCGATTTTGCAAAAAAATCACCCTCAATACAGTCTTTTTCAATAAAAGTATGCCCAAAAACAAAAAAATGCTTGCATTTTATTTCGACATATGATAATATACATAAGCATTAAATTAAATGTTCAACCTCAACATAAATATCCTACAACAAAGGGAGTGAAACAAAATGGCAAATATTAAATCAGCTAAGAAGAGAGTAAAGGTTAATGCCAAGAAGGCTGCAAATAATAAGGCAAGAAACTCTGCTCTCAAGACTGCAATCAAGAAGGCTAACGCCGCTATTGAGACAAACGCAGAGGATAAGGACGCACTTGTAAAGGACGCAATCAAGAAGATTGACCAGGCTGCAAGCAAGAACCTCATCCACAAGAACTGCGCTGCAAGAAAAAAGAGCAATCTTGCAAACAAGGCTAACAAAGCGTAATTTTAGCATTTTAACCTCGGCTAAGTGCCGAGGTTTTTGTTTTTTCTGCAAGGCTTTCAGAGCTTTGAAGTATTGACATCAAAAAAGTATTATGGTATATTAACAATTATTCATTCTTAATATTTTGGCAAACCCGACGAAAGTCGGCGACGCAAAGTTAGGTGTCTAAGTAACACAGTTATATGATAGACCGACCGCAATTACCTCTGATACACTGTCGGGGGTATTGCGTTTTTTGTTTTATAGGTGAAAATGGAAATAGTGAATATCATCAAGAAGGCGATGAGTCCGCGTGTATCAGACGCGTACAAGCATGAAATCGATCTTGCCAATTTGAAAAATATCAATAGAATCGCTATATTTATGTCGTTTGTCGAATCGTTTGGTATGATAATATGTCTGTCGTCACTGATACGGCAAAGGAGCACAGAAATACGCGTAATATTTCAAGTGGGTTTCTGTCTCATAATGTGCATCATTATCAGCCTGATAACGAGGAGAGTGCTACGAGCTAAACGAGTTAATCATCATGCGCTGTATTCCGCTGTAATATTTATGTACACAATGTTTATCTGCTGGGGTATGTTTGTATCATATTTTCACTACACGGCAGGCGAGCAGATTCTGACGTTTTACGTTGTGATAATCGTACTTGTGGCTTTTGTGTATATGTCGCCAAAACTTGGCACCGTACTCACCTTCTCGAGCTTCGCAATATTTTTTCTGCTGCTTTACAGATATGACAAAGCCGTGCAAATTACTGCGTTTAACTATTTTTCATTTGCTCTTGTGTGCTGTGTAGGCAGCGTATCAAAGTATTACCGTATGCTCAACCAGCTCGACGCTAAGGATAATATTCGCAGGCTCAACGAGACCCTGAGCAGCGCGGCGCGTCAGGATTATATGACCAAGCTCAAAAACAGACTCTCCCTCTTCGAGGACAGCAAGGAATGTTTTGGCAGGGAGATTTGCGTCGTAATGTGCGACTGCAATAAATTCAAGTTCATTAACGATGAATACGGTCATATCGTCGGCGACAGGGTTATCTGCGAGATTGCAGATATTCTGCGAAAAAGCTTCGACGAAAAATACATTTACCGATTTGGCGGGGACGAATTTCTGCTGATTATCACTGAGCCTGACGAGGACGTGATAAAGGCACGCATTGAGCAGGTAACAAGAGAAATCGGCGCAATCTCAGTTAGTGATTTCAAGGAACCCGTGACCTGCTCCTTTGGCTGCTGCCGCGGCAATGCTGATAGCTTTGACGAGTTTGAAAAGCTGATTGCAGAGGCGGACAAAACTATGTATAAAAATAAAAAATTCAGATAATTTCTACTTGACATTTCGAAAATGATTTAGTATAATAAGCCAAAATTAATTCGGCAAAACCGATGAAAATCGGCGACGCAAAGTTAGGTGTCTAAGTAACACAGTTATATGACAGACCGACTGCAAATGCACTTTATGGTGTTAGTTTGCAGTCGGTCTTTTTCATATAAAAACCTTCTTCATGTGCTGCCTGCGGGGATTTTTGCAGGCAGCACACAAAAAAGCGATTAAGGAAACTACAAAAATGCACACAAACAAAAAGGCAAAAAACATTTACGAGTTTTTGAAATACACAAACGGCAAGAAACACGGATACTATATGCTCAACTACAAGGATAAACCTGAGTACAAGGCATATGCAAAAACGAAATTTTTTAATTTTACCGAATACTCCTTTGAAAATAACAACTCCCGCCAGAAATACGTGCACAGCGTGGGCGAGGTATCAAAAGATATTCATAACGGCACAACATTTCTGTTTGACGGTATCGACATATGGAAGTATTTTGCTATGAACGGTATAAGCTACCGTTCTACTATTGTAAACGACGAGCTGACAGTGTTCCGTGTTTTCAGGCACGAGGAAGAAATCGCCTCAGCACGAGAAACAACGGGTAGAAGCGGTATGAAAAGCTTTGTAATTGAAGATAGCAGCAATGCACTCGACATCGTCTTTCTGGTTTTCTTTGCCATTGCAAGGACCACGTGGTGAAATTGGATTTAGTTCAGGTTGAGCGCTCAAAACTCTTGACTTTATCATAAAATGTTATATAATAGTAGTGATATAAGATTTTTGTGGAGGTATTACGATGACTTTTAAGAAGATTTGCAAGATTGTTGCTGTTATAGCGGCGCTTTGCGCACTTGCTGCTGCGGCTTACTACGCCGTGAAGAAACTCACCGACAAGGACGAGCCCGAGTACTTCGACGACAACGACTTCTTCGAGTGCGACAACGACCTCGAGATTATCGAAGTTGAGGAACCCGCTGAGGAGCCGAAAGAGGAGAAAAAGGCTGCTCCCAAGAAGAAGGCTGCTCCTAAGAAAAAGGCTGAGTAATCAGTAAATAGCAACGACGGGAGGGCTTTGCTCTCCCTACAATTTTGTTTTTCGGAGCGTCGAGGTCGCCGCTCCCTACAATTTTATTTTTCGGAGCGTCGAGGTCGCCGCTCCCTACAATTTTATTATGGAGTGACAACTATGTACAAATGCGGACTTGTACTCGAAGGCGGCGGCTCGCGCGGTATCTACACGGCGGGCGTGCTCGACGCTTTTATTGAAAACGGAATTGAATTTCCCTATGTCATCGGTGTGTCGATGGGCGCCTGCAGCGGCGCGTCGTTTCTCGGCAAATCGCTGCACCGTCAGCACGACATCATTCTCTACTCCTCGCAGGACAAGAGATACCTGAGTTTTGAAAACCTATTTAAGACGGGAGAATACGCGAATTTTGACTGGACGTTCGGCGAGCTGAGTTACGAACTTTTCCCGCTCAACCAGGATGAATTCGACAAATCGGACGCGGTTTACTGCGTCGTAGCGACAAATGCAAAGACGGGAAAGCCGGAATATTTTTATCCGAAAAGTCTCAGAGACGAATGCCCTGAAATCAGAGCGTCGTGCAGTCTGCCCGGTGTTACCAAGGGAACGGAAATCGGCGGAGAATTATATTTCGACGGCGGTCTCGTGGACTCCATCCCCGTACAGAGAGCGCTCGACGACGGTTGCGAAAAGGCGGTCGTCATCCTCACACAGTGCAAGGGATACGTCAAATCCGTGATGAATCGCAATTTCAAGAAACCGTTTAATAACACCTACCCGAAAGTCGGCGACGCGATTATCAACCGTCACATCGTCTACAACAACCAGACGGAGCTCGTGCGAAACCTCGAGGAAGAAGGTCGTGTACTGGTCATCCAGCCGCTTGCCGACCTCAAATGCAACGCGCTCGAAAAGAACAAGGAAAAGCTCGAAGCCATCTATCAGCTCGGCTACTCCGAAGGCATCAAGCAATTAGAAAAAGTAAAAGAATTTTTGAAATAGTGAAAAATCCCGCTCGTCTGAGCGGGATTTTTGTTTAGTATTTTCTGAGCTGTTCTTCGTCGAATACCGAGAGGAACTCATCGTAGGAGCCCTTGCGGTCGATGTAGGTATTGCCGCTGATTTCGATAATGCGGTCGGCTACCGTCTGGACGAACTGGTGGTCATGGGAGGTGAAGAGCACCGTCTCGGGATAACGAATCAGTCCGTTATTCAGCGCCGTAATTGACTCGAGGTCGAGGTGGTTGGTCGGCTCGTCGAGGATGAGCACATTCGCGCCGGAGAGCATCATCTTGCAGAGCATACATCTGACGCGCTCGCCACCCGACAGGACGTTCGCCATCTTCAGCGCCTCGTCGCCGCTGAAGAGCATTCTGCCGAGCCAGCCGCGGATATCCGCCTCAAGCTGTTCGGTCGTATACTGACGCAGCCAGTCAACAAGCGTCAAATCCACGCCGTCGAAATACTCGCTGTTGTCGGACGGGAAGTAACTCTGCGAGGTGGTAACCCCCCACTTATACGAGCCCTCATCCGGCTCCATCTCGCCCATAATAATCTTAAAGAGCGTGGTTTTTGCCACGACATCCGAGCCGACGAAGGCAACCTTCTCTCTCGGATGAATGACGAAGGAAATATCGTCGAGCACCTTGCGGTCACCGATGGTTTTCGTCAGATGGTCAACTCTCAGAAGGTCGTTGCCGCACTCACGGTCGGGCTTGAAATCGACATACGGGAAACGGCGGGACGACACGGGCATCTCAATCATTTCGAGAGCGTCAAGCTGCTTCTTACGCGAAGTCGCCTGCTTACTCTTCGCCGCATTGGCGGAGAAGCGGTTGATGAAGTCCTGCAGCTCCTTAATCTTCTGCTCGTTCTTCTTATTCTGGTCGCGTGCCTGACGCTGACGCATCTGGGTATACTCGTACCAGAAATCGTAGTTACCCGTAAAGAGGGTAATCTTGCCGTAGTCGACATCGCAGATATGGGTGCAGACCTTATTTAAGAAATGACGGTCGTGCGATACGACGATAACGGTATTGGGAAAATCCAAAAGAAAATTCTCGAGCCACGAAATTGCCGTCAAATCGAGGTGGTTGGTCGGCTCGTCGAGGAGCAGGATATCGGGGTTACCGAAGAGTGCCTGCGCGAGCAGTACCTTGACCTTCAAATCGGACGGAAGCTCCGCCATCTTGAGATAATGGTACTCGTCGGAGACGCCGAGTTTATTGAGCATAAACTCCGCATCGCTCTCGGCAGTCCAGCCGTCGAGGTCGGCAAATTCCGCCTCGAGTTCACCCGCACGGATACCGTCCTCCTCGGAGAAATCCTCCTTCATATAGAGGGCGTCCTTCTCCTCCATAATTTCAATAAGGCGGGGATTGCCCATCAGCACGGTGCGCACAACCTCGTACTCGTCGAAGGCAAAGTGGTCCTGCTTGAGCACCGAGAGTCTCTCGCCGGGTGTAATATGAATCTCGCCCTTGCTCGGCTCGAGGTCGCCTGAAAGCACCTTCAGAAAGGTCGACTTACCTGCGCCGTTGGCACCGATGATGCCGTAGCAGTTGCCGGGTGAAAAGGTGACGTTTACCCTCTCAAACAGTGACCTGCCGCCGAATTGAACGGAAATATTATTTGCACTAATCATCAGAGTTACCTCCTAAAAAGTCTTTCAGTATTCTAACATAGTATGATTATAAATACAAGAGTTATTTTTAGTGGTTAGTTTTTAGTGGTTAGTTTTGGTTACTCGGCTCCGCCTCGGACAATTAACGGGTCGTCGAGGGCGCCGACCCCTACAATGGGTGTGGGCAGCGCCCACCCTACCCTTGAGCCTTGAGCCTTGAGCCTGCGGGCGGATGATATCCGCCCCTACGAAATAACAAAAGCCGACTTGCGTCGGCTTTTTTGATTTCCTTATTTTTCTGCGTATTTGTCGTCGCCGTTCCAGCTATACATAGCGCGGATACCTTCGCCGACCTTCTCGAGCTGATGCTCAGCCTCGAGTGCTCTCTTCGCCTTGAAGTGAGCCCAGCCGTTATTTGCCTCAGTGATGAACTTCGAAGCGAATGTACCGTCCTGGATTTCCTCAAGAACTTTCTTCATTTCCTTCTTGGTCTCGTCAGTGATGAGGCGCTTACCGGTCTCGTAGTCACCGAACTCAGCAGTGTTAGAGATGGAGTATCTCATCTTGGAGAAGCCGCCGCTGTAAATAAGGTCAACGATGAGCTTCATCTCGTGGATGCACTCGAAGTAAGCGTTTCTCGGGTCGTAACCAGCCTCAACGAGGGTCTCAAAACCAGCCTTCATCAGAGCAGTAACGCCGCCGCAAAGAACTGCCTGCTCACCGAAGAGGTCGGTCTCGGTCTCGCACTTGAAGGTTGTCTCAAGGATAGCTGCGCGTGCGCCGCCGATACCTGCGCCGTAAGCGAGAGCAATATCCTGGCAGTGACCGGTAGCATCCTGGTAAACTGCTACGAGGCAGGGAGTACCCTTGCCCTCCTTGTACTCGGAGCGAACGGTGTGGCCCGGAGCCTTAGGAGCAATCATAAATACGTCAACATTTGCGGGAGGTACAATCTGCTTGAAGTGAATATTGAAGCCGTGTGCGAAAGCAAGTGCCTTGCCCTCAGTAAGATTCGGCTCGATATCGTTCTTGTAGATTGCAGCCTGCTTCTCATCGGGAGTGAGAATCATAATAACATCAGCAGCCTTAACTGCCTCTGCAGTCGTCATAACCTTAAGGCCGAGCGACTCAACATGAGCCCATGACTTGGAGCCTTCATAAAGACCAACGATAACGTTAACGCCGCTCTCGTGAAGATTCAGTGCGTGTGCGTGTCCCTGTGAACCGAAGCCGATGATGGCAACTGTCTTGCCGTCAAGGACGGAGAGGTTACAGTCTGACTCGTAGAAAATTTTAGCTTCTGCCATAATATTTTCCTCCATATAATATGTTTTAGTTAGCACTTTTGCGTGTTAGCGTATTATATTATAATTTAACACACGCCGTATTGCAAGTGTAAATTGCTACAAAATATAAAAAAATATACGGTTTTTATTGAATAAAATTACTATTATTCGGTAATTTTTACCACAATTCCCTTGTAAATTATGAACAAATGGAGTAAAATCATAGTGAGTTATTTTATGGTGAGGTGTCATATGGACAAGTTTGAAGAATACAAATACTATATTGACTCCATCTGTGTCTACAATATCGAAGAGGACGACGTGATGCAAGCGCTGCGCGCCCTGCTCGCCGGAGCAAGGGGCGAAGATACGCCGCGGCTTTACAGTACCTTTTTCAGAAAGCTGAGCCATCACGGCAGCCTCACGCAATATATTGCCGATCTCGTTCTGACCGACGACAACGCCTTTACCAAGGCTGCCGCTGCGGGCGAGGCGGACGACATACCGAGAGCACTTTACGACGGCGTTATCAGCGACCTGAAAAAGCTTGAGGCAATCGCGAAACTGACGGCGGATGAAATCATCGGCGCGTCCTACGGCGAAGAGGAGAAAGTCCTCCTCACCCTCCCCCGCTGGGAGACGGGAACGGCGCCCGCGCCGCTCGGCGACGACTGGGCAGGCAATTTCGACGCGCTCTGCCGCTACCACGAGGATAACGGCTACGGCGTATTCACGACACACTGCGCCTTTGCCTGGCACGGCGGCGACCTCGTACCGATTACGAGCACCGACCCGATTGAACTTGCCGAGCTCAAAAACTACGAGCGTCAACGAGATATGGTACTCGAAAACACCGAGGCATTCCTCGACGGGCTGCCGGCAAACAACATCCTCCTCTACGGCGACCGCGGCACGGGCAAGAGCTCGACCGTCCACGCCGTACTCAACGCATACAAATACCGCGGACTGCGGATGATAGAAATCAAGAAAACGGAAATCGGCAGTCTGACACTGATTCGCGAGCGCATCGCAAACAGTCCGATGAAATTCATCATCTTCATCGACGACCTCAGCTTTGACACGCATGACGACTCTTTCGGCGAACTCAAGGCGGCGCTCGAGGGCTCGCTCTCGGGCAGGCAGAGCAACACGCTGATTTACGCCACCTCGAACCGACGTCATCTCATTAAAGAAAACCACGCCGACCGCGAGAACGATGTTCACCGCAGCGACACGATGCAGGAGGAGCTCTCGCTCTCCGACCGTTTCGGCGTTACCATCACCTTTATGAATCCCGACAAGGCAGAATTCCTCGACATCACCGAGCAAATTGCGCGCGACAGGGGCATCGACTTCGACACCGACAAGCTCCTGCGCGAAGCGGAGAACTGGGCACGCCGCCGCGGCGGACGCTCCCCGCGCTGTGCAAAGCAGTTCATCGACTATGTCGAATCCTGCATCCGCAAGGGCAAAGAGTGGTAAAAAAATATTCACAAATGTTAAAACATTGTTCACCCGAAGGTAAAAATGTGAACAAAAATAAATGATACATTCTTTTACAGTAAATGAAAGGACATAGATTATGGCTGACAAAATTTTAGTAGTGGACGACGACCTCAATATCAGCGAACTGCTGAAACTCTACCTCGAAAACGACGGTTATCTCGTATTTACTGCGCACGACGGACAGGAGGCAGTGGACACCTTCCGCGCCAAATCCCCCGACCTCGTACTGCTCGATATTATGCTGCCGAAGATGGACGGCTGGCAGGTCTGCCGCGAAATCCGCAAGACCTCATCCGCTCCGATTATTATGCTCACAGCGAAGGGCGAAACCTTTGACAAGGTGCTCGGGCTCGAGCTCGGCGCTGACGACTACGTCGTAAAGCCGTTTGACGCCAAGGAAGTGATGGCGCGCGTCAAAGCAGTACTGCGCAGAACGAAGGGCGCCACCGACAACGACGAAAACGAGAAGAAGGTCGTCATCTACGACAAACTCGAAATCAACATTACGAACTACGAACTCAAGGTGAACGGCGTGGCAGTCGACACCCCGCCCAAAGAGCTCGAGCTCATCTATCATTTCGCTTCGAATCCGAACAGGGTTTACACCCGCGACCAGCTTCTCGACGAGGTATGGGGATTCGACTACTACGGCGACAGCAGAACGGTCGACGTACACGTCAAGCGCCTCAGAGAGAAACTCGAGGGCGTTTCCGACAAATGGGAACTGCGTACCGTCTGGGGCGTAGGATATAAGTTTGAAACGAAGGATTAGGACTGCGTTCCTAATGATAAATTCATAATTCATAATTTAAGCGGGCGACCACAGGTCGCCCCTACAAAGTATAATGAGTAAAAGTAAGAAAAAGACAAGAGGAAATATCTTCATCACCTATTTCATCCTGTTTGCATCCATCTTTCTCGTCACCTTTGCGGTGCTTGGTACCTCGCTGATATTTATGGTAAATTCCTACTCCATCAACGCCAAGACCGAGCTGCTGCAGGAGAACACGGAGTCGATTGCAGAAAACATTTCGCAGACGCTCATCGTCAACAATATGAACGCGGACTACTCGCAGGAAAAGGCGATGATATGCGAATCGCTCGCAGTGGTATCCAACTGCATCGACAGTGATGTTTACGTATGCGACAACGCGGGCAACATCATCCTGTGTAAGGAGCAAATCGGAAACAAGCCGTTTTACACGGGCTATATGGTCTGCGAAGAGCACAGCCAGTTCAAGATGGACGACAAGATTATCCAGAGCGTGCTCGAAAACGGCACCGCGATATCCAGCGCGATTATCAATAATGAGAGCTGCTACATCGTCGGCACCGCCATCAAGGCACACGACAGCATCATCGGCTCGGTTTTCGCCGTGGTTGAAAGCGGCACGACGGACCTCGTGGAGTCGGTCATCAAGATGTTCATCTTTGTGGCAATCATCTGTCTTTCCGTCGGCTTTTTGATGATATGGCTGCTGACGAAGAAGATGGTAACGCCCCTGCAGCAGATGAGCACGGCGGCAAAGCGTTTTGCAGTGGGCGATTTCTCCTACCGCGTCAATATCCAGGGTAACGATGAACTCGCCGACCTCGGTATCGCCTTTAACGATATGGCGGACGCACTCGATAAGCTCGAAAGTTCGCGCCGCTCCTTCGTTGCGAATGTTTCGCACGAGTTGAAAACACCGATGACCTCCATCGCAGGCTTCATCGACGGCATTCTCGACGGCACGATTCCGAAGGATAAGCAGGATTATTATCTCAAGATTGTATCGGGCGAAGTACGCCGGCTTTCGCGGCTCGTCGTCGCGATGCTCAATATGAGCAAGATGGAGTCGGGCGATTTCGAAATGAAGCCGAAGAATTACAATATTTCGGACCAGATTATTCATATTCTGCTCACCTTTGAGCAAAACATAGATAAAAAGCATATCGAAATTCGCGGACTCGACAGTATGCAGCCGCACCGCGTCCACGCCGACACGGATATGATTTACCAGGTGGTATACAATCTCTTCGACAACGCGGTGAAGTTCACCAACGAGGGTGGCTACATCGCCGTCAACGTGACCGAGGGCACGGAATTCGTACAGGTTTCCATCAAAAACAGCGGCGAAGGCATCAAGTCTCAGGAACTTGCGCATCTCTTCGAACGGTTCTACAAGGTCGACAAATCCCGTTCGCTCGACGCGAGCGGCGCGGGGCTCGGACTCTACATCGTCAAGATGATGGTCGAGATGCACGGCGGCAGAATCTGGGCGAAATCCGATTCGCAAAGCGAGGCGGAATTCATCTTTACGCTTCCACGCGCAAAATAATGAATGGATGAATGATTCCACCGTTCTTTCTCGCCCGAGAAAGAACGAATCGCCAGGAAAGAAACCAAAGGGGCGGCATCCCTACGGTCTGATGCCCCTTGGAAAACCCCGTTTTGCGGCTACCGCGAGACAACAACTATCCTTCAAAACGCGCACCGCGTTTCAAGGCGAGATCATAAACACAAGTTTTAATATTCATTTAATGTTTTCAGTATACATTAGTGTCAAATCAACAAAGGAGAAATGACAGATGGACGAATTTAACAACAATTTCGGCACTCCGAATCCGGAGAATACACAGCCGAACTATAACCCAAACACTTATCAGAATGTGAGACCCGAGACGCGCGGCACCTCTTACACGCCCCCGACGCAGCAGTATAATCCAAACCCCTACGGGCAGTACTACCAGCCGCAGGGCAGCGCGTTTGAGACCAATCCCCCGAAGAAGCCAAAGCGCAACAAGACGCTCGTCACGATTATCGTCATCCTTATCATCAGTGCCATCGTTGCAGGTTTCGGACTCTGGGCAGCGGAAAACGCCGACAAAATCACCGACGGCAAGTCCGGCACCTCGCAGTCCGACACCAAAGAGGAAGAGGAAACGGGCGACGATGTACAGGCAAACGTCGAGGACAGTGCCTCAAATCCCGAGAAGGACAGTTCGGGCGATTACACCGTAGTCGGTGTTGCCAAGAACAACAAGGACTCGTGCGTGGGCATTACGGTTTACACCGATCAGACAAGTTACTATAACTTCTATAACTACGGCGAAAACAGTTCGCAAAACGGCGACAAGGTCGCATCTGGCGAAGGCTCGGGCGTCATCATGGCGGAGAAGAACGGCAAGACCTACATCATCACCTGCGCCCACGTCATCGAGGACGGCAGTTCCTTCACCGTTACGCTTGAAAATGACAAGGAATACGAGGCGACGATGGTCGGCTACGACAGCCAGACGGATATCGGCGTGCTCTCCATCAAGGCAACGGGACTGAAGGTTGCAACCTTCGGCAACAGCAAGGACATCGAAGTCGGTCAGGACTGTGTCGCTATCGGCTGTCCCGGCGGACTGACCTTCAAGAACAGCGTCACCGAGGGTATCGTATCGGCACTCGATGTGCCCGTATCCTCCTCCATCGGCTACAAAAATGAATGTATCCAGACGACGGCGGCGATTAATCCCGGTAACTCCGGCGGCGCACTCTTCAATATGCAGGGACAGGTCATCGGTATCAACTCCTCAAAGATTGCTTCCACCGAGTACGAAGGTATGGGATTTGCCGTACCGGCAAACACCGCCATCGACGCCGCAAACTCCATCATCAAAAACGGCTATGTCGCCGGCAGAGCAAGAATCGGTATTGAGTATAATTCTCTTTCCGCTTACACCAGCGCCGACAACATTCTCAGCGCACTCGCACAAAAGGGTTACAAGGACGCTGAGGGTACCATGGTCATCCAGACCATCAGCGAGGATTCCGACCTCTACAAGAAAGGTATCAAGCAGTACGATATGATTGTCGCAGTCGACGGCGAAACCCTCACCTCAACCGACATTATGACCTCGAAATTATCCGCTTCCAAGCCGGGTGACACCATCACGCTCACCATCGCAAGAGTGAATGGCAACACCATTCAGATAAGCGATGTGAAATGCAAATTGATTGAAGGAAAATAAGTAAAGTAAAAACGCATCCCGTCGGGATGCGTTTTTTGTGTAACAAACAAGGGATAAAATGATTGCGATACACGCCGATAAATGGTATGATAAACAGGGATGCAACCGATAGTTGCGTAATTTCAAACCGAAATTGGTAGAGTTATTCTGCCGCAACCGCTACAATGGAAGTGAAAATAAACCTGTGAGGTGAGCGAATGAATATCAATATTGCAAACAGATTATACGAGTACCGCAAGGCAAACGGTTATTCTCAGGAGGAACTGGCTGAAAAAATCGGCGTTTCGCGGCAGGCTATCTCCAAATGGGAGAGGAGCGAAAGCAGTCCCGATACGGATAATCTTATCGCACTGTCAAAGTTGTACCGCGTGTCCCTTGACGAAATGATTAACGGAGAAAGTACACCTGCCAAGGCGAAGGAACCCGAGGCGGAGCCTGAGGACGCGCCGCAGGTTGAAGAAACCAAGGAGCAGCCCGCGGATAAAGTAAACATTTCCCTGCGCGGTGTGGATGTGCAAAGTAAGGACGGCGACAGTGTCCACATCGGACTTGACGGCATCAACGTCAATGCGAATCGTGAGCAACCATTCAACGACCATATATTCCGTTATGCCGACGAGGATAAGAAAAAGCCGTCGTGGGTGAGCCCTTTCATATGGATAGGCGGCATTATCCTCTTCTTTCTTGTCGGCGCCGTATTCCCGAGCGGTTGGAGCGTCAGTTGGATTATCCTCCTCCTGCTTCCCGCAATCGACACGGGAGTGGACGCTGTAATGGAAAACAAGGCGCAAAAATTCGCCTACCCTCTTTTGGTAACAGCTTTGTTTTGTGCGCTCGGGATGAGTTTCGGTTTATGGCATCCTGCGTGGATACTGTTTTTGACCATCCCCGCTTACTACATCATACTCGACAGCCTGAAAAAGTCCGACCGTCCCGCCGCAGGCAGAAGCTCCCTCTTTATCACCTTTGCCATTATCTTTTCCGTCGTCGTTTTCAGCACTTTCGGTATGGTCTGCCACACCGCGATGAACGGAAAGAACTCCCATAACAGCCAAAGCGGAAATATCGGCAGTATGTTCAACTACGAAAACGAGAGCGACTACCTGATAGGCAGTGCAAGCGTTGATGCTGCTGCGATAAGCACCATCAGCGTCGACTGGGTCAACGGCAGCGTAACCGTTCAACCTTCGGCTGAGAACAGCGACACCATCACCTTTACCGAATCGCAGGCAAAAAGTGAGGACTTAACCCTGCGCTATTTAGTCCGTAACGGTAATTTGAAAATTCAGTTTTGCAAGTCGCACATTACCATAAATTCGTTAAAGGACTGCAAAAAGGATTTAATCATCAGCGTTCCCGCCAAAGTATTCAGCGCGCTGGATATTGACTCCGTAAACGCGGCGGTACGGCTGAATGCCGTGGATGCCGATGCACTTAATATTGACAATGTTTCGGGGTCGATAACCATTAAGGGCACCTATCACACGGTGGACATCGACAATGTCAGCGGTAATGTGGCACTCAGCAACGCGGCCACTAACAGCCGGATGGATTTTGACACCGTCAGCGGCGATTTTGCACTCATCCTGCCGCAGAGCATCGGCGGTTTTGCGGTGAAGTACGACAGTGTTTCGGGCAGTGTGGACGCTACGGGATTTAACACCGTGAAGGATACCAAGGCAAAAACCCTTACCTATGGCGACGGGTCGGTTGACATTGACTTTGACACCGTCAGCGGCAATCTGAATATCACGGCTGAATAAGGCGCACCCTATGGAGAACCTTCCTATGAAGGTTCTCCATATTTAATTAATCCTTAAAGATATTTACATTCCATATCGGGCAAGGCGAGATTGTTCATTCATCACAGAGTGTTTTCCTTTCGGTCTGAGTGGATTTGCTCTTTGCAAAATGCTGTGGTATAATGATACGGACAAATCAGGAATTACGGGAATGATGATATGAATATCAGGCAATATAATGAAAAAGATTTAGCGGCAATGATTGCGATTTGGAATGAAGTCGTGGAAGACGGGGTCGCTTTTCCGCAGGAAGAGTTACTCGATTGCGAAACGGGAGCGCAATTCTTTGCCTCACAGAGTTACTGCGGCGTAGCGGAGGATAACGGTAAGGTCGTCGGGCTCTATATTCTTCACCCGAATAATGTCGGCAGATGCGGTCATATCTGCAACGCAAGTTACGCCGTCAGTTCCTCTTGCAGAGGGAAACATATCGGCGAAAAATTAGTGCTTGACTGTATTGAAAATGCCGGGAAAATCGGCTTCAAAATACTGCAATTCAACGCCGTCGTTGAAAGTAATATCCACGCAAGACATCTTTATGAGCGTGTTGGATTTACCGGGCTCGGCGTTATCCCCAAAGGTTTCAGAATGAAGGACGGGCACTATGAAAACATCTGTCCGTATTATATTGAACTGACAGACAATTCCCGATTGATTGAGACAATAAAAAAGAGCGGCTGAGTTCAAAACTCAGCCGCTTTATTTTATCTCAGTTGCGGGATGACGGCACTCGAGATGCTAAAGAATACGAGAAGGGACACGGCGTCGACAATCGTCGTAATAAACGGCGACGACATAACAGCCGGGTCAAATCCGATTTTCTTAGCGAGCATCGGGAGGGTCGCGCCGATGAATTTGGCAAACACAATCTCCACGACGAGCGTCAGACAGATGGCAATATCAATCAGCAGCGTAATCTCATCGTTATGGAAGAGCATCTTGTCAACGAGCCAGATTTTCGCAAAATTGACCGCCGCGAGCGTCAGTCCGCAGAAAAGTCCGACGCGGATTTCCTTCCAGATTACCTTGAAATAATCCTTAAACGCCACCTCGCCGAGCGACATCGCACGGATGACGGTAACGCTCGCCTGTCCGCCCGAATTACCGCCCGTGTCCATCAGCATCGGGATAAAGGCGGTGAGGATGGTAAGCGTGGCGAGTTTATCCTCAAAGCTCGTAATAATCGAGCCCGTGAAGGTTGCCGACACCATCAGGAGAAGCAGCCACGGGAAGCGGCTCTTCCAGGTCTCAAAGACGGTCGTCCTGAGATAGGTTTTCTCCGTCGGGAGCATCGCGTTCATCTTCTGGATATCCTCGGTGTTCTCCTCCTGGATGACATCGAGAGCGTCGTCGATGGTGATAATACCGACGAGGCGCTCCTCCATATCCACGACGGGAAGCGCGAGGAAATTATACTTATCAAATTGCTGGGCTGCCAGCTCCTGGTCATCGAGGGTGTTGATATAGATGACATTCGTCTCCATAAAATCCTCGATAATATCGTCGTAATCGTGCAGGAGCAAATCCTTGACCGTCGTAACGCCGAGCAGATGGCGGGAGGCATCGGTGACGTAGCAGGTGTACACCGTCTCCTTATCCACACCGGTACGGCGGATGCGCTTAAAGGCATCCTCTACGGTCATATCCTTCTTCAGGTCGACGAACTCGGGCGTCATGATCGAGCCGGCGGAGTCCTCGGGATATTTCAGCAGGATATTAATCGAATTACGCGTCTCGCGGTCGGTGTTCTGGAGGATACGCTTCACGAGCGTCGCGGGCATTTCCTCGATAATATCAACGGCATCGTCGAGGTACAGTTCGTCGAGCACTTCACGCAGCTCGGTATCCGAAATGCCGTGAATCAGCGCCTCCTGGGTATCGCCTTCCAGTTCGACAAAGGTATCCGCTGCGTCCTCCTTAGAGAGCAGGCGGAAAAAGAGCAATCGCTGATTTTCGGGCAGTTCCTCAAGAATCGCCGCAATATCGGCAGGATTGATTTCGCTGAGGATTTCTTTGATTTTCGAAAGCTCACGCTTTTCATAGTGCTCACCGATGCGTTCAATGAGTTCTTCCATTTCAAATTCCATTCAGAATCAATCCTCCTTTCGTTGTCACACGGCAAAGTTTTGCCGTTTATTCGGTTGTATCAAAAAATTCTTTTTCGTCCGTGTCGCTGACTTCCACCGTGAGGCGCTTGGCGATTCTCACAAGGAGCATCAACAGCAGAATCGCACCCGCAGTGGCAAGTACGGCAATCAAAAATGCGGGTTTCTGATAAAAGCGTTCGCTCCTGACGAGGATATCCGTATTGCCGCTCTCTACAAGCAGGGCAAATTCCTTCGTCGTCTTATCCGTGCGTTTTACGGAAAAGGAATACAGGCGCTTTTCCCCGTTTGAGGCGGTGACGGTCACCGGAATATCGAGTTCCTGCTCGGCGGACAGGGCAATCTCGGTCGGCATCTCGCAGTACGCGCCGATATCCTCGGTCGCCGCTGATAAATTCAGCGTTGTCAGGTCGCTCGGAATATAGAGTCGGTAGTCCGTCGTATCGCGCGTAATCGCAGGGTCTACCACACCGAACGGGCATTGAATCTCTCTGAGATAATTATTCTCGCTCTTGTCGTAAAACGCGGCATTCTGATAATGAAACGAGTAAATCGTCGAGCCGCTCGCGTACTCGAGCGTTACCTGAACGCCCGTCTGGTGCCGCGCGTCATCATAGGAATAGGTAACGAAGAGATTGGCGTCGCCGCTGAGGCGATAATCCTTGAGCGTCGGCGTTGTCTTAGGGTCGGTGAGTTTCAGCGTATAGTCATACTTCTCGGGAGAGAATTTCTCCACAATCTGCGCATTTCTGAAGGACACCGCCTGCAGTTCTCCCGTTGCGCCGAACGCGGTAAGCGGTACCGCTATCATCAGCAGCGCGAGACTGAGTAATACTACTTTCTTTGCTTTTTTCACGGAGCACCTCTTAATTCTCAATCACAAATGTGGTGATATTTTTCTTCAGCAGGGCTGCGATGAGTTTCTTATCCTCGACCGTCGTTTTCACGACATAGGCGTGATGCTTATCCGCCTTTTTCATAGCGGCAACATCCTTTTGCAACGATTTTGGATTGACGCTGACCTCGACTGCCTCAAGCAGTTTGATATTCGCATCAATATCGGCATAAAGCTTCTTTGAAAGCGTCTGAAAGCCGTCGCCGTATTTCCCGCTGATGTCCTCGGGCAAATCACAGCCCGAGAGCACGAACACCGTCACGCCGTAGGAATTCAGCTCGACGATGATGTCCTTGATATAGTTATAAGTGAACGCGCTGTCGGGATTCAGGTAGGCGTTGCCGTCCGCGTCCTTATAGGGTTTCTTGCCCTGCATAATCGCGGCGCCGTTTGCCTGCAGCGCAAGAACATTATCCTTGTAGCAACAGATTTCGGCAATGGGCAGCACATCGTTTTGCAGCATCGCCTTAATCGACTGCGCGGGTTTTGCCGCGGGCGAGCTGATTGCCGCAAAGGTGTCGACCGACGCCAGTTTGGAAGCGTAGCCGACGGTGCCGTCGGCGCGCTTTGCCTCAAAGGCGATGGCGGTGTAGCCGTTTTTCTGCACGCCGTTCATCACTGCCGAGAGCATCACCGAGTTATCGAGGCTGATGCCGTCGGTCTGAGCCGCGGAGAAATTCACCTGCATATCCGCCATACTGCTCTGCGCCGTCACGCTCTGCTTGAGATTCTCGACGGGTCGGGCGTGGCGCGTAAGATAAACGTCCATCCCGATATAGCCGACCGCAATGAGCGCAAGGCTGCACACGAGGATGATAAAGCGCCTCAGACGGATTTCATTCTTATTCTGATTTTCGGTGGAGTAGCCCTTATACTTCGGGCGCTTGGCATCGAATTTATCCGACGTGCCGCCCTCAATATACTTATCGGCAAAGGCAATCTTGCGCCCCTGCTCGGGCTCGGTCCACTTCTGATTGCGTTTCTTATCGTTATAAAAGCGTTTTTTCTTCATTATGACATCACTGACTGTGCGTTATTTCTGAGCGTTTCAATCGCGTCCGCGGGGGATGCAGCGCCGAACACGGCGGAGCCTGCGACAAAGACATTCGCCCCCGCCTCGGCGGCGAGCGTCACCGTGGAATAATCCACGCCGCCGTCCACCTCGATATCAATATCGGGACGAATTTCGCGCACCTTCTGAATTTTCGGGAGCACGCGCTCCATAAAGCTCTGACCGCCGAAGCCCGGCTCCACGGTCATCACGAGCACCATCGAGAGTTTATCGAGATACGGCAGGACGACGTCAATATCCGTATCGGGTTTTACGGCGATTGCCGCCTTCTTACCAAAGAAAAGGATTCTGTCGACGGTGGCGCCGATGTTGCCCTCGCTCTCAGCGTGAAAGCAGATGATATCCGCGCCCGCATTCGCAAACGCTTCGATATAATCATACGGCTGGCTAATCATCAGATGAACGTCAAACGGGATGTCGCACACCTTCTTGAGCGCCTGAATCACAGGGATGCCGATGGTGATATTCGGCACAAAGTGCCCGTCCATCACGTCAATATGTATCAAATCCGCGTTGTCAATGCGCCCGAGCTCACGCTGGAGATTCGCATAGTCGCTCGATAGAATTGAGGGTGAAATCTTAATATCCATATACTGCTCCAAATTAAGGTTGTTTAAGTATTATACTATTAAGAAAAGGCAAAGTCAATCGTTTTCCCCTCCCGTAAGAAAACCCGAGGCAGAATAGGGAGCAGTTTACACAAATGTTACAATATTTACAAAAAAATAACACTTAACACTTGAATTTTCACCCTATGTGATGTATTATATATTTTGTATATATGGAAGTGCGCCCACGCGGGTGCAGTTCAATAAAACAGGTTAGGAGAAAAGCCGTGATAGAATTCAAGGATGTCACTAAAGTATATGACAGCAACGGCACAAAGGCGCTTGATAACGTCAACATCAAGATTGAGGACGGCGAATTCGTATTTGTCGTAGGCTCCTCGGGCGCCGGCAAGAGTACGTTTCTCAAGCTCATTATGCACGAGGAGAAACCCACCGAGGGCGAAGTCATCGTCAACGGTTACAAGTCCTCCGAGCTCAAGAAGCGCAAGGTGCCGTATTACAGAAGAACGATGGGTATCGTCTTCCAGGATTTCCGCATCATCCCCAAGATGAGCGTCTACGACAACGTCGCATTTGCGATGCGCGTCATTGGCACGAAGGAAGCAGAAATCAGAAAACGTGTGCCCTATATCTTAAACCTCGTCGGTCTTTCGAAGAAGGCGCGCTCGATGCCCAACGAGCTTTCGGGCGGCGAGCAGCAGCGTGTATCGCTCGCGCGCGCACTCGTCAACAACCCCGACCTCATCATCGCCGATGAGCCGACGGGTAACGTAGACCCCGAAATGAGCCACGAGATTGTGGACTTACTCACCAAGATTAATAACAGCGGCACGACCGTCGTAATGGTAACCCACGAACACGAACTCGTGCGCTCCTTCCAGCGCCGCGTTATCGTCATCCAGAACGGACAGGTCGTATCCGACACACCCGACCCGACCTTCGCGAAGTTCAAGACGAAGGAGCAGGAAAAGGTAACCGATATGTTCTACTACGAAGAGGATGTCAAGCAGGAGAACGTCAGCGAAGTATTCGACAATCTCGGCGACATCGTCAGCGGCGAGGACAAGCCCGAAGAGGCTGCACCCGAAACGGATGCGAAAGAAGAGACGGGAGGTGAGGAAGTATGAACGCAGCAAGTCTGAAGTATCTCATTAAAGAGGGCTTTCGCAACACCTGGTCCAACAGAATGATGTCCGTTGCGTCCATCTGTGTCCTCCTCTCATGCCTCGTTATCATCGGCTCAACCGCGATGATTTTCCTCAACATTAACGCGCTCGTTGACCGTATTGAAAACGAGAACGTTATTATGGTATACATCAACGACAAGGACAAGGAAGGCAACATCATCGTCGACGAGGCAGGCGTCACCGCCATCGGCGAACAGCTCAAGGGCATGACAAATGTGGCAAGCGTGGATTTCGTCAGCAAAGAATCCGCATGGAAGCAGCAGCTCAAGACGATGGAGTCGGCGCAGGCTGAATTCTTCACCACCGTCAGCAGCGACATTCCCCTGCCCGACGCGTACAAGGTAACGGTCGCCAATCTCGGACAGTTCAAGGAAACGGTCAGGGAGATTAAGCAGCTCGACAATGTCACCGTACGCGAAAACAGCGACCTTGCCAAAAAGCTCGACACCATCAGCCACGGCATCAGCATTATCGCAATCGTCATCATATCGGTGCTCTTTGCCATTTCGCTGTTCATCATATCGAACACGATTAAACTGACCGTTTATTCCCGCCGTCTCGAAATCAGCATTATGAAATCCGTCGGCGCGACAAATTCATTTGTACGCTTGCCGTTTGTCGTAGAGGGCATCGTGCTCGGCATTATTTCGGGCGTACTCTCACTCGGTGCAGTGTGGGGCGTCTATGAACTCGCGACACGCAGTTTCGACGAACTGATTACCTCGCTCGGACTCGAGGCGCTGAGTTTCACCGACTACGCATTGCCGATGCTCGGCATCTTCATCGCCATCGGTATTGTCAGCGGTGTCGGCGGCTCACTCATTACAATGAGAAGATATCTTAATAAGGAAGGCAGTGAGATTAGTGCAGTATAATAAATTTTCCAAAATCATATCGTTAATCCTTTGCATCGGTTTTGTATTCTGTACCCTCGGCTCCACTGCTTACGCGGAGAGTACCTCCGCGCTGAAGGAGAAAAAAGCAAAAATTCAGCAGCAGATTGACGAGGCGGAAAAGAAGATTTCGGGTCTGAAAGAAAAGAAAGCCGAAACGCAGGAATACATCACCGCACTCGACAAGAAGATTAAACTCAAGCAGGACCAGATTGACGTGCTCCAGGAGGACGCAAACGCACTCCAGGGCGAAATCAATAAGGTACAGAGCGATATCGACAAAACCGAGGCAAAAATCGAAAAGACACAGGCGGAAATTGACGCAAAGCAGGCAGAATTCGACAAGAATTACGCCGAATACTGCCAGCGTCTGAGAGCAATGTACATATCGGGCAGCGCCAGCAATCTCGAAGTGCTGCTCACCAGCGAGGACATCAGCTCCATCCTCACGCGCAGCCAGATGATTAAATCCGTGTCCGAGAAGGACAGCGCGGTGCTCGACTCGCTGATGGAGCAGATGAGCGAAATCGAAAAGCAGAAGGCTGACCTCGAAAAGAGCCGCATCAAGCTCAACGAGGATAAAGCAAAGCTCAAAGAGGATAAGGCGGAACTCGACAAAAACATTGCCAAGATTGCCTCATCCAAGGCAGAACTCGACAAAGAAGTCGCAGAACTCAACGCGAAGATGAAGCAGCTCTCCAGCCAGTCGGCGGAGTATCAGGAATCCATCGAAAAGAATGAGTCCCGTCTCAGAGAAGTACAGCAGGAAATCGACGCGGCATACGCGAGAGCGTCGAGGGGCAGCGGCTCCATTTCAGGCAGTTCGGGCAGCGGCTCGCACAGCGGCAGACTCGGCTATCCGACGGATTACCGCGGTATTTCGGCAGGCTTTCCCTGCTACTCGAGCGGTCGTTACCACGGCGGTGTTGACTTCCCGTGTCCGAGCGGCAGTTCGGTCTACGCGGCGGCATCGGGTACGGTTATCCTCGCCAAGAATCTCAATTACAGCTACGGTCACTATCTGATTATCGACCACGGCAACGGACTCTCCACCCTCTATGCGCACAACACCACGCTGCTCGTCGGCGTTGGCACGCATGTTACAAAGGGTCAGGTCATCGCCCGCAGCGGCTCGACGGGTAATTCCACCGGTCCGCACTGTCACTTTGAGGTCAGAATCAACGGCACCAGAGTAAACCCAATGAATTATCTGTAATGCAAAAAGCACCCCTCGGGGTGCTTTTTTAGTGTGGAGTGATAAGTGATTAGTGGTTAGTGTCGGGCGGGACACCCGCACCCGATTATGCGGAGCGTCGTGGTCGCCGCTCCCTACGGTTGCTCGATGCATTGAGTATGTAGGGACCGATGACCACATCGGTCCGCATAAATGACGAGTTACGAGTTACGAGTTACGAATTGTGGGTGGGACACTCGCACCCGATTGTAATGCGGACGGGCAATGCCTGTCCCTACTGACACCTGAAACCTATAACCTAAAACCTGAATTAGTACCACTTGTCAATCCAGCCCTCCGCGTCGGTTTGCGACTGAGTGGGCTTTTCTTTTTGTGTGGTAGATTGTGCGGCGGCGTGCATTGTTTCTGATTTTGAAGTGCTGAAGGTTACATCGTTATCCGCAATTTGTGTTAAAGTATCGGAGTTTGAGTTTGTTCTGGTTGTTGTTTCGTTACTTTCTGCCGCTTTTGTTGTGCTCTGTGGAACGCCAGTCACGACAATCTCGCTCTCCTCGGTGGTATCGAAGAGTTCCGCCTCTTTTTCAGCAGTTTTGCGAGCCGCGCTGCCCGTTATTTTGGGCACAGCGCAGGCGGTGAGCAACGCAGCAAAAGTAACAAGCACGGATAATACGATAATCAGCCGCTTTATATTAACTGCCGAACGGCACATCGTTGTCGTCGTCCTGCACATCCGCCGCACTTGTCGTGATAACATCAACAGTTTCATATTCGTCAATTCTTGTTTCGGGTTTGGTGTATTTTTCTTTCATCATTATTCTCCTTTATCATTAATACCACTTATCAATCCAGCCCTCGTCGTCAACGCCGACGGTGCTGGCAGTGATGATGTCGGTGGTTTCATATTCGTCAACCTGTGTGATGGGTTTTATGTATTCCTCTTTCATATTACGCCTCCAGAGTCAGTCTGAGTTGCGACTTGATATTCTCGTCAATATCGGGGTCGGCAAGCACGGCGTTTGCCACGCCCTCAAACGAGCGCGTCAGAATGTCGGAATAGAAGTATACGCCATTTATGCGAACATACGCGCGAGCCGAAATCTCGGTATCGTAATTCGCTTTTGGAATGTCGGTAAACACGAGGTTAAATGAGGTTTTTCCGTCCGCGTCCACACGCTTTTCAGCAACACGCCTTTTGCCGTTTTCCACGGTCAAATCGTCGGTGCGTTCATACGCATACACAAAACCGTACTCCACATCGTCCGTATGTGCCGCCTGATAATCGGTACCGTTATCCCAGTTGAAGCCAAAACGCAGACCGCTGTCACTCAGACGAATAGACGCACCAAGCGCCCCCGCAAGTTTGGGGACAATTACATCGCGCGGAGATGAAGCATAGTGAACGATGGTTGTTCCGCCTATCTTTTTTAAGTTTGGTGCCAGCATCGTGGAGGTAGTGATGCGGTTGCCTACATGGTATTGGTCACGCGAACGAAGCTCCTCAACCTTGCCGATATTGATGTACTTGCTATAAATGTCGCCATCGCCGAGCGTTTCCAGATTTGGCAGAACAAGGCGCTCAAGCGTGCAGTATTCAAACGCTTTGTCACGCACCGTTTTGACGGTATCGCTTTCAACCGTTTTCAGCGATTGGTTATATTCAAAAGCGTACCTGTCAATTAGTTCTGTATTTGACAAATCAATACTTTCCAGCGAAACGCATCGATCAAACGCATAATCGCCAATTATTTTCAGATTTCCGCCGTAAACATTTTTCAAATGTACACAGGCACAGAACGCCGCATACTCAATCTCGGTGCAGGTGTCAGGCAGCGTAACGCTTTCAAGAAAGTTTGAATAATCATCGTTGTTGTAGTAGTGGATAGTGCCGTAATAGTTATCTCTTTTGTACTGGGTAAAAACCTGACTGCCGATTTTGGTAACGGTTATTCCGTCCACCTTATCCGGAATAACCAGGTTGGGTGTGTTGCCCGTGTAACCCCTCAGCACGCCGTCCTCGTCAACCGTAAACCTGCCCTCATCGCTTGAATAACGGATATAGTATCGGTTGGTTACAACTTCACTTGTTTCATCGCCATTATCCGACCAGGCATCTATGTAGCAAGACTCGGTAATTTTGAATGGCAGGACATATCTTGTTGTGTCCTGTTTTAACGCTCCTGCGTGGTTGTTCATTCCGTACTCGTAAATCCTGTAATACACGGTGTTGAGCAGTGAGCCTGAGCGCAAAACGATTGTTACGCTGTCCGTGTAGGCGCCGCTATCCGTAGAAAACGCCGGAGCGTTTGGGGTTGCTGCCTGTGCGCTGAGGGTGGCTGACAGTGACGCAAGCAGCATCGTCAGTGCCAGAACTGTTGATAATAATCGTTTCATCTTTATGCCTCCTTTTTTTGCCCTCTATATGTTAGTCACATTCAGGGGGGCTCAAATCTCACTTTTGGACAAAAAAGATGTCGTTTCTCTGTTTTGCACAAAAGGAGAGGGATGCTTTTGTGCAAAATAACAACGCATTTTGTGTCATTGGGGACTGTCCCCAATGACACAATTATTCATAATTGAAAAAGTTGTCGAAGTGTGCTAATATGGATATTATGAGAAATCAGGAGAAAACCACTTTGCGAAAAACGGCTCCGCACAACAGCGAGAGCATATACTTAATTATCAGAGGACTTGAAGTCGGTATCGCTTCGGGTCTTGTTTGCGTCGGCTACCGCTTCGCGCTCGAATGGGCGGAAAAGGGACTGATGCAGGTACTCGACATTGTCAAGGGCTCACCCGCAAGGATTACGCTGTGGCTCGTGCTTCTCTTTGCGCTCGGCGTCACGGTAAATTTCATCAACAAATGGGAGCCGGACGCGGCAGGCTCGGGCATTCCACAGACCTCGGGCGAAATCCGCGGCTACTTCTCCCTCAACTGGTGGCGCGTCATCCTCGCCAAATTCATCGGCGGCACAACCGCCGTTTTCAGCGGTCTGTCACTCGGCAGAGAGGGACCGTCTGTCCAGCTCGGCGGTATGGCGGCGAAAGGCGCCTCCCGTCTTACCAAAGCGGACAAGACGACCGAACTGCGGATGATTTCCTGCGGCGCGGGCGCAGGTATGGCGGCAGCGTTTAACGCACCGATTGCGGGTACGATGTTCGTACTCGAGGAAATCCACCACTCGCTCGACAAGGCGATGCTCTGTATGAGCATCGTGGCATCCATCACAGCGGACTTCATCTCCATCGCCTTTTTCGGTCACGAGACGACCTTTAACTACGACACCGTCACCCTCGCGCTGCATCACTACTGGATTTTAGTACTGATGGGCGTCGTGCTTGGCTTTGCCGGCGCTGGCTACAATATCGCGATGGTATGGGCGCAAAAGATGTACAAACGAATCACAAAAATCCCCGCGTGGCTCAAGATGGGATGCGTGTTCCTCGTCAGCGGTATTGTCGGACTGACAATGCCGCAGATACTCTGCGGCGGACACAGTATGGCTGCCATGCTGATGCACGACCGTCCCGAGCTGACGGTACTCTTTGTACTGCTGTTTGCGAAATTCATCTTCGGCGCGTTTTCGTTTGCGTCGGGTGCGCCCGGCGGAACGCTCTATCCCCTGTGCGTGCTTGGCGCATACATTGGCGCGATTTTCGGCAATATTGCGATTAACAATATCGGCATCCGCGGCGGACTCTACGAGGAATTCGTCGTCATCGGAATGGCAGGACTTTTCTCCTCCATCGTGCGCGCGCCGCTGACGGGTATTATCCTCGTATTCGAACTGACGGGCGATATGCACTCGCTGCTGCCGATTGCGACGGTCAGCCTCATTTCCTACGCGGTGGCAAACACCATCGGCACGGCGCCGTTTTACTCCATACTGTTCGAAAAAGCGGTGGAAAACACCAACGCGCCCGTGCTCAACACAAAAGAGGTCGAGAAGGTACTCCAGACCTTTACCATCCCCGTGGGCAGCCCCGTAGCGAATAAGACCATCGCGGACATCGACTGGGGCAAACACTGCGTCATTATCTCCGTCGAGCGCGACGAAACACCGATTACCCCGAAGGGCGACACCCTCCTCAAAGAGGGCGACACCCTCGTTATACTCATATCCCAGCGCCGTTTCTCCCAGGACGTGCAGCGCATCTGCGATATGATTAAAAAGCCGAAAATAATTAAATCTTGACATTATAAAATAATATTGTTATAATGTTAGGGCTTGCAAAGGCAAGTAAATATCCTTGCGTGAGGAGAAATCACGCCAATAGACCAGAAGGAGGTGCTGAAAGATGGCATTAAGAAACTACGAAATCGTTATGGTTTACTCTCTTTCAAAGGGTAACGAGGCAGTTGACGCACTTAAGGCTAAGTTCACTGACCTTATTTCGAAGAATGGCACTCTCGGCGAAGTTGAGGATTGGGGCAAGAAGAAGCTCGCATATCCTATCAACTACGAAACAGAGGGCTACTACGTTCTGATTAACTTTGCTTGTGAGGAATCATTCCCGGCTGAGCTTGACCGTGTAATCAATATTACAGACGGCGTGCTCCGCTCACTCATCGTCGCTAAAGGCGAATAAGGAGGCTGACTATGCTTAATATGGTAGCCTTAATGGGCAGATTGACTTACGAGCCCGAACTCAAGACCACTCCCAGCGGAGTATCCGTCATCCGTTTCCAGGTTGCCTGCGACAGAAGTTATCAGTCACAGGGTCAGGAAAGACAGGCGGACTTCATCGACTGCGTCGCATGGAGACAGAGAGCTGAATTCATCAGCCGTTTCTTCCACAAGGGTTCGATGATTGCGATTGAGGGTTCTATCCAGACTCAGAACTATACCGACAAAAACGGTAACAACAGAAAATCAGTAGAGGTCGTTGCCAACAACGTATCCTTCTGCGGCTCGAAGGCAGACAGCGGCACGAGCGCTGCTCCCTCACAGGAGTTCATCCAGCCCGCACCGAGCTACTCGAGCGCAGGTACCAGCGATTTTGAAGAAATCGTGGATGACGATGACGACCTTCCATTCTAATCGTTAACGAATAAGGAGATAAAACTATGGCATACAACAAAGGCCCGAGAAAGGGACGCAGAAAGGTTTGTCAGTTTTGCGTAGAAAAGGTTGAGGTAATCGACTACAAGGACGCAGCTAAGCTCAGAAAGTTCACTTCTGAGAGAGCGAAGATTCTTCCCCGCCGTGTAACCGGCACTTGCGCAAAGCACCAGAGAGAGCTCACCACCGCTATCAAGAGAGCTCGTCACCTCGCTCTGCTTCCTTACATTTCAGACTAAGGACAAAAGTACAAAGTACAAAACCGCCTCATACGAGGCGGTTTTTTGTTGACATTTTTTCGGTTATGACTTAAAATATCCTTATCGGAGTGATACAATGAAGAAGTTATTAACGAAATACCGCGAGATATGGACCTACCTTATCACGGGCGTGCTGGCGACGGTCATCAGCTGGGGCACCTATCCCCTCTTTCTGAAGCTGTTTAACGCCGCGTTCGGCGTGCCTCATATCGTGCACATCGTACGGGATATTGATGTGAATGTTTTTCTGGCGAGTCTGTTCAGCTGGCTGAGCGCCTTCATCTTCGCCTTCATTACCAATAAATTATGGGTATTTGAATCGAAGAGCTGGGAGAGAAAAATCGCCGTCAGGGAATTCTTCGGTTTTCTCGGGGCACGCGCCTTTACGGGAATCCTCGAGGTATTGTGCGTGCCGCTGTTTGTCAGCGTGGGCATCGACGCCTTTTTCACAACGATACTGACAAAGTTACACATCAACATCGCCGTGCTGTACAGCAGCGGAATGTGCTCAAAGATTTCGGTATCCGTCATCGTGGTCATACTCAACTATGTATTTTCCAAGCTGTTCGTATTCAAAAAACCAAAAGAAAAGGCAGAACAATAATATAAGAGCCACGCCCTTTATCGTTCATCAGGGCGTGGCTTTTTTTATACGGATATTTTATTTTCTCTTCTTGCGGGCGATGAAGCCGAGGGCTGCCGCCGATGCCGTTGCTGCGACAAGGGCACACAGTGCGCCGCCCGTGCTGCCCGTGGCGGGCGAGGTCTTTTTGTTCTCTTTTGCGGTCTTTTTGTCAATCAGCGCATAGGGGCTGAAATGGTCTGTCCAGAACGCCAGATAATTCACGCCGTCGATGGTGATTATACTTTCTTCAAAATTGTCGATGTCCTTCCCTTCCGTCACCAGAACGGCTTTCAGGTCCTCCTTATCCCATCCGTCGGGAATCTGAATCAGCACGCGAACGGAGCCGTCAATTTTTCCGCTGATGGATTTACCTTGCGCGTCAAAGAGCTCCAGCTCAAAGAACGCAAGCCTTTCGATATTATTTGTATTGTCCAGCTGCGCCGTCAGCTCGTTGTATCGCTTGTCGCCCGGCTGAGACGGTGTGCCCTCTATGGTTGTGCCATCGGGCAGAACTTTGTATGGGTCCTGTAAAATAATGTTCAGTGTCTTCTCGTTATAATTCACACCGGTTTTATCGGCGCTGATTTGCTGCTTTTCCACCTTTTCACAGGTTGTGCAGGTGTAATTGGCAGCGGTGGCGCCGATGGTTTCGGGAACCACTTCCCAATAATGCTTGCCCGCCGCTGTTTTATAGGTACTGCCGCAGGCAACGCAAACGGCTTCTCCGTCACAGTTGGCGTTGCCGCCGTAGTGCGTTTCTGTATAACCGCACACCGTGCATTTGTGCTGCGCGGTATTGTTATTATCGAGCGCCCATTTGTGGCGCTCCTTCCGTCCGCAACCGGAGCATTTGTGCTCGGCATAGTTTTTATTATTCACCGTATAGTGATGTACATAGCTGAACTGACCGGACGAGACGGTAACGGTGGTCGGAGGCTCACCCATCACGGCGTATTCAATCGTGAACTTGTCCCCGTCGGGAACAACGCCCGTGTCGGCAAACAAATCCTTATTAAAACCACAAGGAAGCACGATGCTTGTCAACTTTTCGCAATCAAGAAAAGAACCCTCGCCAATGGCGCCAAGTGCTGTGCAGGCGGATAAATCAAGCGTTTCGAGCGCGACACAGCCGCCAAACGCACTGCCGGAAAGCGCTGTTACGCGGTAGCTTCTGCCCGCGTTTTCCACGGTGGCAGGCACCGTAATGCCGGTGACGGTTGCGGGGTCAAGATTTTCGTTAAACGCGGCAGTCACCTTGCCGGGCGCGGAGGCGCTGCCCTCTTCGGTCACCAGATAAATCAGGTTGCCCTGTTCGATAAAATCATCCACCGCTGCCAGCGCCGCAAAGGGCAGTTGCGCGCATACTATAAGCGCCGCCACCAAAAATACAACGATTGCTTTGGCGGATTTGCCGAAAAATTTTGCCGTTTTCATTCCAAAACCTCCTGACATAAAATCGAATACGACAGTATTATAACGCTTTAGCAAGATAAAATCAATATTTACATATTTTTACAATGCGGGTTTTACATATATTTCTTGTTTTTGTGCAAAATAGGTGTGTAACAAATTTGACAAGAGGAGCGGTTGTATGAAGGCAACGGGAATTGTAAGAAGGATTGACGATTTGGGCAGAATTGTCATTCCAAAGGAAATCAGAAGAAGTTTTCGTATTAAGGAGGGTGACCCGTTGGAGATTTATACCGATGCGGAGGGCGAGGTCATATTCAAAAAATACTCACCGATAGGTGAGCTGTCGAACTTCGCCTCGCAGTATGCCGAGGTGCTGCACAAAAGCGGCGGGCTGCCGATTGCGATTATGGATAACGACCATGTCATCGCCTGCTCGGGCATCAGCAAGCGTGAAGTGCTCGAACGCAGGGTGACGAAGAGTCTCGAGGAGTTGATGGAAAACCGACAGATACACATCAAGACCGACTCGGTGCCCGCGCTCAACGCCATAGAGGGCTATAACCGCCAGGCGGAGGTCGTGTACCCGATTATTTACGGCGGTGACGTCAGCGGCGCTATCGCACTCTTAGAGGATGACAGCCACGAGCTGCCGAGCGAGACGGATATTAAACTCGTACAGGTAGCAGCAGCGTTTTTGGGCAAGCAGATGGAGTGAGCTTTTGTGCATTTTGTACAAAATATTCTCGATAGTTTTGTATAATGTATATAAGTGGTAAAAAACTGCAAAAAAGGCTTGATTTTTGAAAAAAGCGGTGTATAATGTCAATCAAGTTGAGGGAAGAACGAGCGATAACCAACTGGCTCACCCTCATTTACATATAACGACAACGGCTGAAAAAATCAGCCTTACAATATAGCCTTTTTAGATTTTTTACATAAATTTTACTCCACAAACAAAGATGGCGCAGCGTTATGCTGTGCCGTCTTTGTTTTATTTTATTCTGAAGGAATTCACCGTATCTCCCGTAGCGTCGACCGTGTAGTAATCATCACCGATGCATACAATACGGTCAAATTCACTGGCGACTGTCTGCTCCTTTAGCATATCGAGTTTGCCGTCCTTTTCGGTAAAGACGACCGCTTTGTCTGTGACGGGAATGGCAAGAAGGTCGCCCTTTTTCAGAATTGCTTTGTGCGTTTCCTGCGCGGGGCTGGTGGCGCTTTCATAAATCTTTTCGTCAAGCACCTTCGGCGCGTTCTTATCACTGATATCAAAGAGTGCGAGTTTCACACCGGCGCGCTCCACGCCGCCCCACTCGGCATTCGTGCGGGTATGGTAGCCGATGCCGACGAGTTTATCCTCACCGACGGGCACAAGATTGGTCGAAAAGCCGTCAATCTTGACCTTGCCGGTAATCCGGGGATTCTTCGGGTTGCTGACATCAATGCAAAACAGCGGGTCCGTCGTCTCATAGGTAATGACATACGCCATATCGCCGATATACTTCACTGCCTCGATATGCTCACCGCGCGCAAAGCCGCCGACATCGCCGACCTTTTTGAGATTTTCGTCGAGGATATACAGCTTATTCACCTGCTCGCCGCTCTTATTGTAAGCGGTGGTGGCAACGCGCAGATAACCGCGGCTTTCGTCAAACGACCACTGGTTATTCACTGTACCCTTGACCTTGCCGACTGCCTGCTCCTTTATTTTCACGCCGTCGAAGGCGTACTTGATAATTGTCGTGGCATTGTAATCTTCGGTATTCACGCAGGAGACATAGAGGTTTTCGCTCGTGCAGTAGACATGGTCCGCGCCGCCCATGACCGCCTTAACCTTGCGGCTCTTACTATCGCCGCTCCTCGTATTGAGGGCGCCGACAACCGCGTAATCGGGTCTGCTGCAGTACGCAAAGGCGCAGATGTCCTCGGCGGGAAGCTTGCGGAATTTACCGTCGTCGCCCGTGTAGCAGGGGATGAATTTCTTATCATAGGTATAGGTATTCGAAATCACATAGAGGCAGCCGTCAACCATCCGTGAAGTGCTGTAAGCGCCGCTCTGGCGGTAGGTATCGACTTCCTCCACCTCTTCCCTATCGCCGATGTCAAGGCTGAGGACGCGCGTCTCTTCGTCACCCTCGTCATACTCCGTGCCAAGGAGATATGCACGGTCGCCGTCGATATACATTTCCTCGTAATCGCAGTCGTCCTCGTCGGTATAATACTTCGACATCAGCTCGGCATCGCCGTCCTGCGCCGCATAAATCACGAGCGTGCCGTCTGCAGTATCGAGAATATAGATATACTTGCCATCCGTCTTGACGATATCCGACTCGTCGACATCCGCCACCTGCGTATAAGTGCGGCTGAAACTCTCGGCGGACGATTCCATCGCGCCGTCGACTGCTATCTCACTCTTGGCGGTAGTAGAGTAAAGATTGCGAACACGCGGCAAAAAGAATCCGAAGTCAAAATCGGATGTAACGGCATCCATCTTTCCTGTGAAGGTTTTAATCTCGTCATAGCTGTCGAAATAGACCACGCCGTTCTTGGTGTTACCCTCAATCGCACGCGTAAATCGTGCATCGCGCAGGGCGTTCACCGAGGCAAAGGAACCGATGACGAGCGCAATACAGGCAGCGACGGATACCAGCGGTTTTAAGATACGTTTTTTATTCTTCTTTGTTTTCACAATACTGCTGACGCTCGTTCCCTGCGCAAGGCGTGCCTCGATATTCTCCTCGCTGAGCGCATCGGGAGCGGTGATATTTTCTTCCTTCAGTTTTGATGTGATAAAATCCAAATCCTTCATATGAATCACTCCAAAAAATCTCTCATTTTCTTCAGGCTACGCGACAGTTTTGACCGCACGGCGCCCGCCGTCATATCCACGATTTTGCCGATTTCCCTGCTGTTAAATCCCGCGACGGCGGACAGGAGCACAATCTCCTGCTCCTCATCCGAGAGAATGGTGAGCGCGTTTTGCAGCTCGGTTTTCAGCGCGGTACGCTCGGCGGAGGTGTCACAGAGCTGATTTGCCATATCGTCGATATTGCTGTTTTTGCGCATCATCTCCTGCCGCTTCATCTGGGCACCGCAGGAAAAGTAAAGAATGCGGAATATCCACGCGGGAAACGCCTCGGCTTTTTTAAGCGAGCCGATTTGTATGTAAGCGGAAATAACCGCGTCCTGCACTGCGTCCTCGGCATCCGACTCGTTTTGCAAGCGATAAAACGCATAGCGGTACAATCTGTCTTTATACAGACCGTACAGCGCGGCAAACGCCTCCCTGTCGCCCGACTTAGCGCGGGTAATTAGCTCCTTTTCGTTCATCGTGTCACTTCCTTTTGAAAGACCTTTCATAAACTAAGTATAAAATATCCGCCAAAGTGTTGCAATCTTTTTTTGAAAACAAAAAGCACCCCGCAGGGTGCTTATGTTTTCGTCTTATTTCTCGTCGATTTTCTTTGAGTATTTTGCGAGGTAGACGGTACGCATCAGCATACATTCGAGCTTCGGTACATAGTGTGCACGGTTGAAGATATCGACATCGATCACTGCCTGGCACGCCTTGTCCATAATAATCTCGAGTGCCTGAAGGTCGCCCTCGGTATTACCTGTAATGAGTGCGCCCGCACCGTCGATAAGAACGGCGTTGCGCTGGTCAATCGCCTCGCCCGCTTCCTTCGCGCAAGCGTCTGTGTCGCCGTCAATCCACGGAACGTTCTTCACGTCCGTGCCGACAATCTGGGCAAAGTCATCAATCATCGGGGTCATACCGTCGCCCGTGCAGGATACTGCTACAACATCGGGAGTAGCAAGCTGACGGATAAAGGTAACGTCCTCGGTGTTATAAATTGCACGGTGGAGTTTCTCCACTTTGGGCGGAATACCGTTAATGCCGACGCCGGTGTCGATATCGACATCCACACTCTTGCCGCCGACGGTAAGGGTAAAGGTATTGCCGTTTCTGACAGAAGAGCCGAGGTCCGGAATGGACGCGGGCATCTTGTCGCAATTTCTCTTGCCGAGGAAGTAATTTCTCTTGTCCTCGTCGCTGTATGTCTTAGCCCACGAATGGCGAAGGTAGTTATCCTTAATCACCTTCTCGCAGCAGCGCTCGAGATTCTCAGCGAGTGCAAACGCGTGGTCATAATCGTCGCCCATACAAACCGTACCGTGGTGCATCATCATAATAGCACGCGCATTCGGGTTCATCATAATGCACATCTCAACCTTCTTGCGAAGGGAGTCGGTCGTCGACATCGCATACGCAGCGCAGGGCACCTTGTCGCCGAGGACGGGCTTAAACTCGTCGTAGACATTGCGAATCTCCATGCCGGTGATGGATACGATGGTCGCCGCCTTCTGGTGGGTATGAATCACGAAATCAACGGTGGGATGATGGCGGTATGCGGCAGCGTGTACACCCTTCTCCGACGAAGGCTTAATGTCGCCCTCGTAGGAGCAGTCGTCGATATTGACAACCACGATTTCCTCGGGAGTGAGGTCCTCGTAAGCTCTGCCCGAAGGAGTAATGACAAACTGTGTGTCCGAAATACGCGCAGAAACATTACCCCAAGTACGAGCGATAAGTCCCTTTTCAATCAGTTCCTTACCTGCTTTTACTACTAATTCTTTTGCTTCCTGAATTTCGTATGACATAAATTTTCTCCTTAAATAGCCGCCGATTTACAAACGGCTAAAGTCGGTTATAGGGGCGAGTTGCCCCGCCCCTCATTAAAAACAAATTAATAATCAATCTTCTCGCACTGAGAAAGTACTTTGTCGAAGCGACGGATGCACTCGTCGATATCCTCCTCGGTGTAAGCGCTCGAGGTGTAAAGACGGGAGCCTGCAAGAGTAACGAGACCCTCTGCCATATAAGCAGCGCCCATATACTGCATCTCTGTCTGGCGAATGCCGGTCTGCTTGAGTACGTATGGAACTTCCCAAGGCTTCTTCCAGTTAATTCTGAAGTGCATGGTTGCTACGGTATGAAGCTGGCAAATAGAGCCGACATTGTAGCAAACGAACGGAAGGTCATACTTCTTAATGGACTCGTTAATACCCTTAACCAGTCTGTCAGCCATCTGACCTGCTACCTGGCAAGCATTTCTCTTCTCAATTTCACAGATAACGGTGTAACCTGCTACACAGGAAAGAGGCGTAGCTGCCATGGTGCCGCCGCACATTGCCTTATGAATCTTCTTGCCCTCAGCCTTGTCAAGACCTGCGCCGAGGTACTTCATAACTTCCTTGTGGCCGCCGATGCCGCCTGCACCCGGATAACCGCCTGCAATAATCTTACCGAAAATGGTGATATCGGGGTCGATGCCGTAGTAACCCTGTGCGCCTGAAATGCCGATTCTGAAGCCGGTAACAACCTCGTCACATACGAGGAGAGCGCCGTATTTGCGGCAGAGTGCCTGAACACCCTTCGGGAAATCTCTGTCCACCGGACGGGTAGCGGACTCGGGTCCGCAAGGCTCGATAAATACGGCTGCCGTGCCGCCGCGGAACTTATTGATGATGAGTTTCTTCTCGAGGGACTTAAGGTCGTTGGGGAAGAACTCCTGGGTGTGCTTGAATACGAAAAGCGGTACACCGTGGGACTGGGTATTCAGAGTACCCGGTACACGCATACCCCAAGCGAGCTGGTCGGACCAGCCGTGGTAAGCGCCGCCCATCTTGATAATATTCTTATGACCGGTTGCAAGACGCGCTACACGAACGGCACACATACAAGCCTCAGTGCCCGAACCGAGCATACGGAACATCTCTACCGAAGGTACGCACTCGCTGATTTTCTTAGCGAGCTTATACTCATAGGGGTGGAAGAGACCCGTGGACGGACCGCAGTCGTCGAGGAGCTTCTTAACAGCTTCCTTCACAACATCGTCGTTAGAGCCGATGATGGTCGGGCCACCTGCCTGAAGGAAGTCGAAATACTCGTTTCCGTCGATATCATAAAGTTTGTTGCCCTTAGCCTTGGTCATAACAATCGGGAAAGGATAGTTAAATGCCAGGTTGTGCTGAACACCGCCGGGGATAACATTCTTAGCCTCGGTAATCATTTCCTTAGACTTCTTGCACTTCTTTTCGAAATACTCTTCCTCATATCTCTTAAGAGAATTTCTGTTGATTGAGTAAATCGGCTTTTTGATGAGTGCGTCGAGCTGTGCGGTAAGCGCAGCAGCGTTAGGATACTCTGTAATAGCGAATCTTGTATCCATAGTAAATTCCTCCTTGAAATTATGTAGTGTGAGCGGCTGCTCACCCTTTCGGGCGTGTGAGCGCTCGCTCACTAAATTTACAGTTTAATTATATCACTATTTAACAATTTGTCAAATGAAAAGTTATAAAAAATTAGCTAATATTCTTGCAAAAAGACCAAAATGGTGATACTATACTAATAACGATTACGAAATATTGAGCGCGGTTTTGTGTGCTTTGCACAAGAGAAAACTGCAATATTTGTGCAACTAAACAAAAATTGTTATGATTGAAAAAAGATATAAAGACGCCTTCGACAGAGCGAGCGACGAGCGAAAAGAGAAAATTCTCGAAATTGGTATCGAGGAGTTCGCGTCGAAGGGTTATGAAAACGCTAATATAAATGTAATAGCCAAAAAAGCGGGCATCAGCATCGGACTGATGTATAAATATTTCGCGACGAAGGAAGATTTATTCGTCACCTGCCTGCAGAGAGGTATGCAGATACTCGACGACGCGCTTGAGGAGATTATGAACAGCGACGACAAGCTCCTCACCAAAGCGGAGAAGGTCATCCGCACGACCTGCCGCCACTCAAAGGCAAACGCGCATTACATTAAACTCTATAACGAAATCACGAGCGAGAAGAACTCCGAGCGAGCGCGCGCACTCGCGGAGGAAATCGAGACGAGCACGAGCCGCAAGTACATCACCTCGATTGCGCAGGCGCTTGCCAAGGACGACGTGCGTCCCGACCTCGACCCGCGGCTCTTTGCCTTCTTCCTCGACAATCTGCTGATGGCGCTGCAGTTCTCCTACACCTGCGACTACTACCGTCAGAGATTTGAGATTTACACGGGAGTTAATGTAGAAGAAATGGACGAGGAAAAGGTAGTAAGCCAGCTCTTAAAGTTTGTTGAGAGCGCGTTTACATTTGAAAAAAATTGAGAATGGAGAATGGAGAATGGAGAATTTAGGGGTGGACTCTGTCCACACCTGATAATAGTATCGGGTGCGGGTGCCCCGCCCGCAATTCTCAATTCTCAACTCTCAATTCTCCATTCAGGAGGAATACATATTATGGGAAAGTTTGTTATCACATACGATACGGGTACAACCGGAATTAAAACCTGTCTTATCGAGATTGACAAGGAAATCAGAATTATTGCCTCGCAGACGGCGGGTTACAGTCTCCGCGTGGACGAAGAGACCGGCGTCAAAGGCGGCGCAGAGCAGGATGCGGACGAATGGTGGCAGGCGATGTGCCTCACAACCAAAGAGGTATTCCGCAAGGCTCCCGGTATCGAAAAAGAACAGATTGAGGGCATCAGTTTCTGCTCGGCAATGCAGGGCTTCGTTCCCGTCGACAAGGAGGGTAACTGCATCCGCCGTCCGATGACCTATATGGACCAGCGCGCGACCGAGGAACTCAAGGATGGCATCGCGCACGGTTTTCAGATTGCCGGCGCCGACGCGACCAAACTCCTCAAATGTCTGAAATACACGGGCGCTGCTCCCCTCTCGGTAAAGGACCCCGTATGGAAATACAAGTGGCTCGAAAAGCACGAGCCCGAGAATTTCAAGAAGCTCTATAAATGGCTCGATGTAAAAGAATATCTCATTCTCAGAGCAAGCGGTGAGTTCGTGATGACGACCGACTCGGCGTTCGCCACTCTCATCTATGACACGAGAAAGGGACACGAGGGATGGTGCAAGCCGCTGTGTGATATGTTCGGCGTCAATATGGACCATCTCGCAAAGGTAATGAAATGCACCGATAAGGTCGGCGAAGTGACTGACAAGGCAGCCGAGGAACTCGGACTGGCACCCGGCACGGCAGTATTCGGCGGCGGCGGCGACGCGTCGCTCATCGGCGTTGGCGCAGGTGCGGTAGAAATCGGCGATACCCATATCTACTCCGGCACCTCGGGCTGGGTCAGCACGGTCGTTGACAAGCAGGTTGTGGATACCGGCGCACTGATGGCGGCTACGGTCGGCGCAGACCCCGATGCTTATAACTATTTCGGCGAACTCGAAACCTCTAATAAATGCGTCAGCTGGGTGAAGGACCATCTTGCGCTCGACGAAATCGGCGTTTACCTCTCCCACCACGCAAGCCCGTCCGACAGTTACGAGGACATCGCCGTCAATCTCTACGACTATCTCGAAGAGGTTATTGAGCGCGCAGAGCCCGGCTCAAACGGCGTCGTATTCACCCCGTGGCTCCACGGAAACCGCTGTCCGTTCGAGGACCCGAACGCGGCGGGTATGTTCTTCAATATCAAGCTCGAAACGGGTAAGACGGAACTCATCCGCTCGGTAGTCGAGGGTATCTGCTTCCATATGAGATGGATGCTCGAGCGACAGGATAAGAAGAAGGAAGTACATATTTCTAACTCCGTTCGTTTCTGCGGCGGCGGCGCACTCGGCGCGGCAACCTGTCAGATTCTCGCGGACGTACTCCAGCGCGATGTCGAGGTTGTTGACTCTCCCCAGAATATCGGTGCGGTCGGCGCAGCGGCGTTGATTGCGGTCGGTACGGGTATGATTCCAACCATCCGCGACGTCAAGAAACTGATTCCTGCCAAAGTGGTTTATCATCCAAACAAGGAGAACAAGGCGGTTTACGACAGAAACTTCAAGGCATTCAAGAATCTCTACGCTTGTAACAAGAAAAACTTTGAAATCCTGAACGGATGATGTGAATGAAGAAACGATACAAGTTCAAATACCGTTCGAAAGTACTGAACACGGTCTATATCTGCCTGCAGAATTTCATTCTCGCGCTCGTGGCGCTGCCCGTAGCGGTACTGATAGCGCTACTGCTGAATCTCTTTGGCATTGACGCGCTCGACAGCATCTGCGTGCCCGTCGGATGGTGCCTGACGGCAATCATCTTCATCGTGTTGCAGACAAAGTACTGGGCGGGACACAAGGGTGTCACCGTCACCGATGAAAAACTCATCGTCGACTACTGCTGCATCGTACCGCCCGTTCACACGTTCAAAACGGAGATACTGATAAAGGGTATTGAAGAGGCGACGCTCTGCACCGACCCCGTCAGCCAGCGCATCGAAGAAGTCGAAGGCGGCGCTTACAACGAGGCGTATGTACTGATTCGCTACGGCTACGGCGGACGCAAGGAGGTACGCCTGCCGCTGCAAAATACAGAGGATTTCATCGAAACAATCTCAAACATAGCAAAAGAGCAAGGCGCATAGCCTTGCTCTTTTTATGCTGATTTATGCTAAAACTTCGGTATTTATCCAGGCGAGGATGTCGTTCATCACCTCGTCCTTATTGAGCTCGTTGAGAATCTCGTGGCGGCAGTTGTCATAGAGTTTCAGCGTGACCTTCTTATGACCCGACGCGAGAAGGCGCTGATAAATATCGCGGATAGCCTTCGCGTACTCGCCGACCGGGTCCTCCGCACCGCTCGTGAGCAGAATCGGAAGGTCAGCGTCGACGCTCTTATACCACTCGTCGGTATTTGCTGCGATATTAATCTTCACAAGGTCGTTCATACCCTGCGCGCTGAAGAGGAAGCCGCAGTAATCGTCAGCGATATACTTGTCGACAATCTCGGTGTCGCGTGTGAGCCAGTCAAAATTCGTTCTGCCCTCGCATCTCTTACCGTAGGAGCCGAAGGTCATCTTATCGAGCGTTTTGCTCTTATGCTTCGTGCCCTTTACCTTGGCAACGAGCGCGGAAATCTTGTCGCCGATACCGGCAATCGGATTGGCGCCGCCCGTACCCATATAGATGGCGCCGGCAAAGCCTTCATTCGGGTACCACGCGGTGAAGCAGCGGACGATGAACGAGCCCATCGAGTGACCCATCACAATAATCTTCTTATCGGGATGCGTGAACTTCGCCTTGTCAAACGTGGTCTTAAAGTCCTCGACGAGTTTTTTATAACCATCGCTGTCGCCGAAATAACCCGTCTCGTCAAAATTGGAGTTCGACTTGCCGTGATTCGCCATATCGTGGATATAAACGGCAAAGCCGTTCTCCGTCATAAACTCGATAAAGCCGCGGTATCTCTCCTGGTGTTCCGCCATACCGTGGTGGATGACAAGCACCGCTTTGACATCGCCCTCGTCGGGGGTATACGCATTACCGTAAATCTCACAAACGCCCGTCGCTGACGGGAAACTATATGCCTCTATTTTCATAATCTAAACTCCTTGTTTTACGGTCCTTAGTTTAAGATTGTAGGGGTCAATCACGATTGACCCGCGGGCGATTCGTGAATCGCCCCTACATTATGCTTCTTCGGGGATATCAGATGTACAGTGCGGGCACTTCGTAGCGTCGATTGCAATCTCACTCTTACAGAACGGGCAGGTCTTGGTCGTTGCCGCTTCTTCTGCTTCCTCTTTCTTGCTGACGAGGTCCTTCGCCTTATTCGCGGACTTCACGATAAGGAATACGATGAACGCGATGATAAGGAAATTCAGAATCGCGGAGATGAATGCTCCGAAATTAAGCTTCTGACCATTAATCACTACTGCAAGTCCGACATCTGTGCCGCCAATCATCGCGATAAGCGGATTAATGATGTTGTCAATCAGCGCATTGACGATGGCGCCGAACGCACCGCCGATGATAACGCCGACTGCCATATCCAGCACATTACCCTTTGAAATAAATTCCTTGAATTCTGCCATAAACTTCTTCATAATTTTTACTCCTTTATGTTATGTATAATTTTAACATCTATACTATATCACATTACGCCCGTAAAATCAAATGGGGGAATAAAATTTTTGTCAGCCGAGGTCAGTTCCTGCAAAAAGAGTTTTTCAAATCCCTTTGATAAGGCATAATCGACCACCTTATTATATTCGCGCGGCGTAATGCGGCGCGTCAGTTCGGGATGGGAGGCAAGGTCGCCGCAGGGGGTATACTGCGCCATCAGCGAGAGATAGGTATCGGCGTATTTTTCGGCGAGGTAATCAAGGATTTCAAGCGAGGAATTCGTGTTTGACGGGAGAATCAGATGACGGATGATAACACCCTTTTGCATCAAGTCCCCATTGAAAATATCCGTCGGAATCTGCCGCCGCATCTCACAAAGCGCGTCCTTCGCAACGGCGGGATAATCCGAGGCGCGGCTGTACAGTTTTGCTTTCTCGGGGCGGCTGTACTTAAAATCCGTGAGGTAAATATCCACGAGCCCATCAAGCATCCTCAGGGTTTTGACGCTCTCGTAACCCGAGGTGTTATAGACAATCGGCACGGGAGAATGCCAGCGGCTCAGCACGCGCGCAAGCTGCGGCGCGTAGTGGGTAGGATTGACGAGATTGATATTATGCGCGCCCTGCGCAATCAGATTATCAAAAACGGCAATCAGTTTTTCGTCGCTGATTTGAACGCCCTTATTCTCACTGCTGATTTCATAATTCTGGCAGTAAACGCAGCGCAGATTGCACCCGCTGAAAAAGACGGTGCCGCTCCCCTTGGTGCCGCTGATGCACGGCTCCTCCCAGAAATGCAGCGCTGCGCGGGCAACGCGAAAACGCTCGGGACTGTTACAGAATCCGAGCGTCGTGTCTCTGTCAATATCACATTTTCGCGGGCAAGAATTACAGTTCATATGAATAAATATTCTTTAATACAGTATAGGCTCAAGGATTGCCCTTCGGTCAAAAGGCTCAAGGCTCAAGGGAAAGGCGGGACACCCGCACCCGATTCTATTGTTTGAGCGCAGCGAGTAACCAACGCCTTAGCGAAGCGCTCCTTTTTGCAAAGCAAATCCTTAAGCGTCAGCGCTACTTGAGCCTATTTGTTAAATTAAAGCCTTGTAAATATCGCCTTTCTTAAACGGAGTAACGCCTGCGATTTCCTTCGCGGCGGCGTTGATACTCATTCCGCCGTCAACGAGTTTCTGCGCTTTGGCAATCGCATCGTCGAGGGTGAGGTCATTTTCCGTCTCCTGCTTTCCCTCGATAATCAGCACAATTTCGCCCTTCGGTTTCTCCTCATGGTAGCGGGCAGACGCCTCGGCGAGGGTGGTGCGAATCACCTCTTCGTGAATCTTCGTAATCTCGCGCACGATGGCAATCGGACGGTCGCCGAAATACGCAAGCATATCATCGAGAGTGGCGCTCAGTTTATGCGGCGCCTCGTAAAATACCATCGTCCGCTTCTCGCCGACAAGTTCCTCGAGGTGCTCGCGGCGGGATTTCTTATTAACCGAGAGGAAACCCTCAAAGGTGAACCTACCCGTGTGCATACCTGAAATAGCGAGCGCCGTGGCAAAGGCGGTCGGTCCGGGCACGGACTCCACCTCAATGCCGCGTTCATGGCAGAGGTACACCAAATCCTCCCCGGGGTCGGAGATGGCGGGCATACCCGCGTCGGTCACAATCGCACAGGTCTCCCCGTTTTGAATCCGCGCGGTAATGACCTCGCCGCGTTCTCTCTTATTATGTTCAAAATAGTTGACCATTTCTTTTTTAATACCAAAATGGTTCAAAAGTTTCAGCGTTACCCGCGTATCCTCGGCTGCGATGAAATCAACCCCTTCAAGCGTTTCCACCGCACGGGGCGAAAGGTCGCCGAGATTACCGATGGGGGTGCCGACTACATATAACTTTCCATTCATCGTATCTTATCCTCATAACCGTCGGCATAGGAGCCGTAGACAGCCAGCATTTCCTGCGTAAAGCGCGAGTCCGCGCCCTTAATCACGAGGGGCGGCTCCACGCGGAGAAACGGCTTTGCGCCCTTCTTACCCTCGACAAGGAATAAAAATGGTTCCTCGCCCTCCCTGTCCATCACGAATCGCAGACGCTTCGGTTCGAGTTTATACTGCCGCATCAAAGTCAGCGCGTCGACCAGACGCTCGGGGCGGTGGCACATACAGAATCTGCCGGCATAATTCAGCAGGTAGTTTGCCGCCTTCACCGCGTCCTCGATGTTACAGCAGACCTCGTGGCGCGCAATTCTTGCGCTCTCGCCAAGGGATTCAAAGCCGGTATTCATCGGCTTATACGGCGGATTCATCGTCACGAGGGTAAAGCACTCGGCGGAAAATTCCTTTTCAATTTCCCTTAAATCGCAGAGATGGGGCGTCATACGGTCGCCGAGGGAATTATGCGCAATCGACGCCTTGACCTGCGCGATAGCATTCTCCTGAATGTCGAGGCAGTGGACGGGACTCTGTCCCGCGTCGCGCAGCCACAAAAACGGGATAATCCCACAGCCCGTTCCCATATCAAGGCACCTATCCTTGCGCTTCGGACGGGCGAAATATGCGAGTATCACCGCGTCCGTGCCGAAGGTGTGGTCGCTGCTGACAGCAATCTCAATCTCGTCGGAGAGACGCTCATAGGTAACACTCATACGATACCTCCGTTCACGCCGAGAATCTGACCCGTGACATACGCGTTTTCGGCAAAGAAGAGAACTGCCGCTGCAATTTCTTCAGGCGTGCCAAGTCTGCCGAGCGGGACTTCACTTTTGAGTTCCTCACGGTCAAACGGCGCATTCATCCGCGTGTCGATAATACCGGGGCACACGCAGTTCACCGTCACGCCCGAGGGGGCAAGCTCCTGCGCGAGCGCCTTCGTCAGTCCAATGACCGCCGCCTTCGTCATCGAGTACAGCGTTTCGCACGAGGCGCCGCACTGTCCCCACATCGACGAGATATTGATAATCGCGCCGCTATGCTGCTTTATCATCGAAAGGGCGGCATATTTCGAGCAGAAATACACGGCTCTCTCGTTGATTGCGCTCACCGTCTCGAAATCGTCCTCGGTGGTGTCGTTTATCATCTTAATGAGGCTTACGCCCGCGTTATTAACGAGGATGTCCACCTCGCCCACGGCGGCAAAAAGCGCGCGAATATCGTCCGTATTCTGCAAATCACACGGCACCGTGGTAACGCCCGCCAAATCGCAGGGCGTTTCGTGGCAGGTGACGTAAACCTGATATCCGTTTTTCAAAAACAGGTCGGCGCAGGCTTTTCCGATACCGGTGGCGCCGCCCGTAATCAATACCTTTTTCATCGTATCACCGCAAATATATTACCATTTATTATTGAATTTTGCAAATATATAGTATATAATTAATAAAAATTCTTTCAGGAGACTGCTATGGACAGAGAATTCTATACCATTTCCGTTTATGTGGACAAGGACGAAAATCTCGTCGGTATCCCCTGCGGTGAGAGCGACAAGTACGGCATCGCCGACATCGACACGGTCATGCTGCTCAAAGCGCCCTACACGGCAAAGCAGGTGGAAAGCTATATTGAAAAGGTCATCGACGCGTGCTATACCAAAAAGCACAACGACGATGTCGAGACCTCGACCATCGAGCGCTATACGAAGAAAAAGGGCTTCGTCAAGGCGTGCGAGGATTTTATGCTCATCTCCATTGTTAAGATGCAGACGGGCTACTCGCTGATGCCGACCTTCTACGACTACGAAAAGGGTCCGCTTGCCATCGACGACGACGAGCGCATCCTCCCGATTCAATACAACGAGGGCGAGCTCGCCGACATCATCCACGATTTCATCGAGGTTTACCTCAAAGCCAATATGTTCTATAAGGAAATCAAAGAACTCGAAGAGGAAAAAAGAACAGAGAATTAAAGGGAGTTATTGCCCACATTCAATGATAATAATTGTTTGAGCGAAGCGAGGAACCACCATTCTCAACTCTCCACTCTCAATTTTCCATTCTTAAGGTACTGAATATGCATTTACTTCACATTGACAAAGACCATTACATCGGTCAGGCTGACCCCTACATATTCGAAAGCGGCGGCAGATACTATATCTACACCACGGGACACGACGGCATCTACGCCTACCACGCGGACGATTTATTCGACGACTGGAAATTCTACGGCAGGGTGATGACCGTGCCCGGACACGAAGAATTCTGGGCGCCGAGCGTTATTGAACTTGACGGTAAATTCTATATGTACAACTCCTTCGAATTCTACGGCGACACGCCCGACAAGGGCGGGCACCGCCAGACGATGCACGTCAGCGTGGCAGATAACCCACTCGGTCCGTTTACGGGGACGAAGCAGATACTGCCCCCGTTTTCGATTGACTCACATATTGTAAAGAACGAGAGCGGTCTCTTCCTCTTCTACTCGACGAACCGTTTTGAGGGCGACAGAATCGGCACCTATATCGTCGTCGACAGAATGCTCGACCCGTTTACACCCGAAGGCAAACCGCAGACGGTGATTGAGCCGACGCTCGACGAGGACATCTACCAGCGCGACCGATACAAAGAAGGTCAGCACTGGCACACGATTGAGGGGGCGTTTTATTTCCGCGAGGGCGACTGGCATTATCTGATGTACTCGGGTAACTGCTACCAGCAGCCGACCTATTATATCGGCTACGCGCGGGCAAAGACGGACGAAACCGACCTCACCAAAATCAAATTTGAGAAATACCCCGACGACAACACCTATCACCCGATACTTGCGGCAAATACATTCGAGGAAGGTACGGGACATCACTCGATGATGAAAAAGGACGGTCAGTGGTACGCGGTATATCACGCACGCGACTTTGACGACGGTCTCGGCGCAGACGCGTTTGACGCGCGCAACGCCCGCATCTGTAAAATCAATGTAAACGACGGCATTCTGACTGCCGAAAGATACGAGGACAGAATATAGTTCCCTTCGGTCACAGGCTCAAGGCTCAAGGCTCAAAGAGCAAGGAAATAAAATGAACAGTTACAAAGACAAGCTACGAAAGATTACGCCCTACGTTCCGGGTGAACAGAGCAAGGATACGGACATCGTTAAGATTAACGCTAACGAAAACCCCTATCCCCCGTCGCCCAGGGCGGTAGAGGCGCTCAAAAATTTTAATACCGACGCGCTGCGCTTTTATCCGAATGCGAACGCCACGCTGCTCAAGGAAGCGCTCGCAAAGTATTACGGCGTGGGCGTGGAGAACGTCTTTGTCGGAAACGGCTCGGACGACGTGCTGGCGCTCGCGTTTCAGTCGTTCTTCTGCGGCAGGGAGGCAATCGCCTACCCCGACATCACATACAGTTTCTACCCCGTGTGGTGCGAGTTGTTTCACATCCCTTACAAAACCTATCCCCTCGATGAGCATTTTCGCGTGAATGTCGAGGATTACCGCGAAAAAAACGGCGGCGTCGTGCTGCCGAATCCAAACGCGCCGACCTCACTCGGCGAGGGCGAGGATTTTATCCGCAGGCTACTCGACTATAACGCCGACAGCGTGGTCATCATCGACGAGGCATATGTCGATTTCGGCGGATACTCGTCGGTAGCGCTGACGAAGGAATACGAGAATCTGCTCGTATGCGGCACCTTCTCCAAATCCCGCTCCCTCGCGGGAATGCGCATCGGCTTTGCCATCGGCTCGGCGGAACTCATCGGCGTGCTCGAGGCGGTCAAGAACTCCTACAACTCCTACACCGTCGACAGTCTTTCCATCGCAATGGGCATCGCGTCCGTCGAGGATGAGGCATATTTTCGCACGACGGTGGACAAGGTCATCAAAACCCGCACGAGGGTAACGAACGAGCTCAGAAAACGCGGCTTTGAAGTGCTCGACTCACAGACGAATTTCATTATGGCGACCCACGACGGGTACAGTATGAAGGAACTCTTCGAGTATCTCAAGGCAAAGAAGGTATTTATCCGCTATTTCAGCCTGCCGCGTATCGAAAAATATATACGCATCACCATCGGCACGGATGACGAAATGGACAGATTCTTAGCCGAAGTCAAAAGTTTCTTGGAGGACAAACAATGAAGAACATCGCAAAAGCACTCGCAGTATTCACCAATCTCTGCACCTACGGGGTAGGAATTGCCGTGCTGCTGATTAAGCTCTTAAAGCAAAACTTCATCGCGGTGTTCATCATCAGCGGTCTGAATTATAACGAAAGCCTGTTCTTCAATATGGCGCTCTTTTGCATCGGAGCGGCGCTGCTCGGCGTCGTCCTTGTGATGCTTGTCGGCGAATATGAGAAGAAGGAAGTGACGGTGGAGTTCCCGATTATATGGGCGTTTATCCCCGCGGCAATCAGCCTTTATTTCGTCTATGTCGGCGTAACGGGTGCCGCCACGCGCGAGAAACTCATCGTCATCGCAGCGGCGCTGGTATATATTCTCGCAAACATGGTCAATATTTATACGGGAACGAAGATTTTTACCCTCTTCCCTAAAAATAAGAACAGCAAATAAATTCGGGGCGGGTAATCAACCTGCCCCCACAGTTTCAGGAGGCATTTATGGCAAAGATAGGTGTACTCGGAGCGGGTACCTGGGGTATCGCGCTCGCGAAAATGCTCAGTGAAAACGGGCACGAGGTCACGGTCTGGTCAGCGGTACAAAAAGAACTCGACGCGCTGACCGAAACGCACAGGCACCCGAATCTCAGCGGCGTCACCATTCCGGCAGAAATCGTCTACACCCCTTCCGTCGAGGAGGCGTGCGTGGGCAAGGACGTCGTGATGTTCTCGGTGGCTTCCCCCTATGTCAGAGCGACGGCGGCGAAGGCGGCAGCGTTTCTCACACCTGCGCAGGTCATTGTCGATGTGGCAAAGGGCATCGAAGCAGACACACTGATGACGATGTCGCAAATCATTGAGGACGAACTGAAAAAGGCACAGCCGCAGGCTGCATTCAGAATCGTCGCACTCTCAGGACCGACCCACGCCGAAGAAGTGGCGCGCGACCTGCCGACCGCCATTGTATCGTCATCGAAGGATGACGCGGCGGCAAAATACGTGCAGGAAGTGTTTATGAATACCTGTATGCGCGTGTACACCAACACCGATATGCTCGGCGTCGAACTCTGCGGCGCGCTCAAGAATATTATGGCGCTCGCGGCGGGTGTATCGAGCGGACTCGGTTTCGGCGACAACGCCAAAGCGGCGCTGATTACGAGAGGTATGGCGGAAATCACCCGCCTCGGACTCGCGATGGGATGCAGCGAGCAGACCTTCCTCGGACTTGCCGGCATCGGCGACCTTATTGTTACTGCGACGAGTATGCACAGCCGTAATAACCGCTGCGGCTACCGCATCGGTCAGGGTATCCCCGTCGACCAGGCGGTACATGAGGTCGGTATGGTCGTCGAAGGAATCCACGCCATCCCTGCGGCAATGCGCCTGGCGCAGCAATACAACGTCGAGATGCCCATCGTCGAGATGGCGGACGCGGTAGTCGGCGGCAGAGTGACCCCGAAAGAGGCGGTCCGTCAGCTGATGACCCGCAATAAGAAACCGGAAACGAGATAAAAACAAACGGACGACAGATTGTCGTCCGTTTTTTCAGGTATCAGCTTTTATCGGGCGGCGCTGCTTTTTGCTGCCGCTCCATACGCTTCCAGTTATAGAAACCATAGGCGTCATTCAGGAGGAAGGCGGCAAAGCACACGGTAACCGAAACATACGCCGTGTTCTCCCTGCTCGCGAGAATCCACAGGACAATCAGCACCACATCATTCATCGCATAGAGCACGGCGAAGTACGGACTGCGCCGAAACGTCAGGTACACCGCAGCGAAACTCGTCGTGACGGAGAGGGTGCTCGGCAGGAGGTTTGCCGTATGGAAATGCCGCAGGATGAAATAAAACGCCACCGTGACCGCGAGGGTCAGCAGGGACATCAGGACAATTTCCTTTTTTTCGAGGCGGTTGACCTCCACCTCGGATTTTTTGCCGCGATACGGATGGCGCAGCCACGACACGAGCGCAAACGCCGCCATCGGCATCGTCATACCGAGATAGGTCATCATCTCACCAAAGTAATCGTAAGTAAATGAGATATAACCGTAAAAGAGGCTGAAAACAACCATCAGAAACTGTCCGAAGGGGTTGCCCTTCGCATTAAATATCAGCGAGGTCACGCCGATGAGGGAGGCGGCGAGCGTCAGATACTGACTGCCGTCAAACAGACAGAACGCCGCTGTAATCGCCACGACGGACGCGACCCACAGAGCAAGCTCAAATTTGGAGAAATAGGAAAAAGCACGCGATAATTGTTTCATAAAACGCCTCATAAAAGAAAAATTCGTCCCCGTATCTTCTGAGACCTGATGATACGGAAACGAATGTTATTACATTCACTACCCGGTGGCAGTTAACAAAATGCATTATAGCACGAAAAGGACGGAATAGCAAGACCTATCCGAGCAGGGATTCATAAATCCTTCTGTCCTCGTCCTTGAATACATTAAAGATAATTTTCATCCTGCTGCCCGTGCGCTGCTTATACTCCCGTACGGTGCTGACAGCAATCTCGGCTGCCGCCTGCTGCGGGAAGCCAAACACGCCCGTCGAGATGCAGCAAAAGGCGAGGCTCCTCACCCCGTTTTCCTCGGCAAGCGCCAGGCAGGAGGTATAACAGGAGCGCAAAAGCGCGCGATGCTCGTCATTCAGCGCTGTGCTCACAATCGGTCCGACCGTGTGGAGCACATACTGACACGGGAGATTGTACGCGGGGGTAATTTTCGCCGCGCCTGTCGGCTCCTCATAACCCTGCTTTTGCATCAGTTCGTGGCACTTATTGCGCAGCGCAAGCCCCGCATAGGTATGGATACAATTATCAATACAGTTATGCAGCGGATGAAAACACCCGAGCATCTGAGAATTCGCGGCATTCACAATCGCGTCGCACCGCAGGGTCGTAATATCACCCTGCCAGAGATAGATATCCTCTTCCGTCGGGGTCAAATCGTCCAAATCCGTTATGCCTTTGCCTTCGAGTTCCTGCTTCAGATACGCATCCTGCACCTTCAAAAACGCGTCGCTGAGCGGCGCGGGCAGGCGCACATTCATCAGCGCGCGCAGCAGATTCTTCTGCTCCTCAGTACTCATCTCCTCGGGAAAATAGCGCTCAAAACGGCTATCCTCGGCAAGGAGCTCTTTAATGAGAAATAATCGTCTTTCTGTTTGTGTCATACTATCACCGCTCCTATTATAGCACATTTTCACCCGCATTGCTACAAAAAAGACCGCCTCACGAAGAGGCAGTCTTTTTCATTTCTTCTTAGGTGCGGGGAGGTCGGCGGCAAGCGCCGGAATCACACGCGCCATCAGTTCTCGGTTATCAATATCGGCAAGCAACATCCCCTTCGCGCCGTCATAGGGAATCTCAAGCGGTGCGTCGGGCATCAGTGCCTTTGCCGATGCGGTCGGTTTCAGCAGAAATCTGTCGTCATAAATTCCGCCGATGACCTTGCCCTGATAATAGAGAACGTACTCCCCCATCATCGCGCGGTAGGTGATACCGTCGAGGGCGGACAACTGCCCGAGGACAAAAGTGAGATAGTCTTTACTCGATGCCATTATTTCCTCGTAGTCACTGTTTTGACCTTGCTCCAGGAGGAGTAGTACTTCTTCTTGCTCACGGTCTTATAGGTACGCACGCGGACATAGTACTTTTTCTTACCCTTGAGTTTGGTAACAGTCTTGGATGTGGCGGAATTCTTCGAAACGGTGACGGTCTTGGTCGTCTTCTTCGTGAATTTCTTGCTGGTGGAGTACTGAATCTGGTAACCCGTGGTATTCTTCGTCTGCTTCTTCCATTTCGCAGTAAAGCCCTTTTTCTTCGCCGTTACTTTGGAGAGCGAGGTACCCTTCGGGTTAATCTTGAAGTTCTTGACGACCTTGCCCTCGTAGTTTCCCTTGAACTTCACGGTCACCTTGCCGGTGCCGATTGCCTTGTTCTTGGAGTACGTGACGGTGTAGTCCTTATCCTTCTTCAGCTTATTGCCCTTGCGGTCCTTGACGGTAACGGCGGGTTTCTTCGTCTTGCCGTCATAAGTGTAGGCGGTCTTGGAAAGTTTCACGGACTTCACGGAATAATAGGTCTGTATCGTCTTGTGATAGGTGCAGTTATTCACGGTGCAGCCGGTGTACTTCTCGCCGTCCCAGTTAAAGTCCATATCCTCGCCGTCGACGAAGGCTCTCTCGTTATATGTCTTAAAGGAATGGGTATGGGTCTGCAGGGTAACATTGGCGGTGAGCGCCTTCTTCGTCTCATTCATCACAACCAGCGCATAATCCTCGCCGGCGTTCAGTTCGCTCGCCACATTATAGGAATCGGTCACGCCGAGCAAGTCCGCCAGTTCCTTCATCTCAGCCGGCACCTTCATACAAAGCGCATAGCAGATTAAATCCTGCTGCTTATAGGAATAGATACCCGTCATCACCGCTTCGTCATCCTTGCCGCTGAAGCCGGTATCAAACACGAACTCATAGTAACCCTTCACCTCGGGGGTGAATTTCGCAAAGTAAACGTCCGCGTCCTCTTCATCCATATCTTCATCGACGTTGAGCACGGGCGCATTGACGCTGAAAGTATCGCCGAGATTCACGGTGGGAACATCCGCCAACTTATACGCAAAAGCGTTCATTCCGCCTACGGTGATGCAGGAAATCAGCAGCACAACGGACAGTGCGAAAGATAATATTTTTTTCATAAAACTCTCTCCTTCAATAAAAGGCGTCGGTTACCCGGCGCCTTTGGTGATATTAGTCGTTGAATGCGGCTCTGACGGAAGCAAGCTCGTCTGCAAGCTCCTTCGGGAGTCTGTCGCCGAACTTCGCATAAAGTTCGTCAACGCCCTTGAACTCTTCAGCCCAGGCATCCTTATCTACATCGAGGATAGCGTTAAGCTGCTCTTCGGTCATATCGAGACCGTCGAGGTTAATATCCTTCGCATAAGGAAGGTAACCAATCGGAGTCTCCTGCGCGTCAACCTTGCCCTCGCAACGGTCGATAATCCAGTCGAGGACACGAAGGTTATCGCCGAAACCGGGCCAGATGAAGTCATCGTTTTCATCCTTGCGGAACCAGTTAACATTGAAAATCTTAGGAGCCTTCTCGGGGTCGAGGGTAGCGCCGATTTCAATCCAGTGCTTCCAATAGTCGCCCATATTGTAACCGCAGAACGGCAGCATTGCCATCGGGTCACGGCGAACGACACCGACTGCACCCGTTGCAGCAGCCGTGGTCTCAGAGCCCATAATGGAGCCAACGAATACACCGTTGTTCCAGCTCTTTGACTGATAAACCAGCGGAGTGAGCTTAGCGCGTCTGCCGCCGAATACAAATGCCGAAATCGGAACGCCGTTCGGATTCTCAAACTCGGGTGACAGGCAGGGGCAGTTCACTGCGGGAGCCGTAAATCTTGAGTTCGGGTGAGCAAGCGGCTCGTCGGAGGTGCCGTTAATCTCCTCGCCCTTCCAGTTAATGCAGTGAGTCGGCGGGTTCTTGTCGAGCTTCTCCCACCATACGGTGTTATTATCAAGGTTGTGGCAGACATTGGTGAAGATGGTGCCCTTCTTGGTCGCAGCGAGAGCGTTCGGGTTGGACTTGTCGTTCGTACCCGGTGCTACGCCGAAGAAACCGTTCTCGGGGTTAATCGCATAGAGTCTGCCGTCCGGACCCTTACGAATCCAGGAGATATCGTCGCCTACGCACTCAACCTTGTAGCCCTTGCGGAGATATCCCTCGGGCGGGATGAGCATCGCAAGGTTGGTCTTGCCGCAAGCGGAGGGGAATGCCGCGCAGATGTACTTCGTCTCTTCGCCCGGCTTGGTGAGACCGAGGATGAGCATATGCTCAGCCTGCCAGCCCTCGTTCTTGCCGAGGTAGGATGCGATACGGAGTGCAAAGCACTTCTTACCGAGCAGTACGTTACCGCCGTAAGCGGAGTTAACGGATACGATGGTGTTATCCTCGGGGAACTGTACAATCCAGCGCTTCTCGGGGTCAACATCGCACTTGCAGTGCATACCGCGTACCCAGTCATCGGAATCGCCGAGGCAATCGAGCACTGCCTTGCCGACTCTGGTCATAATATTCATATTGAGTACAACGTAGATGGAGTCGGTAATCTCAATACCGATTTTGGAGAACGGTGAGCCAACGGGGCCCATGGAATAAGGGATGATGTACATCGTTCTGCCGGCATAGGAGCCCTTGGCAATCTCGTCGAGCATTGCATAGCACTCTTTCGGGTCCATCCAGTGGTTGGTCGGACCTGCATCCTCTTCCTTAGAAGTACAGATGAGGGTGCGCGCCTCTACACGGGCAACGTCGTTCTCAGCAGTTCTGTGAAGATAGCAGTCGGGAAGAAGGTCCTCGTTGAGCTTAATCATCTCGCCTGTCTCACAAGCTTCAGCCTTCAGCGCGTCAATCTGCTCCTTAGAGCCGTCAATCCATACAATCTGTGCGGGCTTAAGGAAATCAACCTTTTCATCAAGCCATGCAAGGAGTGAAGGATTTTTCGTAAGATTTGTGTTCATATCTTATCTCCTTTTGGTTCTTTAGATTAAACCTCTTATAGTTTATCAGTATTGATTATACTGAATTTTGCATTAAAGTGCAATAGCATTGTGATAAAATTCACTAAAAAGTCATAAAATCGGAGCAATGCAGGCATCGCCCCTGCCATTATATATGAATATCATCAAGCGGCATCGTCGCATAGGCATTCAGACTCGCGTCGGCGCGCACGCCCGCAAGAAATTCATAATAGCCCTGCGACGCAATCATCGCAGCATTGTCGCCGCAGTATTTCAGTTCGGGGATATGGAGAATCCAGCCGTGGCTGTCGCAGAGCGCCTGTGCTTCGGCACGGAGTTTGCTGTTTGCCGAAACACCGCCGGCAATCACAATTCTGTCAAAGCCGAAATCCACCGCAGCCTTCTCGAGATTCGTTAACAGGCAGCCGACAACCGCTTTTTGAAACGATGCGGCAAGGTCGGCGGTACGGATTTCTTCACCCTTCTGCGCGGCATTGTGGACGAGGTTAATTACCGCGGTTTTCAGCCCGCTGAACGAGTAGTCGTAGGGTGAAGTGCTGACCTTCGGCACGGGGAATACAAAGGCGTTTTCATCGCCTGATGGCGCGAGTTTATCAATACTGATGCCGCCGGGGTACGCGAGTCCCATCGTGCGCCCCGCCTTGTCGAGCGCCTCGCCCGCAGCGTCGTCGCGCGTTTTGCCGATTACCTCAAAATCCGTATAGGATTTCACCGACACGATATGCGAGTGTCCGCCGCTGACCACGAGGCAGAGAAACGGCGGCTCGATGTCGGAGGTGATATAATTCGAGGCAATATGTCCCCGAAGATGATGCACGGGTACGAGCGGAATATCGGACGAAAGCGCCAGCCCCTTCGCAAAATTCACGCCGACAAGCAGCGAGCCGATGAGTCCGGGGGCATAGGTTACGGCAATTGCGTCAATGTCGCGCACGGTGCAGTTCGCCTGCGCAAGTGCCTCCCCCACAACGCCGCTGATACTCTCGGCGTGGCGGCGCGAGGCAATCTCGGGCACAACGCCGCCGTAAAGCTTATGCTCCTCGAGCGAGGTGGCAATCACATTCGATAAAACCTTGCGTCCGTCCTCGACGACGGCTGCCGCCGTCTCATCACACGAACTTTCAATTCCTAAAATTTTCATACTTTTTCCTTATATTTTGTCATTAACAGAGCGTTTTCGTCGGGGTTGCGGTAGAAATGCGGGCGCACGCCGATGCGCGCAAAACCAAGGCTCTCATAAAGCGCGATGGCGGGGGCGTTGCTCTCGCGCACCTCGAGGGTGAGAAAGTCCATTTCATTTCCAAGCACGCGCTCTATCAGCGCTTTGGCAACGCCTTGGCGTCTGTACGCGGGCAGGGTTGCGACATTTGTCACATATCCTTCACCGCTGAAAATCTGCACGCCCATATACCCCGCCGTTTTTCCGTCGGCAAGGGCGAGATAGAGATGGGTATTTTCATTCTCGATACTCTCGCGTATTCCCTGCTCGGTCCACGGCGTGGAAAAACACGCCTGTTCAATTCTTAGTATTTCTGCAACATCACAAAGTGTTGCTTCTTTAATGTGCGTCATACCAGGTCTTACCTATTGCGCCGTCTGCGCGGAGTTTTACTTTCATCCGGCAGGCGGATTCCATTTCTTCAGTGACAATCTGCAGCGCTTTTTCCGCCTCGTTTTCAGGCGCCTCGACGATTAATTCGTCGTGCACCTGGAGAATCAGACGGGATTTCATCCCCTCATCAGTCAGGCGCTTGTCGACTTTAATCATAGCAATCTTGATAATATCCGCCGCCGTGCCCTGGATGGGCATATTACGTGCGACGCGTTCGCCGAAGGCGCGCATCATATGATTCGACGAGGCGAGTTCGGGCAGGTAGCGACGACGGTGGAAGAGCGTCTCGCTGTACCCCTTATCGCGGGCAAGGTCAATCATATGCGTCATATAATGGTCGACTCCGCTGTAAGTGGCAAGATAATTGTCGATATATTCCTGCGCTTCCTTACGGGTAACGCCGATATCCTTCGACAGGGAGAACGCGCCGATGCCGTAAACGATGCCGAAATTAACGGCTTTTGCACGGGAGCGCAGTTCCTTGGTAATCATATCGACGGGCAATCCGAACACCTGCGAGGCGGTGATGGTATGGATGTCGTCGCCGTTGTTGAAGGCGTTTATCATATTCTCATCGTTTGCCAGGTCGGAGAGAACACGCAGTTCAATCTGGCTGTAATCCGCGTCGACCAGCAGCGCGCCGTCGTTTGCGATAAAGAACTTACGCATCTCGCGTCCGAGCTCGGTACGGATGGGGATATTCTGGAGATTCGGCTCGAGCGAACTGATTCTGCCTGTGCGCGCCTCGACCTGATTAAACGAGGTGTGGATTCTGCCGTCCGGGGCGATGACCTTCAGCAGTCCGTCGCAGTAGGTGGATTTCAGTTTCGTCAGCGAGCGGTACTCGAGAATTTGCTCGACCACGGGGTGGTCGTAGCGCAATCCTTCCAGCACTTCGGCATTCGTGGAGTAGCCGCTCTTCGTCTTTTTCTTCGCAGGAAGTCCCAAATCTTCAAAGAGCGCCACGCCGAGCTGCTTCGGCGAATTGATATTGAACTCATAACCGACCGCGTCGTAAATCAAATCGGTCAACTCGTCGATTCTGACGGAGAGACTCTTGCCAAACGCTTCGATGCCGTTCTTATCGACAGCAAAGCCGACCACCTCCATCTTGGCGAGCACACGCGCAAGCGGCAACTCGATATCGGTCAGAAGGTGCGTCTGGTTCGCCTCGGCAAGAAGCGCGTCCGTCTTTTCAAAAAGGGGCGCGAGAACGCAGGCAAAGGACACATTCTCATCCTCGCCGCCGAGGGAATTATCGTATTTCGGGAGCGCCACGCCGTACTCGAGACAGAGGTGCTCGATGTCGTATTTATTGTCCGACGGTTTCAGCAGATACGCCGAGAGCATCAAATCGCCGCTCACGCCGCGGCACTCGATACCGCGCTGCGCCGCAAGGCGGTGGAGATATTTGGAATGGTAGGTGTATTTCTGTATCTTCTCATTTTCAAAAAAGGCTTTGACAAAATCATCATATCCCGCACTCTCGGACGGGAGGCTGACAATCTCATCACCAAAGGCAAAGAGCATATCGCTGATACCGCCGTCCACGATGACGGGGTAGACATACGCCCTGCCATCAAAACGCGCAAGCAGCGCGCTGCAATCCGTACACGGTGTGCAGGTAATCTCGCGCGGTTTCTCGTCCGTTTCGGTCACGGCGGCATCGTTACCGTCAAGGCGGAAGCGGTCAATCAGCGAATAGAGTTCAAGGCGTACAAACTCGGTCGCCGCCGCTTTTCTGTCGCCGTCAGCCATCACATAGGACTGAATATCCGTATCAATCGGTGCGTCGCAGACAATCTCGCCGAGTTTCAGTGAGAGATAGGCGCTGTCCTTATCATCAATGAGTTTCGCGCGGACGCCCTTGGTCACATCAATCGTGTCGATATTCTCATAAATCTTATCCACGCTCTCAAAGCGCGCGATGAGGTCGAGCGCGGTTTTCGCGCCGATACCCTTCACGCCGGGAATATTATCCGAGCTGTCGCCCTGGAGCGCCTTGACCTGAATGAGTTGCTGCGGGGTCACGCCGTACTCGTCCATAATCGCTTTTTCATCATAGACATCGGTGACCGCCTGTCCGCCCTTGGTGCGGGCGAGCAGCACTTTTACGCCGTCGTGGGCAAGCTGGAGCGAATCGCGGTCGCCCGTCGCGATAAAGCATTCGTCGCCGTTTTTGCGGCACTGTGCGGCAAGGGTGCCGAGAATATCGTCAGCCTCCCAGCCCTCGCACTCAATCGTCCGATAGCCGAGCAGGTGCAGCAAATTCTTCAGCACGGGCATCTGCTGGCGGAGTTCGTCGGGCATTCCCTTTCTGCCCGCCTTGTAAGCGTCGTACATCTTATGGCGGAAGGTCGGAGCGTGCACATCAAAAGCAATGGCTACCGCCTCGGCGCCGCTCATCTCCTGCAGTTTAAGAAGTATATTCAAAAATCCGTAAATCGCATTCGTATACTCGCCTTTTTTGTTGGTGAGCAGCCTTATGCCGTAAAAGGCGCGGTTTACGATACTGTTTCCGTCGAGGACCAGAAGTTTCATATAATCACCTCAAACAATAATTATGGATAGTATATCACAACCCGACCGCTTTTACAATGAATAAGACTTGAATTTTAAGAGTAAAAGTTATAATATAAGTGTATCGAGGTGGTATTATGTACTTAAGAACTTACGCACAAATTGATTTAGACGCAATAAAATATAATATTGACAACACGAAATCCCGATTGCAGGAGGGGGTAAAGCTGCTCGGCGTCATCAAAGCGGACGCCTACGGACACGGCGCAGTGAAGATTGCAAGAGAATTCGAGGACGATTTCGATTTCTTCGGCGTTGCGTGTATTGAGGAAGCACTCGAACTTACCGACGCGGGCATCAAAACGCCGCTGCTCATTCTCGGCTATGTCTCACCCGAGGATTTCGAAGAGATTGTCAAGTATGATATCCGCATCCCGATTTTTCACGAAGAGGACGCAAAGGCACTCTCTGACGAAGCGGTAAAGCAGGGTAAAACGGTGCCGTTTCATTTCTGTATCGACACGGGGATGAGCCGCATCGGATTCCAGGCGGACGACGAAAGCGCCGACCTCTGCGCTGAAATTGCAAAACTGCCGAACCTTGAGACGGAGGGTATTTTCTCCCATTTCGCGACGGCGGACGAAGCGAGTCTCGACAAGGCGCTCGCACAGCAAAAGGTATTTGAAACCTTCTGCGAAAAACTTGAAGCGCGCGGGGTAAATATCCCGATAAAGCATATCAACAACAGCGCGGGCATTATGAATTTTGACAAGCAGTTCAATATGTGCCGCATGGGTATCATTCTCTACGGACTCTACCCCTCAAGCGAAGTGGACAAGAGCCTGCTCGACATCCGTCCCGCGATGAAATGGGTGACTAGCATTTCCCATCTGAAAACCCTTGCTGCAGGACGCGAAATCTCCTACGGCGGTGAATTTCTCACCCGGCACGAGACGGACATTGCCACCATCCCCGTGGGCTACGCCGACGGTTATCCGCGGTGCCTTTCGGGTATCGGCGAGGTACTCGTGGGCGGCAAGCGGGTAAAAATCGCCGGCAGAATCTGTATGGACCAGTTTATGATTGACGTCAGCGGAATTGACGGCGTCGAAATCGGCAGCGAGGTTGTGCTCGTCGGCACGCAGGGCGGCGAGACACTCACGATGGAGGAAGTCAGCGAAAAGGCGCATTCCTTCAACTACGAACTTCCCTGCCGCATTACGCGCAGAGTGCCGCGCGTTTATATAAAAAACGGTGAAATTGACGAAGTGATAAAACACATCAAGAGGTGAGGATTTGAAGAAAGCAGTCGCCCTGATACTGTGCCTCCTGCTACTGCTGACGGCAACGCCCGTATGGGCGCAGGAAGCGGAGGACACGGATTCGCCACTCATCTGGATGCAGACGCTCTCCATCACCTACCCCGACGGCAAAGAATTTGCGACGGTAGGCGACACGGTGCGCATCAGCGTTTACGCCACCGATAATGTAGGGATAGCGGACTTTTGGTTCGAACTCGCCTCCCCCGACGGCACACATAATATCGTCGAGAATATGCATTCTGCGGGCGACGACCTCTACTATTACGATTTTACGGTGGACGGCGACACGGACGCGGGGTACTGGAATCTCGCGCGGATGAAACTAACGGATACGAGCGGTCACTTTATGTACATCTATAATTTAGATGCGTATCACATCGGGGTGCACGGCAGTATTGACGAAGGCGACATTTCCCTACCGGGCGGCGAAAGTTATATCTACTCGCCCGACGGTGTAAGACCCGCCGTCACCGTCGTCCATAAAGGCATTACGCTCAAAAACGGCACGGACTATGAACTGACCTACCGTAACAATAAGAACGTTGGCACTGCCTCCGTCACTGTCACGGGCATCGGGTGTTTTGAAGGAGTATCTGAAAAGAGTTTCCGTATCACGCCGCAGACAAAATTTACGGCAAAGCTCTCCTGCGACACCTACTATTACACCAAAGAGGTCAAGACACCGAAAGTCACCGTATACGACGGCAAGCACAAGGTACCGCCATCCGCCTATACGCTCACCTATCCGAAAGGGCGCAAAACCGTCGGCACCTACGCGGTGAAGGTTAAGATGCAGGGAAATTACAGCGGCAGCAAGACCCTGTATTTCACCATTAACCCTAAGAATACGAAGATAACCCGCATCACGCGGCAGAAAAAAGGCTTCACTCTGCAGTGGAAAAAGCATAAACCGCAGACGAAAGCCTATCAGATTCAGTACAGCACCAATCCTCATTTCAAAAACGCGAAAACGATTACCGTTCGGAATCTCAACACCACCAAAAAGACGGTGAAAAACCTGAAATCGAAAAAGCGCTACTATATCCGCATCCGCTGCGCCAACGGCAAATACCATTCCAAATGGTCAAAAGTTGTCAGCATTGTAACGAAATAAAATCACCCATATTCATCTGAATACGGGTGATTTCTTTATAACTCGCCAAGGAGTTTATAGAGGATGCGATAGAGCTGTTGCGCCTCCTCGGAGGTGAGATTCACACAGCTGCCCATCTGCGTCGGGATATCGACGGCGGCATCCTTCAGCGCGTCGCCCCTGTCGGTAATCGAGACAATCAGGTTACGCTCGTCGGATTTGGAGCGCTCACGCTTGATATAGCCCTTCGCCTCCAGTTTCTTGAGCAGCGGGGTCAGGGTGCCCGAGTCGAGGTAAAGTCTCTCGCCGAGTTCCTTGACATTAATCCTCTTCTCCTCCCACAGTACCATCATCGTAATGTACTGGGTGTAGGTCAAGTCGAGTTTATCGAGGAACGGCTTGTAGCGCTTAACGACCTCTTTCGAGCAGGCATAAAGCGGAAAACAAAGCTGATTCTCCAATTTCAGTGCGTTATAATTATCTGCCATAATCTATTCTCCCATTGCTTGATGAAGCAATTTAATTGTACACAATAAAATTGTATTTGTCAATAGAAAAGCGGTCGTTTTGACCGCTTTTTTCTGTACAATACAGGTTATTCAAATAAATTGTTATCCCGAAGCAGGGCGACAAACTTTTCGATATCCTCTCTTGCCCTCTCGGGTGCGACATCGTACTCCGCCGTAATGAGTGCCACCGCGTCGTCAACGGTGATGTCCTTCTGAAATGCGTCCCACAAAAATGAGCCGGTATCATTCAGCGTAATCATCGCGTTAAATTCCAGCGAATTCTTCCCCACGGGTACGACAATATTCGAGCCTGCGATATTCCGCTTGGCAAAGCCTTGTTTAATCTTCATATCAAATCCTTTCTATAACACGAGGGCGGGATAGTCGCCGCTCGCAAATCCGACACAGGAGGCAAATTCCTTCTTTGCCTTCGCCTGTGTATCCGACGAGAGACTGCGCTGAATATAGGCATAGTCCCTGCCGTTTACAACATCATCGTCGATATAATCCACATTATAAACTGCAATCGGAGTGGCGGTATGGTCATTACCCGATGTACTCGCCGCATCCACCGTAAGCGTAAAAGCGCGTCTGACGACACTGCCGCCCGTCACATACGCCGACATCGTTCCCGGTGCGGAAAGAATTTGAAATACGCCGTTTTCGTCCGTCGTGGCGACCACGTTGCCGCCGATTTCTATTCCTACGCCCGCGATTACGGCGCCGTCAAAAGCATCGGTCACCCTGCCCTTTACATTAAAGAGCGCGTCCTGCGCAATATTGACCTCGTAATCAGCGCTGACACCGAGCACGGAAACCCGCAACGTATTGGCGGTATACAGCTCGTTGTCGCGGTTGTACCAATGCACCTCGTCCTGCTTATGGGTATAGGTAATCGGGTAACCGTTCACCGTGGTTTCGCCTTTTTTTGAAGTCAGGACGGTGCCGTCGTCAAACTCCACCGTCACGACCATATTCTGCATGATCTTCGAGATATTATAGCGATAATACGACTGCCCCTTGGCATCCGTTTCCCACGAGCCGTCGGTATACCAGGTCAGAGACGCGTCGCACGTCGGCGTCACCCGCACCACCGTCGCCGTATCATAGGACTCGCAAATCATCCGCACGCCGACCGTTCCGCTCGTGCGCTGCGGATTATTCCATCCCGCGGCGTAGTAATATGTCTCGCCCGCTGTCAGATGATACTTCAGGCAGAACTGCCGTGCTGCCGAGCCCTCATACTGCGCGTAGTCAGGGTTGGAGTTGGAATAGGCAAGCTGGGTATACAGTTTCTTGCCGTCCTCGTCCTCCGTTTTGGAAAAGAGATACGCCTCGGTGGCAAGCACATTGGTGCTCAGTCCGTATAGGGTGTAAATACCCGATTCACTCGGGGTATAGACATACCAGATATTATCGTCATAACCGCTCACAGTCTTATTAATATCCGTATTCAGCAGCGAATCTGTAATGGTCACCGTCTGCGCGAAGGACTCTATCGCGCCGAAAGCAAGACCGCTCACAATCAACACGAATGTCAGCAATACTGCGGTCAGTTTCTTTCGTTTCACGGTCTCGCCTCCTTCTCATAAAATACCATTTTTATTATAACAGATATATATTATTTTGTCCAGCAATCTATTTACAATCCCGACGGAAAACGATATAATAGCGATATGAAAACAAAAAAGAGAAGTTCTAAAAATTTAAGAATCAGCACGCGCATCACGCTATCGGCGGTGGTGGGCATACTCGTGCCCGTTATCATCCTCTTGGCGGTACTCCCGGTATTTCAGAATGTCATGGCGTCGTACTTCGGTTTCTCGACGGTAACGACGAATTCCTACTCCACGCTCAATCAGATTCAGTGGAGCCAGACGGTACTCTCTATCTCGGACGAATTAGTCTCGGACAGCAATGAAGCACATAAAATCAAGAGTATTAACGAATTCGTTACGCCGCTCGAAAAGCTCGGCTCCGTGATTTACATCGAAAAAAACGGCGCTCCGCTTTACGCCACGACGAGCAAAGCGGACACCATCGCCAAGGCGGAGGCAATCGTGCCGATTAACACGGAAAACAACATCAATTTCTTCGGTGAGAACGGAATGGTTATCGTCAGCCACGCCCAGCGCAAAAGCGAGCGCTACACGCTGATTATCGCCAACGAAAACTACACCGTAAACGATGTTTCGCAGCGATTTGCGCCGCAGAATATCACGCATCTGCTCTTTTCCAAGACGGGCTTCATTATGCTGCTGATTGCAGGGGTATTCATTCTGGCGATTATCATTATTTCGCTCATCACCTCCAAGACCATCAGCAAGCCGCTCAGGGAATTATCCTCGGGCGCCAATGAAATTGCCAACGGCAATCTCGACTATGTCATCGACTACGATTCCACGAACGAAATCGGCGTGACGGTCAAATCCTTCAACCATATGACGGACCGACTCAAGCAGTCGCTTAAGCGGCAAAACAGCATCGAGGAATCGCGAAAAGAAATGATAGCAGGCGTGGCGCACGACCTCAGAACACCGCTGACCTCGGTCAAGGGATATGTTGAGGGGCTGATGGACGGCATCGCAAATACGCCCGAAAAGCAGGCGCTGTATCTCAAGACGATTTACTCCTCCACCCTCAGTATGGAGCGGCTACTCGATGAACTCTTAACGGTGTCGCGGCTCGAACTCGGCAATATCGAACTCGACCTCAAACCGATTAATATCAACGATTTTCTAACAGACTGTGCCGAAGAAATCGGCGCAGAACTTGGTGAACTCGACTTTGATTTCTCCTATGTCAACCACTGCGACGACGATTTCAGCGTGATGCTCGACACGGACAGATTCCAGCGTGTCATCCGCAATATCGTCTCAAACTCGATTAAATATGCCAAGAAGGATATCAGGGGAAGGATTGAGCTGGCGGCGCAGAGCTATCAGAAATCCGTCATCATCACCCTCTCCGATAACGGCATCGGGCTCGAGGGTGAAAGTCTGACAAAGATTTTTGACAATTTCTACCGCGCCGACCCCGCGCGCACGAAAACAAGCGAAGGCTCGGGCATCGGACTCGCCGTATCGAAGCAGATTGTCGAGCTGCACGGCGGCAAAATCTGGGCAACGGGCAGAGAAGGAAAAGGGCTGACCATCTTAATCTCACTTCCACGAACGGAGGAACACTATGAGCAGTAAAAAAATACTCATCGTCGAGGATGACGAGAGCATCCTCAGACTCGAAACCGATTATCTCGAGGCAAACGGCTTCACGGTGGACGCCGCTAAGGACGGCACCGCAGGACTGAAAATGGCGCTCGAGGGGAACTACAATCTCATTATGCTCGACATTATGCTGCCGGGCGTAAGCGGGCTCGAAATATGCAAGAGAGTGCGCAAGGAGAGCAATATCCCGATTCTGCTCGTCAGCGCGAAGAAGGATGATTTCGATAAAATCAAGGGGCTCGGTTTCGGCGCGGACGACTACATCGTCAAACCGTTCAGCCCGTCGGAACTCACCGCAAGAGTTATCGCTCATATCAACCGTTACGAGCGGCTGACCGCGCAGCACGAGGAAAAGAGCAAGATAATTGAAATCGGCACGCTCACGATTGATACCGTGGCGCGCCGCGTCTATGTCAAGGGCGAGGAAGTCATAATGACGAATAAAGAATTCGACCTTCTGACCTGTCTTGCCGAAAAGCCCGACAGGATTTTCTCGAAGGACGAACTCTTTGAAAAAATCTGGAAATACGACTCGATGGGCGAAACCTCGACGGTCACCGTACACGTCAACCGCATCCGCGACAAGATTTTCGCCGTCGACAAGGAGTTCAAATTCATCAACACCGTCTGGGGACGGGGCTACCGATTCAACAAATAAGAACCTCGGTGGCATTCATTCTCAGAGCCACTAAAAAACCGACTGAAGTTTCCTTCAGTCGGTTTTACTCTTACATTTCAGTGTTGGCGGAGAGGAGCGAGACCGCTTCTTTAATCTCATCGGAGAAATCGAGGTACCATTCCTTCGTTTCGCGGATATACTGGCGCTTGAATTCCTCGCTCGTGCACACGGCACAGCGCAGGTTATGGAGGCGGTCGGCATTCTTCACAACGAACGCCATCTTGTTACGGCGAATCGCGCCGACATACTCATGCATCACGCAGTTTTCATCCTTCGTCAGAAGGCGCACCGCTTCAACAATTTCCGCCGTGCCGCCGTTGACCATCAAATCGTGCTCGGTCGCGTCCGTATCCTCGAGCAAATCGTGGAAGAGCGCCGTAATCTGATAGTCAATGCCGTAGCCCTGCTGACGGACGATGCCTGCCACCGCCACGGGATGCGTAATATACTCATCGCCGCCGATGCGGTACTGACCGCGGTGCATTCGGGTCGCATAGGCAAGTGCTAAATTGTATCTTTCGTTATCGCTCACAATAAATCCTCCGCTGAAAAATGAACACAAACGAATTACAACAATATTATCGCAATGAAATCACGATTTGTCAATCGTGATTTTACACAAAATTAACGGTTGCAAATCGCATCAATCTTTGCGAGTTCAGTCTCGGTCAGCGGCGCTTTTTCTAATGCGTCGAGATTTTCGAGAAGCTGCGCCTTGGTACGCACACCGACGAGCACGGAGGTCACGCCCTTGGCAAGCAACCACTGAATCGCCATCTGCGACAAGGTCTCTCCCCTCTCGTGCGCGAGAACGCCGAGGTCGTGAATGATAGAAAGCTGCTTTGCGTCAAGCCCGATATTCTTCTGGTATTCCTCGCGTCCGAAGAGGCGGGAGTCCTCGGGGATACCGTTCATATACTTATCCGAAAGTCTGCCCTGTGCAAGCGGTGAAAAAGCAATCAGTCCCTTCTCCTTCTTTTTGCACTGTTCCTTCAGTCCATTCTCCTCAACAAGGCGGTCGAGGATGGAATAGCGATTCTGGTTAATAATAAACGGCACGTGGTAATCCTCGCAGCGGTGATGCATACGGTGCATCGTCTTGCCGTCGTAATTGCTGATTCCGGCGTAGAGCGACTTGCCCTGACGGACAATATCCGAGAGCGCGAGCGCCGTTTCGTCAAGCGGGGTTTCGGGCGTCATACAGTGGTGGTAAAAAACATCCACATAGTCAAGTCCCATACGTTTAAGCGACTGGTCGAGCGACGCCATCAGGTATTTACGCGTGCCGCCCCTGCCGCCGTAGGGACCGTCCCACATCTCGTAACCCGCCTTTGTGGAGATAATCAACTCGTCGCGGTAGGGACGGAGATTCTCAGCAAAGATTTTGCCGAAATTGCGTTCCGCGTCACCCGGCGCGGGTCCGTAGTTATTCGCCAGGTCAAAATGGGTCACGCCCCGGTCAAACGCCGTGAGAATGATATCCCGAATCTCGTCATAATCGGCGTCGCAGCCGAAATTCTGCCACAGTCCGACGGAAATCTTCGGCAACGCGAGTCCGTTCGGGAGATAGTTAAACTGTGCGTTTTCATATCTGTTTTCCTTTGCCTGATACATATCATCACCTCGTAAAAAAGCGCCCCGAAAAAAGGGCGCTTCATCTTATACTACTGAGAAATTATCCTTGCCTACGCCGCAGAGAGGACATACGAAATCCTCGGGAAGCTCGTCAAACGGAGTTCCGGGAGCAATGCCGAGCTCGGGCGCGCCGACTGCGGGGTCATATTCATAACCGCAGATATTGCATACATATTTTTCCATACATTTCACCTCCACTTATTTATATCTCAATTATACCATAAACCGCTTTATTGTAAAGAAAAATAATTTTCAAAAAGATATATCATTTTTCGACACATTATGCTATAATGTAATATTATAGTCATAGGAAGCGTTTGTTGACCGGCAGCGGCATTTTCGGTCAGGCAAAATCATATAAATAATCTATTTGACAAGTACATATAATGTACAATAACGGATGTGATTTAATGGATATGAAAAATAAAGAGATTATCGAACAGTATCAACAGGACAGGGACATCTTTGTCCGCCTCGGGGATATTGTCAGCGGCATACTCAAGAGTGCGCTCGATGACTCGGATATTGATATTATGGCGGTGGAGCACCGTATTAAAGAGGAGCAGAGCCTCGAAGGCAAGCTCGAACTCAAAGGTGAAAAGTACAAATCGCTCGACGACATCACCGATATTCTCGGGGCAAGGGTCATTTGTTTCTTCTCGGACGACGTGGACAAGGTGGCATCGCTCGTGGAAGGGTTATTCCACATCGACTGGAGCAATTCCGTCAATAAGCGCAACAGCCTCACGCCCGACTCGTTCGGCTATCTCTCGCTGCACTACATATGCTCGCTTCCGAAGGATTCGAAGTACCCGAAGGATTTGAAAAATAAAAAGTTCGAAATTCAGATTCGCTCCACCCTCCAACACACCTGGGCGGAAATCAGCCACGACCTCGGATACAAGAGCGAATTCGGCGTACCGAAGAAAATCACGCGCGAGATGTCACGCGTTGCCGGACTGCTCGAAATTGCGGACGACCAATTCATCAGCATCCGCGACGATATACGCAAGTACGGCGAGGAAATCGAACGCCTCCTCGAGCAGGGCAAGCTCAACGAGGTGCTCATCGACCTTGTCACCCTCAAGCAATACCTCGAGCATAACGAAAACATCACCTCGTTTTCCAATGAGCTCATCCAGATGAGCGGTGCAAAGCGCAGAAAGTTCAGCCCCGAAAGTTATATCGAGCAGCTCAATTTTCTCGGCAAGAAAACCATCGGCGACATCGAGCTGATGCTCTTTGAAAACCGCGAAAAAGCGCTGAAGCTCGCGCGCCACACCTTCGAGACGAACAAGCTCAACTGGATTTCGAGCAATATTTCGCTCTACTTCCTCTGTCGTGCGGAACTCCTCGACAACGGATACAGTCTCGACGATATTACAAAATTTATGAACCTTACCACGAAGGACCAGCGCCGCGCACAGCGCCAGGCGGAGCACCTCGTGAATATGAACTTTATTTAAGATGGCATTACCGAAAGACCCCTTCATCCTGTACAGTATGGTGAATATGAAACTGCGCGACGCTTATCCATCGCTCGACGCACTGTGCGAGGATTTGGACGAAGACAGAAAAGAAATTGAAGAACTGCTCAGCGCAGCGGGCTTCACCTACGACGAAGAACATAACTGTTTCAGATAAAGCTATGGAAAATCTCAGCAGAAAAGGACACCGCCAGCGGGTCAAGGAGAGTTATCTCAAGAACTCGTTTGACGCGATGCCCGACCACAACATTCTCGAGTTGATATTGTTTTACGCAATACCGCAGAAGGATGTCAAACCAATCGCATACAATCTCATCAACCATTTTGGCAGTCTCGAGAACGTTCTGAACGCCGACGTGAGCGAATTGATACAGGTTGACGGCATCCAGGAGCACTCGGCAATTTTGCTGACGCTGTTTCGTGACGTGCATCGCCGTCTCAATCAGCAGAAGGCGGACGTGCAGTACCGCACCTTTGAGCAACTGATGGATTTCGCCTCGATGAAACTCAAGGACTACCAAACGGAGACGGTACTGATTGTCACCTTCGACAACGCCAAGTCGATTATCAACACGCATATTCTGACCGGTGGCGAAGTAAACAGCGCCGTACTCAACAAGAAGGACGTGGCACAATTCGTCATTCGCGATAATGCGTCCTCCGTGGTCGTGGCGCACAATCATCCCAGCGGCAGCGCAGTGCCTTCGGCAGCGGACATCGACGCGACCATCTCGCTCTCCCAATTTCTCAGACAAATCAATATTGCACTTCTCGACCATATTGTGGTGGGCGGCGACGGCACAGTACAGTCGATTAAAGGCGATCTGCGGTACGCCAAATACTTTGACAACTAACGAGAATACAAACAAGGGCTATCTCTTACGAGATAGCCCTTCAGCGTGTCGAAAAACTATGTAAACAAGTTCGACACGCTGTGAGACTATTGAAAAAGATGCAGAATTTTGTATTTTGCGAGTGGGAGCTGTACGACGGTACTGCCCCCGAGCAAAAGACAAAAAGCACCAAAAATCCCG